>NZ_JAKJHX010000061.1:157-30055 GCF_021648855.1 Tychonema litorale BBK16 | reverse complement strand
CTTATTTGATCGTATCGTTAGATTGCATCTTTTAGGATTCTCGACAGATTGCCAATTGTTCACGTCGGCTGAGTTTGCAGCCAATCAAAAATGAGGTTGAGTTGTTCTAGCGTAACCAACCCGTACTGCCACAGAACCATAGGAAGTTGGGTGGCATCTTGTTCGCCGTGTCGGAGAGCAACTGCGATCGCCGAATTCGAGATCGCCAACTCCCCCCGTAAATAATCGATCAGTTGAGCCTTTCCCATCACCTTCACCGCCAGTTTTGTGGTATTTTGCGATATGTAGCAGAAGTCTGATTGCACTGATCGTCTGTTGAGAAGGGGGGGTTTGGTGTGATGGAAAGAGCTGAGTAATTGTGATAAAAATCGTTAAAAAATGCGATCGCGATCACAATAAATCCAATTATAACCCTAGCTGAATCTGAACTCCGGCTCCTGTCCCGCTGTCACTTGGCTTGGGAGGTAAAGGATTTCCTTGACGCTGGGCGTCCGAAGGAGTGGTGATAAATTGAAATTCGCGATCGTTTTTGATCCGAAAAGTGTCATCCCAGCGACTACCTCTGACAGCAGAATTACCGACCGTTTCTGGTACACCAATCCAGTTTTGGTAGTCAGAGTCCAGCGTTCTGTCCTCCACAGTCCTCAGAGAATCACCAGATAAAGTCGTTTCCGAATTTTGTCGCAGCATTTGGGGTGTTGGTTGGGCTAAAACCGCCGGCGTTAGACCGATTAACATAGAGTTCAGTCCCAGAACAGTACCAAAAGTAGCAATAATTGTGTTCATGATCAATCCTTTTTTGAGTTGCATCCTAGTATTCTTATAATATCCAGTTTAAAATTCTTAAAGTGTGACGAATTATGGGTTTTAGTCTTAAATTGACACCAATGGCATCGTCCATGCTCCAACAGCGAGCGATCAGGCTAAGATAACCATGACAAAAGTTTAAAATTCAATCCCTGGTGGACAAATCTGAGTTTTCAGCAGCAAGTTGCCAGAAAAAACTCTTGCAAATTAAAAATCTACATTGATCAGGTTGCAGCTTATCGAAATATTGTTGCTTATGTAAAGTTTAGCTTGACCATGGAAATTAAATATCTGACCAACTCGATTTTAAAAATGTCGGGTAAAATACCAATTCGGATCATCCTAGTTGTGCCTTTCGCCCTCCAGACTTTCGCTGCTGTAGGGCTGACGGGGTGGCTGTCGCTACGAAATGGGCGGATAGCAGTCAATGATGTTGCTGCACAACTGCGCGCCGAAGTTACAGCGCGTATCCAGCAACATATTCATAGTTATATTGAAACACCACACCAAGTCAATCAGCTAAATGTCGATGCCATCCGTCTCGGCATTTTGAACGTGCAGGATTCCGCTAGTTTGCGCCGATACTTTTCCAGACAAATTCAAACCTTTAATAAAATTAGCTACATTCAATTCGGTTCAGAACAAAAAGATTTTATAGGAGTTGAACGCCTTGATGACGGAAAATTACAAGTTTTGAAGTCAGACAAATCTACTGGTTATAGCTTTCAAACCTACACAGCTTCGGATTTGGGAGAACCAAACGAACTATTACAAATTACTCCCAATTACGACCCCCGCATCCGCCCCTGGTATACAGCACCAGTGCTTGCAAACAAACCCGCATGGACGAAAATTTATACTTATTTTGATTCACCAAAACTGGCGATTACGGCTGCTGCACCAGTTTATGGCGATCGTGGCGAACTAATTGGAGTGATTGGTTGTGACCTGTTACTTTCCCAAATAAATCAATTCTTGGATAGTCTGACAATCGGCAAGTCTGGACAGACTTTCATTGTAGAAAGGTCGGGGCAATTGGTGGCAAATTCTACTCCTGAACCGCCATTTATTCTTAGTAAAGGTGTTGCGAAACGGATTATGGCAACGAGCAGCAAAAATGCTTTAATTAGATCAACTGCTCACTATCTGACACAACGCTTCGGGGATTTGAGCAAGATTGACGGTACTTATCAGCTAGATTTTGCGATCGATGGGGAACGACAATTTCTACAAGTAACACCCCTGTCTGACGGGAGAGGCTTGAATTGGCTGATTGTGGTGGCGGTTCCTGAAGCCGATTTTATGGAAAGGATTAACAAGAATACTCGCTACACTGTGTTGCTGTGTTTGGGTGCTTTGGTGGTGGCGACGTTGCTGGGCTACCTGACTTCGAGGTGGATTGTGGTTCCGATTCAGCGCCTCAGCAAAGCTGCGGAGGCTTTGTCGCGGGGAGAATGGGACTCGACGGCGGTAGATACGCGGTTGATGGCTTCTGTAGAGCGGGAGGATGAGGTGGGTGTTTTGGCCCGTTCTTTTAATCAGATGGCAGGTCAGTTAGAAGAGTCATTTACTACTCTAGAAGATCGGGTGGAATCTGCGATCGCAGACAAAACTCAATTAATTAGCTCTCTGAAAAACTCGCAGCAAAAACTGGCTCTTCACCTTCATCAAACTCCTTTGGGTGCGATTGAATGGAATCTAAATTTTGAAGTGGTAGACTGGAATTTATCAGCAGAAAGAATTTTTGGATACAACCGTTTGGAAGCCGTGGGACAGCACGGACTAGATATTATAGTTCCTGAAAGTGCTAAGGAGTACGTCAGGCAACTATCTATAACTTTGTTGACTAATCAAGGGGGAATTAGTAGTATTAATGAGAATGTCAGAAAGGATGGCAAAATTATTCTTTGTGAGTGGTACAATACGACTTTGATTAATACTGAGGGTTGTATAATCGGGGTGGCATCACTGGTTCAAGATGTGACTGAGTTTCAAACTACGCTGTCGCAGTTGCGGGCTAGCGAGGAGCGGTTTCGCCAGTTGGCAGAGAATATTCACGAGGTATTTTGGATTAGAGAACCAAATCAAAAGCACATAGTTTATGTGAGTCCGGCTTGTGAGAAAATATGGAATCGGAGCAGTCAGATTTTATGTTCAAAACCGGAATCTTTTTGGGAGGCTATTCATATGGGCGATCGCGATCGGGTTAAGGCTGCTTTTGAAAAACAGGCGCAGGGGGATTATGATGAGGAGTATCGAGTAGTGCGATCAAACGGCTCAGTTTGTTGGGTACGCGATCGGGCATTTCCAGTCCGCAACGAAACAGGAGAAATTTACCGCATCGTCGGGATTGCTGAAGATATTACCCAGCGCAAATTAGCCGAAGAATTTCAAAAAGTGGCTCAAACCGCTCAAGCTGCAAGCCAAGCAAAAAGCGCATTCTTAGCCAATATGAGCCACGAATTGCGAACTCCCCTCAACGCCATCATCGGTTACAGCGATATACTCAAAGAAGATGCTGAAGACTTGGGTTGCAAAGATTTTATCCCCGACTTGCACAAAATTCAAACGGCTGGAAAACACTTGCTATCTTTAATTAGTGACATCCTCGATATTTCTAAAATAGAAGCGGGGCGAATGGAACTTTATTTAGAAACTTTCAACCCTGCTAGTTTAATTGATGACGTAGTTTTCACAGTTGAATCCCTGGTTGAAAAAAATTCTAATAAATTTGAAATAGATTGTGCTAGCGACTTAGGAGTAATGTATGCTGATATTATCAAAACTAGGCAAATATTGCTCAATCTGCTAAGCAATGCGGCCAAATTTACGAAAAGTGGCACTATTAAAATCAGCATTGAAAGAGTTACAAATAAAACCTCAAATATTCCAAAATCAGAAGACTGTTCTGACTCGATTATTTTCCGCGTAGCTGATACCGGCATTGGGATTCCCTCAGAACAATTGCAGCATTTATTTCAAGCTTTCATGCAAGGCGATCCCTCAACCACGCGCCAGTACGGTGGCACTGGTTTGGGATTGACGATTAGCCGTCACTTTTGCCTGATGATGGGTGGCGAGATGCAAGTAGAAAGCGAATTGGGTTGCGGTTCTGTTTTTACAGTGCGCTTGCCTGTTCGTGTAGAATTATTGGTAAGCAGTTAGTTATAGTTAACTTCCCGTTTTTGTCGCCCCAAAAGTTGAGCTGCTAATACACCGCCGACAAAGCCAAAGAAATGTGCTTGCCAAGAAACTCCCGGCTGAGATGGCAACACTCCCCAAATTAAACCACCGTAGAAGAAACCGACAATTAAAGATATCAAAATTGAAGTAAAACTACGTTCAAATAAGCCCCGCAGTAGCAAAAAACCGAAGTAACCAAAAATTAAACCACTGGCACCAATGTGTACAGAATTGGGCGCGCCTGTCAGCCAAACTCCCAATCCGCTCACTAGCATAGTAACGACACTCACGACAAAAAAGTCGCTGATTTTTCGCAGCATAATCAACCAACCAAATGTTAAAAAAGGAAGAGTATTACTGGCTAAGTGGGCAAAACTGCCATGCAGAAAAGGCATGAACAGGATGCCCTCAAGTCCGTCGAGGCTGCGGGGGCGGACTCCGTAGGAATTCAGCCCACCTCGGAACAGGAATACATCGACAATCTCGATAATCCATAGAAGGGCGACGCAGCAACCGAGAATGACGGCATGGCTTTGCAATTCGCGGGTGATACTTTTGGTTTCTGGGTTACTCATGGGTGGTGAGGGCTATGGGTTGGTTATTTATAATTGTAGGAGTTTTTGCGCGATCGCTGGGGGTGATAGTTGGGCCGGGGCTTTAGGGTATTTTGCAGCAGAGCTTATATTTGTAACTATCATCACTTTTATCAAAAGTTCCGCATTTTCACGTATGGAATATTTTAGATAGATGCGTCAGAATGATAAAAGAACTACAAAAGGAGAGTCAACAAAAGATACCTGACAAACTAAAGGAACCAATTTTATCGCATAAGGTCATTAATTCGAGAAGTTCAATCCGGTAAATCAAAACGGGGTGCTGTAGATACTGATCGTAGATTACAAAAGCAAAAACTCTACAGAGGGTTCTTGGTACCTCGTTATAAGAGAGGAACAGAGCAAAATGAATGTGTTTAAGCATACAGTATCCGATCGCATTGTGCCAATTTGGGTATGGGTTGATCAACCAGAAACTGCCGTTAGTGTCGCTACAAATCCTCAACGTTACGGTCGAAAGCCTCGCTTTGACCTATTGCATCCGCTGAAACAGTGGCTGGATAGCACCAAAATTAACAGTCCCAAATTGGCTCGATTCTTGTGTAAATTTATTCCTAGTCAGTGTCCGTTTGCACGGGAAGTTAAAATTCGCGATCGCATTTTATTTTGCATTCCACCACTGTGCAAATTAAACCCCCTCTACGAACAAGTGGTGGGGATTCGGTTTCGAGCTTTGTGTTATTTGGCTGATGAGTGTGGTGAGGATGTGACGACCTATTGTTAATTCTGCCAAAGATGAGGACACGGCAATGCCGTGTCCCTACGGGGATTAATTGTAGGGAAACGACATTGCCGTGTCCTGGTTAATAGAGGACACGGCAATGCCGTGTCCCTACGGGGATATTAGAGAGAACGAATCACTCGTTGTTCGAGAATGAGTTTGCCCTTTTTATAAACGCTGAGGTTGGCTCCTGTAACGATGTAATCGTAGGTACCATTTGTGGCAACATAACCAGTCCCCTCTTCACTTCGAGCACGCAAGGAAATCGTACTGCCGTTACTCTTTTTCACGCCGTAGTAATATACTTGATTCGCTCTGTTGTAGCATAGATAAATGCGGAAGTTACTCGTCTCGAAATAGTTTTCTACTTTCATTCCCTTGCGAACACAAAAATTACTGACCAGTTGTTGTGGAGTGGATGCGCTAGCTATTTGTATTGTTTCACTCGGAGACTGAGTGCGAGATGTTGCTGCGGTGGGTTCCGATGATCCGAGAGCAAAAGTGGCGACAGGATTGCTGGCAAATAGCATTAAACCGAGTAAGCTGATTTGTGTGAGTCTGGCTGTGAAGTTCATAAGTCATTCTTTTAAAATATGTTGATGCGTCTAATCTAGATAAGTAGGATTGATTTGTGCGATCGAATGTAGAGCTTTTATAATTGGTCTAAAGGAGGAAATGTCTGGAGGCAATTTTGGTTTACCCCAAAAGCTTGCACTATTAGTCGGTAGACAATTAAATAACTGGCACTATCACTGATGCCAAATCCGGCTGCATCGGAATTATTAGTAGCGAAAAATTAGGACTTATCTGGCAAGTCTCGAAGATTTGAAAGATGTGGCGGAGAGTATGTTGGAAGCGGCGCAGGGTTTGTTGGGAGGGAAAGAGGAGGTTGTGGTAGAATTCTAGTAAATTATATCAATTGCGGCTGTACCGGAATGATTTAACCGCAGAGAACGCAGAGAACACAGAGGAAGAGAAGAGAGAAATGAATAATTATGATACTAACGGATTTGATATAACCAGAGGTAAACATGAGAATCAATAAGATTTCTGTTACTAAACTTTTTGGAGTGTTCAACCATCCGGTTTCGCTCAATATGGAAGATAGAATCACGATTATTCATAGTCCGAATGGATTTGGTAAAACAGCATTACTTAGGCTGATTAATGGATTATTTAATTCACGTTACTCAGAAATTCGGACTATTCCATTTGAAGAATTTAGAATAGACTTTGATGATGGCAGTTATCTGCAAATAACTAAATATATTGATACCAGTGAAGATAAAAAAGATAAAGATTTGACATTTTATTTTTCTAAGCCTGGTGCAGAAGCAGAGATATTTTTACCTAATCTATTAATAGATTCATTGGCAGAAACAAATGTTTCTTTGGATATCACAGAGGAGAGACTACAGTCATCAGGTGACATAGAAACACCAACTCAAATTTCAGAATTACAATTAACAAGTAGTTTACTGTCTGAATATAAAAAGTTAATATCAAATTTGTTAGCAAGAGCTCAGGAAGAACCAAAGTGGCTGTCAGAAGTAAGAAGCTCGATTCATGTTCATTTTATAGAAACTCAGCGCTTGTTAACTCCTTCAAATGTTCCTGAAGTGGCGGTAAACACGAAACACCCATCAATGATTCCCTCAGTTAATATATATTCTCAGGAACTCGCAGAAGAGATTCAAGCAAAGCTGGCTGAATATGGTGCATTGTCTCAATCCCTTGAAAGAACCTTTCCCGCAAGAATTTTCAACAACAGAGCACCCTCGGATATAACAGAGGAAACACTTCGCAACAAATTAAATGAAATTGAGGAAAAGCGTTCCCGTCTCAGAGAAACTGGTCTTTTAGATAAAGACGAGAATTCTGATTTTCAAGTAGAACAAAATATTGATGGAGTCACAAAAAACATTCTGTCAGTTTATGTTGAAGATGTAGAACAAAAACTCATGGTTTTTAAGGAACTAGCCACTAAAATAGAGCTTTTCAAAAGGATTATTAAACAGCGATTTCTCTATAAAAATATGAGCATCAGTAAGGAGAAAGGTTTTACCTTTACAACGGCGGATGATAAACTTTTGTCGCCCACAGACTTATCTTTCGGAGAACAGCACGAATTGGTGATGCTTTACGAGTTATTATTCAAAGTTAAACCTAACTCTCTCGTTCTCATTGACGAACCAGAAATTTCCCTGCACGTAGCATGGCAAGTCGAGTTTCTCAAAGATTTACGAGCAATTATTAAGCTGGCAAACTTTGATGTGTTGTTAGCTACTCACTCTCCAGATATTATTGATGATAGCTGGGATTTGACAGTAGAATTAGAAAGGCCAGTTGAATGACACAAAACCGTACACCCGATCGCATTGCCAACAGAATTCGCTTACTGAGAACTCAATCTCAATACACTGGATCTATTTTAATCGTTGAGGGAGATACAGATGCACGGGTATGGAAAAACTTGGTAGACTCTACAAAGTGTCGTGTAGAGAATGCCCATAACAAGGATAAAGCTGTGAAAGTGCTAAATATCCTTGAACAAGGTAACTTTGCTGGTGTTTTGGCTATTGTTGATGCTGATTTTGATATACTAGAAGGAAGTGTTCCACTCAGTCCGAACTTGCTGTTCACAGATACTCACGATTTGGAAACTATGCTGCTGAAGTCGCCAGCGCTTGAAAAAGTTCTTGCCGAGCACGGTTCTGAAGATAAAATTAAGCTTTTTGCTAAAGATATTCGCCAGACTTTACTCGAAAGTGCCAAAGTTATTGGTTATTTGCGATGGGCTTCGCTGAAATTTAATTATTGTTTAAAATTTGAAGGTTTAGCTTTTAATAAATTTGTAGATGATAGAACCTTGGCACTAAATGAATCGAAGTTGCTTCAAACTGTGAAAAACAACTCTCAAAAGCCGGGACTTGACGAGCAAGAAATTAGAGCAAATATGGATAGCTTAAAAACAAATACTCAAGATCTGTGGTATATTTGTCATGGTCACGATATGGTTGATATTTTGTCGATCGCACTTTGTAAAGCATTAGGTTCCTGCAACTCTCAGCAAGTCGCTCTAAATGTACTGGAAAAAGATTTAAGACTAGCCTATGAGTCTGCTCATTTCCGAGAGACAAAACTCTATATAGCTATTCAGACATGGGAACAAACTAATCAACCTTTCGAGGTTCTCTCTAGCCTGTAACTCCCGCATCCCCAAAAACTTCCCCCACAACTAACCGAGTTCCATTGGCAAAGTCCACCCCCGACTGCACCTTTTTCCCAGCCAACTGCACCTCCCGTAATAATAATAAACCATTGCCAGTTTGCACGATCGCACCTAAGCCCTTCACAACCTTCACAACAGCCCCATTCTCCCCCGACAACTCGCCCAAAACAGCCCAATCACGTTCCAAAACCCTCAACTCCGCTGGCATTTGTAGCCAATATTCCGGCCCCAGCGGCACAGTAGCCATCACCTTCAGGGAATTGCCACGAAAACTGGTTGTACAATCCGGGTAAAAACCGCTAACTTGATTGTGAAGCGCGATCGCACTTTTCGACCAATCCAACACAAAATCAGCACCCTTAATCATCGGCGCATAACTTCCATCAGCTTCATCTTGAGGAACAGCTTCAATCTTTCCATCCCTCAACCTAACCAAAGTTTCCACCAACAAATCCGCCCCAATTTCTGATAGCCTATCTCCCAAAGAATCAGCATTATCTAACAGTGAAATACCAGCAAAAGCCTTCAACAACATCCCCCCAGTATCCATCCCCGCATCCATCAGCATTGTGGTAATTCCAGTTTTATTTTCCCCATCATAAATACAGCGCTGAATCGGTGCCGCCCCGCGATACTTCGGCAAAATCGAACCGTGAACATTAACGCAAGCTAAACTAGGAATATCCAGTATTTCTTGAGACAGAATTTGGCCGTAAGCTACCACTACAAAAACATCGGCTGCTGCTTCCCGCAGTTGGGCAATTATTTCGACATCTTTCTTGATTCGTGATGGCTGCAAAACTGGGAGACTGTGATTTAAAGCCGCCATTTTGACAGGTGAAGGCATTAATTGATTGCCTCTTCCCCGGCGTTTATCCGGCTGAGTGACAACAGCGACTACCTCGAAATCGGGATGACTTAGCAGGCTGGATAAAGTAGGGACAGCAAATTCTGGAGTACCAAAAAAGATAATTTTCATATAATTTATTATTGGTTATTAGTTATTAGTTATTGGTTATTTGTTATTTGTTATTTGTTAGGTACTACCATAACTAATGACTAATGACTACTGACTAATGACTAATGACTATTGACTAATTGCCACTTCAATGCGGCGATTGCGCTGGCGATTGGAATCCGAACCATTATCCACCGAAGGGCGAGTGTCTCCATAGCCGATCGCCACCCAATGATACTTCTCCCCAAGCACATTAGACAAATATCGCTCCACAGCCTGAGCCCGTGCAAAAGACAAATTGCGATTATCCGCCACTTCCCCCACATTATCAGTGTGGCCAGCAACCCGCACAGTCGCGCCTTCATAATTTCGCAAATCCGCCACCAAATTGTCCAAAATCGCATTGGTTCCCGCGCGCAAGGAAATGCTACCGGTATCAAACAAAACATCACTAGGCAAAGTCACCATCAGTGCATCCCCTGCAAACACAGGATTATTCTCACTTGGTGACGCCGTAGTTACAGGCTGTGGAGTGGGAGTGCCGCCAATGGCAGGTAAAGCCGGAGTAGGAGTTGTTGTGGTTGTTTCCGGCGAGGCCAATTCCCGCGATATCAACTGTAAACGCTTTTCCACAGTTTCTGTCGGGCTACTACTACCCAACTGACTTTCCAAAGCCGCCGTGCGCCCAATTAGGGCGTTCAACTCTCCCTGCAATTGTCTCAAATCTGACTGCAATTTCTGTTTGACGGCGGGATTGATTTGTGATTGCGGACTCGGCGTAGTGTTTGGTGTCTGTAGCAGCGGAATTGGCTTGACTGGCGTGCGTTTCGTGGCTGGGGTCAAATTTTGGTTCAGACGTAGCAATCTCTCGGCTAATGGCATTTCTGTGGCGGTAGAGGGGTAAATTTGGGCGATCGTCATCCCCAAAACCCAAGCAAAACCACTGCCTACCCCCAGCAGCAACAATCGAACAATCAGGGATAGTACGAAAACACCTTTTCCCCGCGACTTGGGGGTGCGAGTTGGGGGAATTGCAGGTTTTTGATTAAAAGATGCCGTCATGGTTTCTCTCTCTGGCGTGCACTTACCACGTTAATTTCGATACTATCCTAACTGTTGGACTTTAACAGGAGTTGAGTTAAATTGTGCAACGAACTAAATTAAAGTTATATAGAAATTCTGGAAAAAACCTATGAACGACCCCTTAAATAGCCCTTATCCAGTGCCTTGGGAATGGATCACCGTCACTCATGCTAAAGTTAGCTCGACGATGGGGACTGGTCTCCGTTACTATCGTAGTCCTTCCCTAGTTTCGACTAATGGTCAATACGCGGCTTACAGTCGAATTGAGTTGCAAGTGCAGCCGGAATTATCCCGTTGTCGGGTTAGTAGTGTGATGTTTGTGGAAAATCTCAAAACCGGGGAACTGCAAACCGTGGCGGCTGCTTCACCCTTGGCTGAAAGCGGGTTTTATGCTACTGACGAAACGGATATGTCTGGCACGATCGCCATTTTAGTACCTGTTGCTTGGAATCAAACAGGTTCGAGGGTTCTCGCCCGCGAATTTGAAGCACTTTTCAACTCTTCGGATATGTCGGACTACGCCGTCATCTGGGACAAAAATGAGAATTACACTTATACTGTTGCTCCGGCTCGCAGTCTTTACACTCATGCTGTATTGTTGGGTTGGAGTCAAGTTTGTCCGGGACAGGTTCTGTTCCGCGCTGGCAATTTGGGCGATCGAACTTGGCCTCTGTGTGCAGTCGATACCAACGGCGAAACAGTAGCTGTCACCGACGATCAACCCCAGGTTTTCGGCACTCAAGCCAGCACTGACTGGATCGAACCTAAAACTCGTTTTTAGATAGTATCTTATGGCGGTATTTTTTTTTGTATTACCCAAATTCATCCTCATATCTGGTCAATTTTTTGAGCAGTTGATTTTGGGTTTGGGATTAGCCATTCTGACGGTAATTTTTGGTCTGACATTTTTCATATTTATTCGGATTTTTCTCAATTGGTTGCAGACAATAGCGGAGAAAAGCCGAGAATATTCAATACCGCAGGTCAAAAAAAATCATAGGAATTCAAATAACAGTAATCCTGGGGAAACACCCGCTGTTTCAAAATTGCAACCGATGGATATAACCGACCACAATTCAGTGGTAATTGGTCATTTATATCAGCCGATCGCTCTTTGGAACGGACGTTTGATATTGCCTTCAAACGAGCAAAGATTACCTGGTGAGTCTGTATTTTTTGAAGTATTTAATGCACCTAAAAAATATCGAAACTTTATTGGCAAAATAGCAGTGTTGAAATGGAGTACAACTCGCGAAGTTCAGTTTTTTGTCCAGTCAGTAACGCAAGATATCAACTTTACAAAACAGGCTGAAAATAGTAAAAAGTCTGGCAACATCCATCCAGATAGATTGAATGGTTTACAAAATGTCGGCCCTTTGGAAACTCTCGCAGGTAGTAGACTCGAAGACAGCGTGACAGTGATGCTGCGGCGGCCAGTGATGGCGATCAACTATAGTAGTCCCGATCGCAATGAACTAACAATCGATCGCGAACCAGTACAAATCATCGGACATTCCTGCGCCTTAATCTCAATCATCAAGAGACAAGAACCAGAAAGCGACAAATTCATTGTCCGCCATTTCAGCAAAACATCTCAACAATTTGATGGCCCCGCCGAAATCATTCGGATTCCGCAAGTCAAACCAGACAACAATGGCGTAGCGAGGTCTACAAATCACCTCATAGAAAAATCGCCACTCAATCCAGATGGCTGGTACATTTACGGCGAACAAGATGCCGACCATTTTTTTGTCGTCCAAGCCATCGAACCCCGGAAAATCACCAGATTAATCCCCGATGAAACACGTTTTGGACTGCAAAAATCCCTGGCTTATTTAAACAACGAAAATTGGCAAAATACACCAACTCAAAAAGGGCAAGCCAAGATAGTATTATTATCACCCAACGAGGATAGAAAAAACGATCGCACTTGTCCTTGGCAAGAAGGAGACATCGGCATAGTCATTCACTGTTTCGGCGGTATCGGTGGCAAAAAAGCCGAAACCGCACCCCTGGGAATTGTCACTGGACATTTTGCCTTTGGTATAGCAAAAGTTGTACGCGATCGATTTACCAATGAATTGCGTTTTGATATAGAATACAAACAAGTCTACGCCCACAATCCTGACGGTATTGTGGCGGGTTCGAGCAAATGGCAAAGTTACATGGGAGACTTAGAGAGAGGTTGGTTAGGCGATCGCCCAGTTTGCGATATCATTTGTAAATTAGACTGTGTGTGTTGTGACTATAATTTTGACGGCATCCAATTGTCGCCTTTAGACGAATTAAACCAGCAATTCGATATTATGATGGCCCGTTACCGCAGCGGAGACGGTACTGGTGTAAGTTTGGTCACTCCTGCAACTTCCTGCGTCCAAGATTCCAGTCAGGCAATTTACGCTACAATCAAAAAAATCACTGCCGAAATTGAGTCAAATCCTCAGATTCAAGACTGGTTAACCGCAAATCCCACCGACGCACAAACTCAAAGATTTCACCAGTTAGTCGCTTTAGCAAAAAATCTAGAAAAAGTATTAATTCCCCTCGGCATCGTCCGTCCAGATTGGCGCAAAAATGCTACATTGGCAGGAGTTTATGGTAACTTTAAAAAAAGCCGCTTTGCTAGCGTGACTAATCCCATAAAAGCTGCGATTAGTTACCGAACTATGCTACCCAGACGCACTCAAGATGAAATCGCCAAAATCCTCTTGAAACAAGGAGCATTTTTGTGGATAATTAGAACAAATCAAGTAGGTGGATTAAATCCAGATATTAGTCCGATCGCACCTACAGGACTTTAAGAATTAAATGCTTTGAAAACTTATCTGGCAGGTCGAGTGGGAGTTGAGAAAGTTATTTTGGCTGATTATAGTGTGATGGTTTGGTTCTGGTTTTTCCGTTGATGATTTGGCAATCCAGAGGGCGAAATTATGAAGCATTTTTTCCTGTTTATATTGACTTTAATCCTTTCTGTGACAATCGCGCTAACGGGACTTAAACAAAAAATACGGTAAAGATACGTTATAACCCACATTCCGCACCCCTGACGGAGAAAGACCTGTTGAGGCAGTTCACTAATCGAAGGTGGGGTTGACTAACACTTCAGCGCGATCGCATTATAAGATAGGCTATCTTATAATTATATCAATGAAGCAATCTCTATCTTTCCCCGTAGTTTCTGGCAACACTTTAATTATGAATATCAAAGCTAATTTGATCTGGGCAAAACGCATATCCATCATCTGTGGGATTACTGCACTTGCTGTGGCACTCGGTGGCAAAACCTCCGCCGCTACGATCGATTATTCGCCCCAATTTCAAGAAGCAGCTCGTTATAGCACGACGATATCTGCTAATAACGATGTAGCAGACATTTACTATCCCCAAATATCCGCTCTTAATTCGGGCAAATATTCTTTCCCGATCGTCCTTTTATTGCAAGGTGCGTTTGTAGATAAATCGTTTTATTCAGATTACGCTAGCCTGGTAGCGCGGTACGGCTTTGTGGTAGTCGTACCCAACCATTTTCGCCCTTTGCCCGTCAATTCCAGTGCACCGCCTAGCTTGCTGTCAGAAACTTCGCAAATTGCGGCGGTGTTGGAGCAAATGGCGATCGAAAACAACAACCCAACCTCTCCAATTGCCTCTGTTGTTGATACGCAACGCCTTGGTTTATTAGGTCATTCTTTTGGTGGTGCGGTGGGATTATTGGCGATCACCAACCAATGTCTGCAAGAATTGTTTTTGTGTCGGGAGCCATTTACCAGACCGAAACAACTATTAGCGGGTGCATTTTTTGGCGCTAACTTGCGGAATCCAATTACTGATGAATTTGTGACAATTTCTAATAATAACATTGCAGTGGCGTTGATTCAAGGATCTCTCGATGGTGTCGCCCTTCCAGAACGAGCAAAACGCACGTTTGATAACATTCAAACACCGCCCAAAGCTGCGATCGCGCTTCAGGGTGCAAATCACTTTGCCATCACCAATGTTAACAATCCTCCTGGCGCGCAACCCGATCGCAATAATCCTACATTAGATCAAGCCGTTGGCATAGAAACGATCGCTCGTTGGAGCGCCCTATTTTTGCGAGCAAATATGCTTGAAGATGCGGCTGCGTCTGATTATATCTACTCTAAAGGTGACGCCCTCGATCCGAATGTCAGCGTTACCAGCGTTGCAGTTCCAGAACCATCTTCTATGGCAGGATTGGTGATGTTTGGTGTTTTTATGTTTGGTTATCGCCGTCGAAAACTGAAAGCTACCCTTGCGATGAGTAAACAACAAAATTGAGGTCAGGAATCGTGTTATTTACCTGGGAAAAAACCCTGTTGTTTGTTGCCTACACTACTTTACTTTTGTTGGTAGTCAACTGGTTAATTCTCAGCGATATCTTGCCTATTAAAAAGACGATAGATTACAGCGCCGTGCAAGCTAATTTTATTCAAATTTGGATAAAATTAGGACAAGATTTTTTTGCTAATTATAATGTGCGAATTCTCGAAAACGAAGTAGAGTTTCACCGCCGATAATCTCTGTTTGTCTAGCGATTGAACCTTTTTGCTGCTATGGGAGTCTAAAGTGTACAGAATATTAGCAACAATTCCCGCAGCTACTATGAATCTAAAGCTAAAATATGCGGCAGTATCTCTATACTTGTGGCTGGCATTAATTACAGCAAGCAGTGCCGCCACTCCCCCCGACAATTCCAAAATCTTACATCTCTTGAACCGCATGAGTTTCGGCCCCACATCGGGCGATATCGAAAAAGTGCGATCGACTAACACAGAAAACTACATCCAACAGCAACTCTCCCCAGAAACTATCCCTGAACCTCAGAACCTTACTGACAGAATTAACAGTTTAGAAACCTTGCAGAAAACACCGGCAGAACTCTTCGCCGAATACGATCGCCCGAACCCAAAAAACGGTCAAAAACCAACTCCCGAAGCACTCGCCTCCGCCCGACAAAAAGCCCGAATCATCGTCCAACACGCAGTACAAGCCCGTTTGCTGCGAGCCGCCGAAAGTCCCCGCCAACTGCAAGAAGTTATGGTGGATTTCTGGTACAATCACTTCAATGTTTACTCAAATAAAGGATTGACCAGACTTTGGGTGGGAGCCTACGAACAAGAAGCAATTCGACCATACACCTTGGGGAAATTCCGCGATTTGTTAGGCGCAACTGCCCGCCACCCAGCTATGTTATACTATTTAGATAACTGGCAAAATACCGATCCAAAAAGTAGCGGAGCTAAAGGCAGATTTCAAGGCTTGAATGAGAATTATGCCCGTGAATTAATGGAATTGCATACATTAGGAGTAAATGGCGGTTACACGCAACAAGATGTAATCGCATTAGCTCGAATTTTTACGGGCTGGGGATTTCCGCCTCGCCCAACTCAAAATGATGGTTACAGATTTTATTTTGATGCTAAACGCCATGATTTTAGCGACAAAGTATTTCTGGGAAAGACTATCAAAGGTCTGGGTGAGAATGAGGGAGAACAAGCCTTAGATATTTTAGCAAAAAGCCCAGCTACAGCTAAACATATTAGCTATAAATTAGCTGAATATTTTGTAGCGAACAAGCCACCACAAGTCTTGGTAGACAAACTCAGTAAGCGCTTTCTAGAAACAGATGGAGACATCCGCGAAGTCTTAAATATTTTGTTCCACAGCCCGGAATTTTGGGATCAGAAAAATTACAATGCTAAGTTTAAAACTCCCTATCAATATGTTATATCAGCGGTGCGATTGACAGGACAAAAAGTGGAAAATTTTCAACCGTTGTACAACTATTTGCAACAGCTAGGAATGACACCTTATGGCTGCTTAACTCCCGATGGTTATAAGAATACTCAAGATGCGTGGCTGAATCCAGATGCGATCGCCCGTCGGTTAGATTTTGCCACTGCTTTGTCGATCGATCGTTTGTCTCTAAACTCTCCTCCCGCTAACAAAAATCAGTCGGGATGGATGTTGCCCCTTGCTATCACTCCCTCTAATCAGCCCTTGGTAACGGGTGAAAAAAAGACTGGGAGTGCGATCGATTCGTCGCAATTAGCTAATACTTTGGGAAATCAATTTTCAGATCGGACAAAAAGTGCGATCGACTCCAGTCCCACTAACCTACGTGCCGCTTTAATTTTGGGTAGTCCAGAATTCATGCACAAATAGGGACTAAGGCAATCCTGACTAGGCGGTTGAAACCTGTTAACCTCAAATTCAAATGTGGCGAAGCGCCCGTCATTTGAATTCGGAGGTTAAACTACACAAACAAAGTCCGCCTACGCGGACTAAGAAATTATGAACAGACGCCAATTTATCATCCAAACTGGACTGCTTTCTACTTCCACAATTATCTCGATCGGACTTCACGGTTTAGCAGTAAAAGCCGCCTCCCCAAACAAAAATAACAAACGATTAATCGTCATCTTTTTGCGGGGCGCTGTCGATGGCTTAAACGTAATTGTTCCCTACCAAGAAGCAAATTACTATCAATCTCGACCCAAAATAGCCATACCAAAACCGGGACTACAAGGCGGTGCGATCGACCTAGACGGCCAATTTGGACTCCACCCCGCACTTAGCCCGATCGCACCCCTGTGGCAGCAAGGAACCCTCGCATTCACCCACGCTTGCGGTTCCCCCGATCCCACCCGATCGCACTTCGATGCCCAAGACTACATGGAAAGCGGCACCCCCGGCAAAAAAAACACCCCCGACGGCTGGATGAACCGCCTGCTATCAGTCATGTCCACCGATTCTCCTGTCCAAGCCCTGAATACCAGCACTACCACACCCCGCATCCTATCGGGAAAAATGGCAGTTGCTAGCTTTGAGTTAGGTAAAAATGCTGGCCGCCGTTCAGCCCTGGATCGATCGCAAATCGCCACCGCATTCGATCGACTTTACAGCGATAGCGACCAACTAGGCGCTGCATACCGAGAAAGTCGCGCCGCCCGCCAAACCCTATTGGCTGACTTGGATGCAGAAATGAAAGCCGCCAACAACGGCGCATCCACTGTCGATGGTTTTCCAGGCGAAGTAGCGCAACTCGGACGACTGATGGCCAGAGACTCCAGCATTCAGCTAGCTTTCCTCGCCCTCGGTGGCTGGGATACCCACGTCAACCAGGGAAGTTCTCAAGGGCAATTAGCTGGACGCTTGCGCCCTCTGGGACAGGGTTTGGCAGATTTGGTGCAGGGATTGGGCGATGTTTATCCAGAAAGTGCGATCGTAGTGATCTCAGAATTCGGGCGCACTGTGCGCGAAAACGGCAATGGCGGTACGGATCACGGGCACGGGAATGTCATCTGGGTTTTGGGTGGCAAAATTAAGGGTGGAAAAGTTTACGGTAAGTGGCCGGGATTGGATGAAAGTCAGTTGCATGAAAAGCGCGATTTAGCAGTGACAACGGATTTTCGAGATGTCATTGCGACTTTGTTGGAGAGTCATTTAGGGCTGGATCAGGAAAAGATCGATCGAGTTTTCCCCGGTTATCAGTTCGATCGAATCATCGGCCTAATTTAGCAACTCTGAACACGGTAATGCTGTTTCCCCACTCCGCAATAATCGATGGCAATCGTGAGAGATGATAGGTCGGACACGGCACTGCCGTGTCCTGACTGTGGGGTAACATTAATTCCGATAAGCTGTTCTGCATTTAAACTACACAGTCAAAATTTGATAAAGTTCTTGTACAGCTTGCCTGAGATTCAAAGGTGGCTACTTTTAGCTGCGCTCATTTTTTAGTCTAAACTACAGTAATCGGGTAGGGACACGGCATTGCCGTATCCTCCATTCCCTAAGCCGTGTCCTCCATTCCCTAAGCCGTATCCTCCATTCCCTAAGCCGTATCCTCCCCCTACCAAGGACTAACTTGCACAGCCCCACCCGGTGCAAAAACTACCCGGAAATCAGCCAACGGTTCCGCAGGTGGCCTAGTGCCGACAGGCTTGTAAAGCAAGTCAGAGAAAAGTGTTTCCCCGATGCGATCGACTGTTTGAGTATTCTGTGACTTGTAACCCACAATCGCACCATCTTTACCCACACTCACCCGATAAACCAACTCCCCTTCCACAGGCGCTTTACCCTTCAAAACTCCCTCAATTTCCTTACTAAGCTTTCCCTTCAACTGCTCAATTTCCGCCGGATCAGTAATCGCCACTGCTACCCCCGAACTCTGCAAACCTTCAGACATAGGTGTGGGAGTAACCGACGGCGAAGCATCAGCAGCCGGAGTTTCACCCGGAGTTGGACTAGGAGTTTCACCCGGAGTTGGACTGGCAGTTTCACTCGGAGTTGGACTGGGAGTTTCACCCGGAGTTGGACTGGCAGTTTCACCCGGAGTTGACGCAGTCGGTAGAGGCGACTGAGTACGATCATCAGGTAGTAAACCCGAAGCTGACGGCGTTGGATTGGGATTCGGTGTTGCCCCACCCGGACTTGGCGTGCCGATATTCTGGCCGGTACTATTGGATTGTCGCACTGGATCTCTGGGGCGCTGGACTTCTGGCACTGCCATCAAGAAAAACGCGATCGCAGCTATTGCCAAACTCGACACCCCCACCGCAGCCGGTAACACTCGCTGCGCTAAAGGTTCTGCTGATTTAATATAACGCTTGGAAACAGGGGTTAATTGCAGCGATAACTCTGGTAGTGTCTGGGAGTCCGCAAAAAATTGGTCGATCGCCTCTACCAAATCAAATAGCTGTATCGTAGTTAAATCGATTTCTGCCGAATGTTGTGTTTTTTCACCGATTTGGATTCCGCTACCCTCAGCCACCGTTAGAACGGTCAATCTGTGCCAATTCCCATCAATCTTGTGCAACTGTACCAAGGCTGAATCAGGGTCGTGGCGATCGGGATAATGGACTCCACTCATAAATTCTTGAGCGTAGCTGCTGACAACCCTCACCAAGCTTTCAAAAAAATCTCGTCCTCCGGTTAGGGGTTCAGCAAGACCACTCACATAGCATTCAGCGCTCATTAGTATGGAAAGCACCGGCCGCATATCTAACTGGCTTGCCGCCGATCCATCGCTCAACCCTTCTAAAACCAGGGTGCAATTTGGCAGACTGTACTGACGTCTAATAGTCATTATTATTCAACTTCTCCATCAAACAGACTCACCCAAAACCTCTGCATTCCGGCTGTACCAGTACAAAATAGCAGTTTGCCCAACAAGTTCAAAGCTAGTTCGTCCAGCTTCTCGTCCGAGTCGTAAGCTACGACTACCGATCGCTTGGGGTTCATACGCGATCGAAAGTGTGCTCGAAAGCGTTCTAAATACTCAGCCAGCGGTAAGTGCTGGTTGAAAGGGATATTTCTCGATCGCAACTGTTGCGAGTCTTGCAGTAACTGTCGAATTGTCGCCGTTAGCTTGCGCGCCAAATTACACGCGATCGCCACCAGCGCTTTTGCCTCCACTGATGTGAGAGAGCGGCGCTGGGTATAGCGACGCAGCGGGTTAGTATTACGCATCAGCCAAAGGGCAACCCGATTTTTGATAATTCCTGCCAATTCTAGTTCCTTTGACACTGCCAGCATTTCTTCAGCGCCTCCGAGATACAA
Source organism: Tychonema litorale BBK16 (assembly GCF_021648855.1). Taxonomy (GTDB): domain Bacteria; phylum Cyanobacteriota; class Cyanobacteriia; order Cyanobacteriales; family Microcoleaceae; genus Microcoleus. The sequence goes on along the minus strand of NZ_JAKJHX010000061.1, from coordinate 9,875 downwards.
GGCCTCGATCGCCAACAACATCAAGTCAATTTGCAATCTGGATCGGCGGGGACATCCGCCACCTGTGGGCGACAAATCTGGCAAACTGTCTAAAATCAACGGGTTTGACTCGGCAAGCAAAGTTTCTGACGGCATTACGATCACGGCAACATCTATTCCAAAAAAACTATACGGGCACGCGGGGTATCTGGCATGAAAAATTTTCAGCCTAGAACTCCTTTGAGATACTTAATTTTATTATTCACTTTTATTTATCTTTTCACTCTAGCAATTAACGGTGATTTAAAGACTTAGTTCGCGAACCAACTCTATTAAACAGTAACTTGACAGCCTTGACCGCCACGTGCGATCGAATTAACCGTACAGGCCGGCTGCACTGCCATCCCCACAATAATGGAACTTTTTCGCCCGTTGGGAGCGATCGCACCAGCGCCACACATGGGAACTCGCACCCCAAATCTTAACGAGCACGGTTGATCATCGGCGTTAGTTCCTGCGCCCGATTAATCGTAGGGACACGGCACTGCTGTGTCCTAATTTCTGCCGTGTCCTAATTTCTGCCGTGTCCTAATTTCGGGTTACATTAATTCGGATGCTACCGGATTTAGTATGACTAATAATATTCAGCGGTTGTTGGCATTTTTTTCACACTCTCTCCTTGTAACATCATGGCGGTAGCGAAACATATCCGTTAGCCGTATCTCCACCCACCAACCTAATAATAAATCAACAACTGGGCCACCTGGGATCGAAAATGCGATCGTATCCGTCAATCTAGTCTGACCATTTTCTGTAGTAAACTCATGTCGGTGAACCCAACTCGCCATTGGCCCCTCAGTTTGCTCATCTACAAACAAGCGATACTGTTCGCATTCAGTGTGAGTCGCCACCCATTTAACCGGAATCGGCCCCAACGAAAGGCGAAACTCTGATACAGCGCCCACACCAAGTCCACCTTCGCGACGAATTATCTTCACAGGTTGCCAAGGCGGAGTCAAAAGTTGCAAAATATCCGGTCTTTCATGAAAATTCCAGACAGTTTCAACGGTGGCATTAATTAGTGATGAATATCGAAAGCTAGGCATTTTGTAAATATTACTAAACAGTTAATTGCGCTGAAATTTCAGCATTTACATTATTATCCTCTGTATCTGTACAAACAGCAACAGTCAGTTTTAATCCCAGAGTTTTTAGCCAAATTCCTAAACTATAAATCGCATCACTTCCTTGCTTAGAGAGCAATTCATCCAGTGTTTTTAAGTGCAATTCATATTGTTCAGGAGACATTTTGGGTTGACCAAGAGCCTCTGCTACATTGCTGAGTACCATTTCGAGCAGTTCTGCTTCGGGGTTTTCTTCTTCAAACAAAGCCTCTAGATACATAGCAGAGTCTATTGGGTTTTTGAGAGACTCTATTAGAAAGGGATGGTAAGGTAAACTTTTAGGCATTATCTTCACTCCTATAATCTGTCCAGTATTTGATAGCTTGCCCTATGTCTCGGTCTTGAGTGCTTTTATCCCCACCGATTAAAAGTAGAATAATAGTTATGCCGACTTGTCCGAAATAGATTCGGTATCCAGGGCCATAATCTATTTTTAATTCATAGACTCCCTCACCAACAAATCGATAATCTCCGAGATTGCCGAGTAGAACTCTGTCTAGTCTCAACTTAATTCTAGCTTTAGCTTTGCCATCTCGGAGAACATTAAACCATTCCTCGAAAGGCACTCTGTTGTCTGGCTGAGTATAGCGCTGAATTTCTTTCGGTTGGACTTCTGGCATAATTGTATTATAGTATATCGCTCCTAATCTTATCCCTTGGCTAGACAGTTAATTGCGCTGGAATTTCAGCATTTACATTATTATCCTCTGTATCTGTACAAACAGCAACAGTCAGTTTTAATCCCAGAGTTTTTAGCCAAATTCCTAGACTATAAATTGCATCACTTCCTTGCTGTGACAGCAATTCATCCAATATTTGTAAGTACAATTCATATTGTTCAGGAGACATTTTTGGTAGACCGAGAGCTTCTGCTACATCGCTGAGAGCTCGTTTAAGTAGTTCAGGTTCCGGCGCTTCTTCCTCTAATGTCGCGGTTATATAGGCTGCGGCAAGTTCCGGCTTTTTGCTGAGAGATTCAATCAAAAATGGATGATAAGGTAGGCTTTTAGGCATTGTCTTAACTCCTATAATCTGTCCAGTATTCTTTAGCTTGGCGGATATCTCTGTCTTGAGTGCTTTTATCACCTCCGCAGATGAGAATCACAATTGTCATTCCTATTTGTCCAAAATAAATTCGATAGCCAGGGGCATAATTGATTTTGAGTTCGCATACGCCTTCCCCCACAGAACGATAGTCTCCTAAATTACCATCAGCAATTCGGTTAAGCCTAGATATAATTTTAGCTTGAGCATTGACATCTCTCAGCGAATCAAGCCATTCGTCGAAAGGCACTCTGTTGTCTGGCTGAGTATAGCGCTGAATTTCTTTCGGTTGGACTTCTGGCATAATTGTATTATAGTATATCGCTCCTAATCTTATCCCTTGGCTAGACAGTTAATTGCGCTGGAATTTCAGCATTTACATTATTATCCTCTGTATCTGTACAAACAGCAACAGTCAGTTTTAATCCCAGAGTTTTTAGCCAAATTCCTAGACTATAAATCGCATCACTTCCTTGTTGCGACAGCAATTCATCCAATATTTGTAAGTGCAATTCATATTGTTCAGGAGACATTTTTGGTAGGCCGAGAGATTCTGCTACATCACTGAGAGCAAGTCTGAGTAATGCTTCGTCAGGTTCCTCGCCTTCATCTAATTCAAAATGAGTTTCGAGATAGACTGCTGCATAACTGGGGCTTTTTAACCGTGCTATCAAAAAGTCATGATACGGTAAACTTTTAGGCATTGCTTTAACTCCTATGGCATAATTTTATTATAGTATGTCGCTCCTCATCTTATCTTGAACTGGTTGCCAAGGTGGACTCAGAATTTGCAGAATATACTAATTATACTCAAGAAATACCACAGGGGAAAGATGGAAAAACTTAGCTAACTTTTGAATTTGACTCACCGTCAATTCCCGCTTTTTATTCATCACCTCAGATACAAAAAACTCAGATTCAAAAATATCAACCAAATCTTTTTCTTGAATATTGTCTTCAATTATCAACGCTTTCAGTAGTGCAATACCTTTCAAAACAGGCATTGGCTCATATTTTTGTTCGTAATCATAAACAAGAGTACCCAACACGTTTAAGTAATCTCGATCGTCTTGCGTGAGATTTCTCCGACTCACAATAGAATCAATCCGATTTTGTGTAGCGATTAACTCAGCTTCACAAGTAATTGGACGCGGTGGAAAAGTCGTGATGATCTCAATGTAGTAGCTACTAGGAGCTTTCAAACCAATCGTCATTTTTCCAGTTCTCCTTTTTACTAAACGGGAGTTAGTGAATTCTCACATCCTTTTTTATGAGTCATAGCCTCAGCTAAATGCTTCTTCAAAGTCGCTTCCGGTAGTGGCCCTTGCAAATGACTCCAAGGCAAAACCCGATCCAATTCCCACTCCTGGAAAACATAGAAATCCATCTCCGGTAACTGTCCCCGCAATTCCTTAAAAGCCCGCCGATAACTGCCCAAAGTATCGCCATAATGCCGGACTAATTCTAACAGTTTTGACAAACGCCGATCGCCTTTTGACAACAAACCCTGAATCACAGACCAGTTATAGCTTTCAGGTCTAAATTCTAAACCCAACTTCCGCAATTCTTTATCCAAAAACTTCAGCCGCTTCTCTGCATCTTTGTTCACTCCAAACCACTGAAAAGGAGTGTGAGATTTCGGAACAAAGGTACTACAACCAAAAGTCAAACGTAAACCGGGAGTAGCTTTTTTTACCGCCCGCATCATCGCCACCGTCGCTTCTAAATCCTCCATTTCTTCCCCCGGAATCCCCGCCATCCCGTAGAGTTTAATTCCCTTTAAACCGCCAGCTTTAGCATTGATTGCAGCTTGGATAATTTCGTCATTTGTAAGTTTTTTATTGACAATTTTGCGAAGGCGATCGCTCCCACTTTCCACCGCAATTGTAATCGATTTGCTATCTCTTTTTGTCAATATTTCTGCGAGTTTCACCGTCACCGTATTCGTCCGTACCGAAGAAAGACTCAGCCGCACACCATCATATTTAGGCTGATTCAAATGATCCAATAAAACTTCAAATTCCGGGTGTTGAGTGACAGAAGCACCCAACAAACCTAAACGATTTGTCACCGCTAAACCCCGATCGATCGCAGGAATTAGCGAACTCTCCAAACTCGCAGTTCTAAATGGTAAAGTCAGATAACTTGCCAAACAGAAACGGCACATTTCTGGACAACTGCGAACTACTTCCACCATATAAATGTTTTCCCAAGCAGCCTTTTCTGTCACCACAGTAGAAGCAGATAAAGTATTGCCCCGATAAGTCTGTTTTTCAACTACACTGGGAATGACTGCATCAATAGGTTCAATTGATTTAATCCCCTCAGCCATATCCAGATAAGTCACTTCATATAAACTTGGAACATAAACTCCCGGAACTTGCGCCAAATGCCGCAATCTAGTTTGTCTATCGGCTGTACGAACTTCTTTAAAAGCATTTATAAAATTGTCAATCAGATTTTCGCCATCTCCGAGCAAAATCACATCAAAAAAGTCAGCATAAGGTTCGGGATTAGCAGTGAAAACCGGCCCGCCACCGAAGACAATTGGATGACTATCTGTGCGTTGAGATGCCCAAATTGGCACTTCTAAAGATTCTAATAAATTGAGAATATTTACATAGTCTAGTTCCCAAGAAAAAGAAAATCCAAGTAATTCTGGATGTCTGGGAAGTTGTTCGTGGACATCAGTAAATAAACGACCTACTTCAATATCCGATCGCACTGACAAAGTTGCCCACACTATCTGATAGCCTAGGCTGGTGATGCCAACAGTGTACTCGTTGGGAAAAGCAAAAATCGTCGGTATAGCATCAATATCAGGGCTTGCTGGGGCAAACAGCAACCGCTCTTCAAGAAATGGATTAGGAGTCATTCGATTTTAGATTTTAGATTTTAGACTTTAGATTATGGAATTAAATTCTTCAAAGTTCTTCGGAAATAGAATCATGATTGTCATGTCTTCTCGGCGGCGGTGGACTGTGGAAAGTGGCAATTAGCAAACAGATAATCCCAGCATTAATAAACACATCGGCTAGATTAAAGATTGGGAACCTAATTATCCGAAAATCCAGAAAATCCACAACATGGCCAGACATAAATCTATCGATCCCATTACCGAGTGCGCCACCCAAAATCAAGCCATAGCCAGCTTGTTCCCAGCGATTAATTCGTGGCCCGAACCAAGCTAGTATCATCAATCCAACACTAACGCCCAAAGACAGCCAGCGCAACCAAATTGCCCCGCCATTACTGAATAGACTAAAAGCTGCACCGGTGTTAACAACATAAGTGAAGTGAAACACTCCAGGTAACAGTGGTTGTGTTTGTGGAGGTACTGTCAATTCAAAATTTTGTACCACCCAAAACTTAGTTAGGTGGTCGAAAACTAAACTGATAATAGCAGCAACCCAGAACCAGGGATTTTTTTTAAAACGCATGAATTAGGCAATAGAAGATAGGGCATTGGGTATGGGAGAATTCACTCAAATCTCGCATTTTATATTGCGAGAAGAATGCAGTGCAGGAAAGCAATCCCAGCCGCAGCGAGATAGATCTACCGTTTCGCAATGTATAGTATAACCTGATTTGACGCAATTACCAATTATTAACAGGATGATATCGAAGTCACGGATACAGGAATAGTTATTTTTACCAGTTACTAATTGCCAATTACGAATAGCCTATGTCCAATGCCCTATGCCCAATGCCCAATTCCCAATTCCCCAATTAATAAAACATCAATCGACGTAGCACGAATGATAACACTGCGATCGCACAAACTACCGCAAATTGCCCAGGTATTGGATAGACTGAATACTTGAGAATCTCATCAAATAAAGATGTGGTTCTTGCCGGCGGGATGAAGCGAGTGAAAATCAGATAAATTAAGCCGATCGCATGAACCGTGAATAAACCACACAAACAACTAAAAGCCAAGGATTCCAGCCGTGAAGCCACCTTAAAAGCCAGCCAGCCGCACACCCAAGCACCCGGCACAAAACCCAGTAAATACCCAAAACTCGGTTCTCTGAGATAACCGATCCCACCGCCTTGAGCAAAAACTGGCCACAGAGTTAATCCTAAAACTAAATAGGCAATTTGTGAGAGAGCCGCAGCATTTTTGCCACCCATGCAGCCTACCAGTAAAACAGCTCCTATTTGATAGGTAACACCTAAAGAATAAGCTTGAAATCCTCGATTGTCCCCAAACCAAATTGGAGTAGTGACAAAGGCAGGAAAAAATGCGCCTCCTATCGTTAGGAGTAAACCAATAAAAGCCCAAATTAATTCGATGGGAACAGGCATTCGATTTTAGGTTTTAAATTTTATATTTTAGATTACTTAAAGTTCTGTTATATTCCCGACTTCTTTAAGAAGTCGGGAATCAGAGTATTATGAATTTAGATCAAAACTCCCTGGAATTGGTGCTTCGCCACCTTGAAGTCCGAGGGATTCAAGCATGGCTCGATCTTGTTCTGCGGGTTGACCCATAGTAGTCAGATAATGCCCGACTAACATAGCATTAATTCCAGCTTTTAAGCCGAGGTGCTGTAGTTCTCCCATGACAGCTTCTCTACCTCCAGCGTAACGGATAATTTGCTCTGGAAGCAGTAATCGAAAAATTGCGATCGCCTTTAATGCTTCATAGGGATTTAATTGAGTAACATCGCCCAAAGGTGTACCTTTTCTGGGAGAGAGCAAATTCACCGGTACTGACTCAACTTCCAACTCGCGCAAACTCAAAGCTAAATCAATTCTATCTTCCCAACTTTCTCCCATGCCGATAATTCCACCGCTACAAGCTTGAATGCCGGCTGCTTTTAAGTTCTTAATTGTAGCAGTGCGATCGCTCCATTTGTGAGTTGTGACAATATTCGGAAAAAACTGCTCAGACGATTCTAAATTGTGGTTATAGCGCGTTACTCCCGCCGCCCGCAATTCTTGAGCTTGTTCGACAGTGACTTCTCCCAAAGCGCAGCAAGGCTTAATATTTGTTTCGTCAATGATTCGGCGCACTGTGTCCAGAATTTGCTCAAACTCCGAGGATTTCGGGCTGTTATGTTTAAGCCCTTTTCCTTGAGAAACTAGACAAAATCTTTTAGCTCCCGCTTCCTCGGCCGCCTTTGCTTGCGCTAGAATTTCATCGGAGGTTTTTAAGCCATAAATCGGGACGTTTTCTCCCGGATGGTGAGCCGATTGAGAGCAAAAACCACAATTTTCCGAACAGTTGCCCGATTTGACATTGATGATGCTGCACAAGTCTACCGTATTGCCGCAGCAAGCTTGACGCACGCGATCGGCGGCTTGGCACAACAGTAAAATATTTTCTTGGCCTTCTATTCCTGTCAGGGCCAGCGCTTCGTCTCTGTTGATTCGATATCCTGTAATTATTTGCTCTACGAGGCTATCTAACCGTTGTTGCAGCGGTGATTTTTCCGGCAAAAGGTCGATCGAGCCATGTGAAAATCTTGCTAGTGGCGCTTGCACCATATCTTGCACCTTATGAAAACAACCACTATTGTATGGTTTCCTGTACCTCAAGCCCGGATCTGATGATAATTCTACTAATTCCCAGGCAGTACCTGGGAATTAGTAAAGTCTTGATTGTTTAAACTTATTCAAACCAAATTTAGGTTCTTTTTACCTTATTAATCGACAATTGTCAAGTTCACCGATCACTCAAATGTTAAATTTTCGTAAAGTGTAAAGATTCTTAACCAAATCTTTACTTTTGAACGTTATGCTGGTCTCGGACACCCTGTATCAGAATCAAACCTTTATACTCATGCTTTTTCGTATCAACCTGATTAATTCAAACCGGCTGGCTACCGCAATTTCCGCAATGGCGATCGCGCTCAGCTTAGCAGCTTGTGGCGGCGGCAGCACAACCAGCAGCAGCCCCAGCCCCAGCGATTCCCCCGCAGCATCCCCCGGCGCATCCCCTGTTGCCGCCACCGGCACAGCAGCCCCCACTAAACTCGCCCTAGCCTCAGACGTAGCCATCACCGCAGCCGGCGCGTCATTCCCCGCCCCCCTGTACCAGCGTTGGTTTCAAGACTTCAACAAAATCAACCCCAAAGTACAAATTAACTATCAATCCGTAGGCAGCGGCGCCGGAGTCGAACAGTTTACCAAAGGCACGGTAGACTTTGGGGCCAGCGACACCGGCATGACAGACGAGGAAATCACCAATGTTCCAGCAGAAAAAGGCGTCATTTTGTTACCCATGACAGCAGGTAGCATCGTCATCGGCTACAACCTCGCAGATGTACCCGAACTCAAACTGCCGAGAGACGTTTACTCAGAAATCTTCGGCGGTAAAATTACCAAGTGGAACGACCCCAAAATTGCAGCAGCCAATCCGGGTGCTAAATTGCCAGACCAAGCAATCACAGTCGTCCACCGTTCCGACGGTAGTGGCACCACCGCCGTGTTCACCAAACACCTGAGTGCAATCAGCCCCGACTGGAAAAGTTCAGTAGGCGATGGCAAGACAGTACAGTGGCCTAAAACTGGCACTTTCCTGGGAGCAAAAGGCAACGAAGGTGTCACAACCCAAGTTCTGCAAACTGCCGGTAGCCTTGGCTATGTAGAATACGGCTACGCCAAAAACAACAATCTTAAATTTGCATCGCTACAAAACAAAGCAGGCACATTTGTCACACCTAATGACGAATCGGCTTCTGAAGCTTTAGCGACAGTACCACTTCCAGAAAATCTGCGAGCATTTATCGAAGACCCAGAAGGTGCTAAATCCTATCCAATTGTTACCTACACTTGGATGCTCGTTCCCAAAACAGTTGCTGACGCCAACAAAGCCAAAGCAATCGAGGCGATGGTTGAATACGGTTTAACCGAAGGTCAAAAAGTTAGTTCCGAATTGGGCTACGTTCCTCTGCCCCAAAGCGTTAAAGAAAAAGTAGCTGCGGCGGCCGATGTCATCAGCCCCGACTACAAAATTGAAATTGGCAAATAGTAATTGAAGGAAGGAAGAAGGAAGGAAGGAAGGAAGGAAGGAAGAAGGAAGGAAGAAGGAAAGAAAAAGAAAGATATTTCTGTGGGGCGGGTTTTGCCAGAAATATTTGTTAGAAAATCAGGAAATTAATCAACCCGCCCTTATGCGATTTAATTGATGGTCTTTCTTTCTGCTTCCTGCCAGCTACCTTTTTCCGAAACAGGCTATTCTCATATCGTTTCCGGTTGCATCGGTATTGTTCAAATATTTAACAGTTAAGTTATTTAACAGTTAACTGTCAACAATCACCTGACTGTGCAACCAGAATTGATAGACTGTTGGCGAATTCACAGAAGGTTTCACCCCTCACCTCTGAAAGCAGCACTCACGGTGTTTCTGTCATAGATGCTGTAGGTTGGGTAGAGCGTCAGCGAAACCCAACACATTATCTGTAAAGAGTTGGGTTTCCCAAAGCCTCAACCCAACCTACACTATGTACTGTCATAGATGCTGTAGGTTGGGTAGAGCGTCAGCGAAACCCAACACATTATCT
>NZ_JAKJHX010000060.1:4234-30102 GCF_021648855.1 Tychonema litorale BBK16 | reverse complement strand
GGCAGTGCCGTGTCCCTACAATTAATCGGGTAGGGACACGGCACTGCCGTCTCCTCTATATCATTCCGGTGCAGCCGGAATTGATATCATTGGTCATTGGTCATTGGTCATTGGTTATTAGTCATTGGTCATTAGTCATTGGTTATTGGTTCAGATTGAAGAATGTAGGGGCAAACCCCCTGTGGTTGCCCCTCCTTAAAACCTGCAAAAAAAAACCGATTTGTGAAAGTTGCGTAAAAAAACGTAAGATGCTAACTTTGGTCGGGACTGAGAGCTAGAGATAGTGAAGTATGCTATTGAGTGTTAAAGACCTAGCAGTCTAATTCTGTCAGCGATCATTTTTTAACACTGGACAATTAGTAATTGTTGATGAGCGGTGTAAATCCACAGTCAACAGTCAACGGTCAACAGTCAACTATTTAACATTGTCTACTTAAATTTATGCAGCCACCTATTGCTATTGGAACTCTCCTACAAAACCGTTACCGCTTACTAAATATTTTAGGTCAAGGAGGATTTGGCCGGACTTATTTGGTGGAAGATTTGGGACGGTTTCAAGAACGTTGCGCCCTGAAGGAATTTATTCCGGTGCAAAGTGGGCCTTATGTTTTGGAAAAGTCGAAGGAATTGTTTCAAAGAGAGGCGGCGATTCTTTATCAAATTCAGCATCCGCAAATTCCGCAGTTTCGGGCAATATTTGAGGAGAGTCAGCGTTTGTTTTTGGTGCAGGATTATGTGGAAGGGATGACTTATCGCGAATTGTTGCTCGATCGCGCTTCAACGGGCCGCACATTCAATGAAACTGAAATTTTGGTGTTTATCCGTCAAATGTTGCCTGTGTTGGCTCATATCCACGCCCGTGGCATCATTCACCGTGACATTTCGCCGGAAAACATTATCCGTCGTGAAAATGACCAAATGCCTGTGCTGATTGACTTTGGGGTGGTTAAGGAACTTGCTACGAAAGTGCAGTCTCCTGAAGGTACGGCCCATGCGACAACGGTGGGTAAAATCGGTTATGCACCGATCGAACAATTGCAAAGTGGGCGAGCCACAGCCAGCAGTGACCTGTATGCTTTAGCTGTAACTGCGATCGTGCTACTGACTGGAAAAGAACCCCAGGAATTGCTGGATCAGACGACACTGCTGTGGAATTGGCAGCAGAAAGTGCAGGTGAGCACGGATTTCGCTTTGGTGTTAAATCGGATGTTGAATCGGAGTCCAGCCGATCGCTATCAGTCAGTTAGCGAAGTCGCCCAAGCACTCGACGGACAAAGTAATTCCTATCCTAACGCCCAAGGTGTAGATCCGACTCAGCCACCGATGCCGCCGAATGTTTCGCAAGTAGCAACGGTGGCTGTCGGGAGGCGGCCAGATGCGATCGCCCAAAGTTCCCATCCGCAAAGTCAGCCAGATCCAGTCATTGAGCCTGGGAGCGATTCTTTGTGGGATAATCCGGTAGCTGCGATCGGCATTGGTGCAGGTTTGGTAATCTTGACAGGCTTCGGTTCCTGGGCCTTGGTAGGTTCATTTCTGAATAAGGGATCGCAGCCAACCCCGACTCCACCAGCACTCACAAGTCCAAGTCCAGAACCGTCGCCGATACAAACTCCAGAACCATCGCCGATACCGACTCCAGAACCAACCCCAACTCCCACTCCAGAACCAACCCCAACTCCCACTCCAGAACCAATCCCAGAACCATCTCCAGAACCAATCCCAGAACCAACTCCAGAACCAATTCCAGAACCAACTCCAGAACCAATTCCAGAACCAATTCCAGAACCAACTCCAGAACCAATCCCAGAACCGAAACCAACTCCCGCCCCGACTCCACCACCCAAACCAACTCCGGCACCGACTCCGCCACCCAAACCAACTCCGACGCCTAAACCAACGACCGTACCAACTCCAGCGCCAACTCCAGCGCCAACTCCGGCTGAAACTCCAGCGCCAACGACCGTACCAACTCCGACACCAACTCCCGCCCCGGCTGAAACTCCAGCGCCAACGACCGTACCAACTCCCGCCCCGGCTGAAACTCCGGCACCAACTCCGGCTCTTTAAATGCTTCTGGCAAAATTCTCTTAGACTGATGTTGAGCCAATTACCATTACCTATTAGCTATTCATGAATTCGCTGCTAATTACTGGAACTGATACCGACGCGGGCAAAACTGTTTTGACCAGTGCTCTAGCTGCTTATTGGCAAATGTACTGTTCCGATCGCACTTTGGGAATTATGAAGCTGTTGCAAACGGGAACGGGCGATCGCGAACTTTACACTCGTTTATTTAGCCTCGACCAAACCCCCGAAGAACTCAACCCATTGCACTTTAATGAGCCTCTAGCACCGCCGATCGCTGCTGAACGGGAAGGCAGACATATTGAACTAGAAAAGGTGTGGACGGCGCTGCAAAGCCTCATGGAACGCAAGGATTTTGTGTTAGTGGAAGCTTTGGGGGGGCTGGGTTCCCCTGTCACGCGGGAACTGACTGTGGCTGATATTGCTAGGGATTGGCGGCTGAGGGGGGTTTTGGTGGCACCTGTGAGGTTAGGTGCGATCGGGCAAATTGTAGCGAATGTGGCTCTCGCCAGACACAGTGGGTTTAAACTTAAAGGGATTATCCTGAACTGTGTTCAAGCTGCTTCTGAGCAGGAAATTGCGGATTGGGCTCCGATCGACTTAATTGAGTCATTAACTCAAATATCTGTTTTGGGTATTTTGCCACATTTAGATGATCCAAATGACTTGAGTAAATTAGCTAAAGCTGCTTCACAATTAGATTTAGAACGATTGTTGCATGGGGTTAATTTGATTCCTCATATTGCTAAATAACCGTATTCTCAACGCCTCTATTGCTCAATCTTCTCTTTCTCTGTGTACTCTGCGCCCTCTGTGGTTAAAAAACTAAGATTTTATTTTAACCGCAGAGAACACAGAGAGCACAGAGAAGAAAAAGAGAGAGTTTTACAGATTTTTCAACCCTTCGACTCTGCTCAGGGCACTGCAAATAATAACTAATAACAAGTAATATGATTTCTACTTTACCAAATTTAACTTCTGTCGATTTATCTCAATTGCGACTTGAGATTAGAAACTTACAACCTCAATTAGTCGAATGGCGACGGCGTTTACACCAAAAACCTGAGTTGGGTTTTAAGGAGAATTTAACGGCGGAGTTTATTTCGCAAAAGTTACAGGAATGGGGAATTGAGCATCAAACTGGTATTGCGAAAACTGGGATTGTCGCAACTATAAATAGTGGGAAACCTGGGCCAGTTTTGGCAATTCGGGCTGATATGGATGCTTTGCCAATTCAAGAGGAAAATGAGGTTGATTATCGATCGCAACATCCAGGAATTATGCACGCTTGTGGCCATGACGGTCATACTGCGATCGCCCTTGGTACTGCTTGTTATCTAGCTAAGCACAAACATAGCTTTTCCGGTACTGTGAAAATGATCTTCCAACCGGCGGAAGAAGGCCCAGGTGGCGCAAAACCGATGATTGAAGCGGGGGTTTTGCAGAATCCTGATGTTGATGCGATCGTTGGTTTGCATTTGTGGAACAATCTACCTTTAGGCACTGTAGGCGTGCGTAGTGGCGCGTTGATGGCGGCTGTAGAAACTTTTGATTGCACAATTTTGGGCAAAGGTGGACATGGTGCGATGCCTCATCAGACTGTAGATGCGATCGTGGTTGCAGCCCAAATAGTCAATGCCTTACAGTCGATCGTATCACGGAACATTGACCCGATCGACTCCGCAGTCGTAACCGTAGGCAAATTCCATGCCGGACACACTTACAATATCATTGCTGATACCGCTCAAATTGGTGGCACGGTGCGCTATTTTAAGCCAGCATATCAAGGTTATTTTGACAAGCGAATCGAGCAAGTAATTGCCGGAATTTGTCAGAGTTATGGAGCAAATTACAAGTTCGATTATTATTCCTATTACCCACCGACAATCAATGATGTCAAGATGGCTGAATTGGTGCGTAGTGTGGCAGAATCGGTTGTGGAAACTTCTGCGGGAATCGTACCGGAATGTCAAACGATGGGTGGGGAAGATATGTCATTCTTTTTGCAAGAAGTTCCCGGTTGCTATTTCTTTTTAGGTTCGGCAAATCCAGAGAAAAACTTGGCTTACCCGCACCATCATCCCAGATTTGATTTTGATGAAACAGCCTTGGGGATGGGAGTAGAAATGTTTGTGCGGTGCGTGGAAAAGTTTTGTGGAAATTGATTGATTCCAAAGACTAAAAAACCCGGTTTCTGCCTTAACATTTGCCATAAAACCGAAGACTTTTGAAAGAAATCGGGTTTAGCGCGGTTACACGGCTTAGATTGGGATGAGGGGCAGTTGGGAGAGTTAATAAGTGCGATCGGCGGACATCCTTATTTAGTCAGATTGGCAATGTATGAAATTAGCTGTGGAAATATTACCTTAAATCAGCTATTAGACTTAACAAAGTAATCCCTAAAGCAAAAAGCCGGACAGCCGAAGATAATTCGGCGGTTGAAACCGCTACTACACAAACAAAGTCTGCCTCCGCAGACTAAGAAACAAAAGTGGCATTTAACTCAAATTTGATATTATTACTTAGTTTGAAATATATTTTGCACCATCTTCTTATCTACCATTGCCGCTACTTTATCTAATTCTGCCATCTCCCCAGAGTCTAATTTCCAGCCTAAAGCACCAATATTCTCGGCCGCCTGTGCCGCTGATTTTGCCCCAGGAATCGGTATAGTTTCTTTGCAGATACACCAGTTGATTGCTACCTGGGAAATAGTCTTGTTTCTGGATGTCGCTATTTCTCGCAAACACTCCAAAAGCGATCGCATTCCGGGCAATATCTGTTTACACGCCAAACCTCGGATACCTTTAGGCAATGCACCATTCTCCGAATATTTGCCCGTCAACAATCCCAAGGCTAGAGGACTGTAAGCAATCAATTTTATCCCTAACTCATCACAAACATCTTTAAGACCAAGTTCCGTAACTGGATAGGTGGAAAGTAGCGAATATTGGACTTGTAATGTAACAATAGGAATATTGCGATCGCAAAACTTCTTATACACCCATTTTAAACGTTTTGGCCCATAATTAGACAAGCCCACACCTTTGACCAATCCTTGCTCATAAAGGTCGCCTAGACCATCTAAAAGTGCCGACTCTTGCCAAGGAGCATAATTAGCGGTAGACCAGTGCATTTGCACCAAATCTACGTTTTTGCCGAGACGTTCGGCAGAGGCTTTTCCTGCTGAAATCATTGATTTCCTGGTCAATCTCCAAGGATAAGCAGCCAGTTTTGTCGCAATACAAATACTCTCTTTATTTACACCTTCATATTGTTGAGAAAACTGCCCTAAAAGCTGCTCGCTACGTCCATTTAGTTTTCCAGTTCCGTAAGAATCACCAGTATCAAATAAAGTCACACCGTTACTAACACAAAGATTGAAAGCGGCTTGCAATTCTTCGTCCATACTTTCATCATAGCCCCAAAGCAGTCGGTTGCCCCAGGCCCAAGTGCCACAGCCCATTGTTGGTAGTAAAAGTTTTTGGTTTGTTCGCATTTTTGTCGATCGCAGTTTTTGGTAATGCAGATATTTGCCAGTCAATCCCTTAACACCTGTGTACTCTTCAGTCCGCGCAGGTGGACTTTTAAATGTTAACTGTTAACTGTCATTCCGATTGCAGCGGAACTAATATTACGCGACACCATAATCGGTATACGGCCGTTTATATGGGGGGTGCAATCCCAAAACAATGTCCTCCCTAGGGACTCCCATTGCAACTAATTCCTCCGCAGGATTTTGCTCGGTCAAATTTTGTTGAAGCCAGATTTTTCCATCTTTAATGTCAATGTGAATGATGCTTCGATAAATCCGGTTCAAGTGTTCCCAGCCGACATTCATCCACTGATAATGATCTCGTTCTGTGTCGCAGATAAGTTGCACTTCGACTTCATCATCAGAAACATCATCTTCGGCATAACGGGTGATTAATGTCTGAACGTACTGACGATATTGAGCTAGTTTGTCCATTGCACAATTACCTCATTTCCTGGATCGTATACAATTAGCAAAACCTGATACTGTTGTACCGCATTTTGAGTAAACTCATACTGAAAAAATGTTCTATACACTTCAAATGGAACTGCCAAATACAATTTGCGATCGGGTTGAACCGATGCCAAGGCAAGCCGATAACTGAGAAATTGCCCCAATGCAGCATAAAAGTCTGTAATCACAGAGGGGTTGAGAAAGCTTTTGATTTCGATTGCAATTTTCTCCCCTCCTCGCTCAGCCGCAACTAACCTTTCTGCTCCCAAATCGACCTGAAAGTTAACATTACCAAACTCAAACCTTAGTGGATCGGCAGTAATTACCCACTGTTCTTTTTGAAGTGCTCGTTTTACGGATTCGTGAAAGGTATCTTTGGCAGACACAGGCAAAATCTCAACACAATTACCAATAACACCAACTATACCTAATTGCTATTACAATGTCAATCACTAATATAAAATCCCATTAATTGATCTCCCTCCTCTGCGCTCTCTGCGCCCTCTGTGGTTAAATAATTCCGAATAGAAAATCCAGAATACCCACCGACATCACAACCCTATATTTTCAATATCACTTATTAATTTTCTTCTTCAAAGGTTGTTTATGTGCCTTAGAACTACTATATTTTGAAATGAATTCTTCTGGAGACTTCACCGATTCTTCAGCTATTCCCAGTCGGACAAACTCTGCCCAAAATTCCTCATTTAGCAGTGTTATGGCAGTTTTTGAGTCAAGAATTGCGATCGCACCTACAACCTTCTGCCATCCCTCCCGCAACCCCTCAATATCCGCATTATCAGGAGAGATTTGACTTAATAACCCCAACGCTTTCCCCAAACAATCCGACAGCGGTGAAAGCTGTTTCGATCTTAAACCTTGACAGACTAATTTCAACCACATCGAATAAAGTTCTAGCCAATTTTCCTGCTGTAATTGTTGCAGCGCTTCCGATTCCATACCCAAAGCACCCCACAAACTCAAAGACTTTTCAGCAATAGTTATATCTCTGTCGATTAGTGCTTCTTGCCAAACTTCCAATGCACGAGATTGAAAACGATTAGCCATATATTCCATCGCTTCTTTGACTAAATTGGGGGTTGTCACTTTGCAAGTAGTTTCGCCCCGTGGTAGTCTATCTCCCCGATAGGAAAGCCAGTTGTGAGAACCGGATAAGTAAATTTTACCATCAACAATTACTTCCTTAGCGTGGGAATTTCCTAACCAAAATATCTGTACCGCTGATAATCCTTCCGGTGTTTTAACTTGTCGAAGTTTATCCTCAAGTCCTGGTGGTACTGGCCTATCTTCTTCTGCTTGTTTGCGGGAAATTCCGTGCCCGATGGCTGTCCAAACACCGCTATCGGCTCGATTTTGAAGTATTTTAATAAATTCACGGTCTACGACTTCTGAAGTCACCCAAGGGGAATAAATGAAAATGTTTTGCTGTGCAGATTTGATGGTATTCAGAAAGTCCTCTCGAATTTCACTATCGCGCAAGAAAATGACTGTACCAGTTTCTGTTGCGGATTTGGAAGTATTAGTTTCAGAATTAGTTTGAGTTGCTTTGACGATATTCAGTGCTTCTGTTTGGATCTTTTCTAATCGCGTTGCAACTTCTTGATTTCTTTTGACAAGGATAGTCTCTTGTTCTTGCAGAATAACATCTTCGGTTAATTTGCATAGGTCATTTAAGGAAAGTTTTTGTTGGGATTCAAGTTCATTCAACAAGTTTGATGCTGTTTCTAATATTTGCTTTCCCTGTCGTACTTGAATCTTAGTCTGATTTTCGATGGCATCAAACAATACAAAAATTGAGACTGTCTGCCAAATATTCAAATCGTCGCCAACTATGTCGCACTTGGTGACAATTTTACCCTCGGCTGGGATGTGAATTCCTAAGCCAGAATCTTGAATTAGTGGCTGGATTTCTGTTATACTTAAATTGGCAATATCAGAAATTTGATGTTCTATTAATATTAAATCTGCTAAATCTGGTAAGTCGATGGTTTCTGTCCGTAGAGAATCGAGTTTAAAGGTAAGAGTTTGATTTAATGGGTCAGAGATGGCATAAATCGATTGAACTTGCGACTTACTCACAGCACCTAAATCGCAAAATTCTCGTCCTCCCGGTGCGATCGCAATTTTGCCCATTTCAGACACCTCCAAGATGTCCAAACTAATCAAAGTAGTCGCCGTAGTTTTCACGAAAATCTCGTCTAGCCCCAGCAAATTAGCCAATTCTTTTAATGTTGGTGCAGGTACAAACTCGATACAAGCCCGTAATATAAACTCTTCCAACACGTTGAATTTGCGAGGTTCGCTAATTGTCACCTCCAAAGGTGTTTGTCGCTTCGCACATCGGAATTGACGAGCCGCCAAAACAGACAAACCGGGATTTTGTTCCTCGATTTGTTCGACAATCCCGCTTAAATTAGAATCAATTGGTTTAGTTGATGACGTTAGAAACATCTACAAAACCTCCAAAATAACGCACAATTTTTGAAACTTCCTGATACATTTTACCGACAGTACCTGTTTGTTGGGTGAACAAATCATGGCAGCCAACAACTACCAACAATTCTTGAGCACGGGAAAATGCCACATTCACCCGTTCCGGTTCCTTAGCAAATCCAATGTCGCCTCTGTTATTATTGCACACTGTGCTGACAATAATCACAGGTCTTTCCATGCCTTGAAATATGTCAACAGTCCCAGTACGGATACTCAAAGAAGGAAACTTTTCTGGTTCTATTGTATCTTGAATTAATCTCAATTGAGCGCCATAAAATGTAATGATTCCGATTTCTTTCGGGGGTTTGCCGTCAGCAACCTTGGGATACCAAGCTCTTTCCATTTGCTGACACAAACACTCAATTGCATCAACTTCCTTGACATTCAAGCGCGAAGTTCCATTTCTTTCTTCTTCAAATCCTTGTCCAATTGGTGTTTTCACCCAGAGGATGTGATTGGTATCTTGAATAATTTTACCTGGGAGGTTGTGAGCGCGTTTTTCGTCTGCTTCGGTAATGCCACAGTTGAGTTTTTGCTCATAGAATTGATTGATTGCTCCCATGATTTGGGGGTGCATTCGGTATTGAGTTGTCAGCATTTGTTTGATGCTGTCATTGGCATTTTCAAACAAAGTTTTGAATAGGGATTCTTTGATGAAACTTAGTTCGTCTCCGGTACAGCCGATTTCTTCGGCGATATCATCAATGGTATTGCGATCGAACATTGGCGGTAATTGTCTATGATCGCCTACTAATACTAATTTTTTACCTTTCAATGCGGGGATTAATAACTCTGGAGGAGTACATTTACTAACTTCGTCAATGATGACTGCATCAAAACTGGGAAAGTTTTTGCTAAAGTCGAAACTGGCTGCTTGTACGCAAGTAATACCAATAACGTTGGCGTTGTCTATATAAATTTGCTTTAAATCATTTTGGTCTTTTTCTGATGGATTTCGGAGCTTTTCTATCCAGTCTGTAACGAAATTTTGAGAGCGATTTAGTTCGATTTCGTCTGCTTCTAATTCTCGTTGCCAATTTTTGAATTGACGCTTAATTTTGCGTAGAAACTCCATAGCGAATAATCCCGCAGTTGGAATTTCTAATTGGGATTTATCGGGGATATGTTTCCATGCTGATTCCCACCAATTTCTCTCAATCATTAAGGCTGGTGTTGGCTGTTGTTGATCGAGTTGAGCTAGAATTTCGCTCAATTCTTTTTGAAGTTCTTCGAGTTTCTGTAGAGATTTTTCGGAGGCTATTTGCAGTGGAGATAAATGCTCATTTAGACTATCTTTGATGATAGTCAAAATACCGAAAGCATCTAAGTCGGAAAGGGAACTTTCAAGCTGCACTGCACTTGCTTTCCAAGTGTCAACTTGCTTCATGAATTGCTGTGACTGTTCCCAAATATTAGATTTCTGGGAAATATATTGTTCTGCTAGAATCCGTAATTTTTCAGGTGCATTTGGCTGTTCGACAATTGCCAGTAATAAATTAGTAACTTCGTCGATTTTTGAATTTGTTGCTTCCTGGGCTGTGGCTAATTGATGTTGAAGGGCGGATATTTCTGGCTGGTTTAAATTTGAGTTGAGTCTATCTAATAACTGGTGCTGTTTTTGTAGTTGCTGTTCAGTTTCGGTTTTTAGGGGAACCATACATTCCCGTGCATTTCCGAGGATGCTATGCAGCAATTCTTTGGCGAGGCGTTCTAAGGTATTCTGGATATTATTAGCCTGTAAAGATGCACTGTAAGTTTGTTGAATATTAGTGAATAAAGTGTGAGCTTTTTCAATGATGAATTTGCGCTGACTGGGAGCGACTTTGGAGTAGTTATCAAAGTCTTTGGCTAGTTGTTGCCATTGAGTGCGATCGCCCACAGAGAGCACGATCGGCGTTTGATTCAAATTTAGGTGCAAAAACTCGCTAAACCGGAATTGTTGCCCTTGAATGTCCTTAAAACCTGCGCTGGCTTCATGGGCGATCGCCTTTTGCAAGCGCTCTAAATCGGGCAAACTGACTTTCCATTTGGGTGGAACGATCGGCAATTTGAGCGATCGGGCAATTTTCAACAATCCCACAGGCAATTCTACCATCTCATCGGTGAGCAGTACCCCCGTTTCCAAACAAGATTTCACAACTTCATACAGTTGAGTATCGGCTGTCTGAATCCACTCTGCAACGGCGACAACAACCGTGGCAATTTCTGCTTTTCGTAGTTCCAAATTCTGGATTTTCTGCTCTAAATTGTGGCGATTTGTCTGATTTTGCCGATCGCCCAATTGTAGCTGATTCAACCTATCAGAAATCTGTCGCGACACCAGCAGCGATTCCCCAACCCCTGACATAGCCTGACAAGCATCATCAGCACAATCAAATGCCGTCTTAAATTCTAATATTTGGGGCGCTACAGTTTCCCGCAACCAAACCGCAATCCCAAAAGCACCGCAAGCAGGGCGATTGAAACCAATTTGAGTAGCATTGTTAGCGGCAATCCGCACATTTGCCAGAAAGTTTTCTACTAAAATGTTGCCTTCTGAAAATGGTCTCAGTCTGGGCAAAAATTCCGTTATTTCTGGAGATTCCCAATCAACCTTCGGTGCAGCCAGGAGACTTTCTAATCCAAAAAATAAAGATTCAATTTCGTTTTTTTGTGTCAAACTTTCTTGGTATGCTGTTTCTTGGTGATTGCAGTTAGCCTCCAGACTTGCCTTGCTACTATACAGATGTTTTTGTTGATTATGCAATTCTGATTCGGCGGTAAAATAAGCTGCAAATCGTTCAGATTCTGCTAACAACTTCCGCACATATATGACATTTTTCTGGCGCTGTAAGAGTTTTTGTTCGCAATCAGTGGCAGTATTTTGTAGCCAAGTGCCGATCGCATTTTCCTCCAAAAACGGCTGCCCTTCTTCCTGCACCTTATGAGCTTTTCCCTTCCGCAACGCCCGAATCGCCGGATTGTGTACCAACCGACTCAAAGCATTATCTACAGCTAAATTAGCCTGAGAAGCAATCAGCGTTTTGCCACCCAGACGGGCAATTTGATAACAAATCTCGGCAATCACTGTAGTCTTTCCGGTTCCCGGCGGGCCTTGAATCAGAATTAAATCCTTTGCCGACAGCACGGCTTCTACAGCAGCAATTTGGTCAGTATTAGCATTGCGATTCAATAAGTTTTCTCGATCTAACTTAATACTTTTTTGTGGCAGTCTGGCTTGAGTTGCATCGAATAAAAAGTCACTCAAATAGGGGTTTTGAGCACGGCCATCTGTCAACATTTTCAAAGCTTGCTCTTTGCGTTTGATCTGACTGATATCCCCAGCAGCCTCAAAATACAAAAAACCTTGTTTAGGCAAGAAATATCGATCGCCAGCCATACGCGATGCCAAATCTAGATCTAATTTGATGCGTAATTTGCTATGCTCAAAGTCAACTTCCGTGATACTTCCTAACTTCTCTCCATCGCGATTTCCTCTACTTCCTGGTGCAGAATCAAATAGGGTAATTTCTTCATTGCGCGCCTTTTTTAGCCTTTCTCGAAAATCGCCTAACTCTAAGGAATTTTCATCATAACCATCCAGAGTTGCGGAACGAGAATCAATTTCTAAAGTAATGATTTTGAGACTAGAACCGTAATTATGACCTCGAAAAGGGACGCAAAACTGACGGGCTTCAGCAATGCGTTTTTCAACCTTCAAAAAAGTGTGCCAAACTTTGAGTTGTTCCGTAGTTGGGATGTGTCTATCGTCCCAAAATGGTAATTGTTGTACGCGGGCGATCGACTTTCGAGGAATACCTGCTTTACTATTGCCTAAAAGTCGCAACTTTTGTGGTAAAACATACCCATCCTTATTACCTCTGAGGCGATGTACTAAACCAGCATCAAGTAACTTTAAACCGCCAATGCCATCTTCAAAGCGTACACAAGCTAATAATCGTAAAGTGCGATCGGCTTTTTGCAACAATTCCGGTAATTCAAAATCATCTTGATCGGTAGCAATGATTAATTCCCAGATTTCTTCTTCGGCAAATCTCTGATTTACCTGTTGGCGACGCACGTAGAAAAGGTTGTGGGATTTACTGACAATATCAGACATCAAAACTTCGGCACGCTCTTTGGATTCCCAATCACAATATTTTGCTAAAGCTGCTTCTCCTTCAACATCGCGAATAAACTTATTAATCGCTCGATTTCCAGTAAATTTATATCCCCAATCTTCTGCTAGTAAAGCTGGCATTTTTATTGTTCAATAATTGTTGGTTGCCCCGATCGATACAATATTAGCACAAGGTAGAGGGGGAGATGGAGGGAGAGGGGGAGAAAGGGAGAGGGGGAGAAAGGGAGAGGGGGAGAGGCAAAGTGGCGACTCGACTGAAAATCTCAAAAATTCACTCCATCTCCCCATCTCCCCCATAACCCCATCACCCCATTAAATAAAATTGAATCCCCCCTGATGGATTAGGGGGGATCTAGGCCTGATGTTGAATAAAAGATTCCTTAGTCATGTTAAGACTAATTCAGGTATTACTCACGGGACGAATCCCTTGATGGACTTGAAAGGGCGAACGATGGGAATTGAACCCACGAATGGTGGTACCACAAACCACTGCCTTAACCACTTGGCTACGCTCGCCGTGTTTTTTTCACTATAGCATCTAACCTTAGCATAGGTCTAGTGGTTTAGCAATTTTTTTTTGATTTTTGTGAATTTCGGCCGATCGCACCGATTGACACTGCTTTCAATTCCTTGCACTGTATCACTTTAGCACAATTGTCGCTCATCGTCGCTCCCCAATTTCTCCGCAGTCGAGGAGTCGGTGCAGCCAAACCCAGCAGCAAAACAGTATCTCAATTTCAGCCAGCGCACTAAAATATAGTCATACATAGTTAACTCTTGCTCATTTCCCTAATTTAAAATCTAACATCCAAAATCTAAAATCTAAAATAAATATGAGCTACTGTATTAACCCAAAATGTGAAATCCCTCAAAACTCTAGCACTGCCCAACTTTGCGTAAACTGCGGCTCTAATCTATTGCTTAGACAGCGGTATCGTCCCATACAAACTCTGGGTAAAGGTGGATTTGGCAAAACTTTCTTAGCAATCGATGAAGACATCCCATCCCACCCCCGATGTGCAGTCAAGCAATTTCAATTTTACGATCGCGATCCAGACATTTTCAACAAAGCACTAGAATTATTTCATCAAGAAGCCGTCCGTTTAGACGAACTCGGTAATCATCCCCAAATTCCGAATTTGTTAGCTTGTTTTGAACAAGAAGGCCAAATTTATTTAGTTCAAGAATTTATTGATGGGCTGACACTTAAACAGGAATTAGATGAGAGTATCTATAATGAACATCAGATTTGGGAATTGTTGCAAGACTTATTGCCTGTCTTGCAATTCATCCACGATCATCGCGTCATTCACCGCGACATCAAACCCGAAAATATTATCCGTCGCCAGTCCGATAACAAACCAGTATTGATCGACTTCGGCATTGCTAAAGTGCTCACAGATACAGCCTTACTTCGTCCAGCAACTTTAATCGGTAGCCAGGATTATTTAGCTCCCGAACAAATGCGAGGAAAAGTATTTCCGGCAAGCGATCTTTATAGTTTAGGTGTCACCTGTATTCGCCTGATGACCCAAGTTCCTCCCTTGGATATGTATGATTGTAAAACTGAGCGTTGGTGGTGGCGTGAGTTTCTGCCCAAAGGCACAATGGTTAGTAATGAGTTAGGCGAAATCTTAGATAAATTGCTCCAAAATAATCTCAATCAACGATACAGTTTTGCGGTCGAAGTTTTGCAAGATATCAATACAGCATTAAATATGCTTTTCCCCAACTCTATACTCCAGAAAACTCTAATTATTCCCAATATAATTAATAGCACTAAATTGGCTAAATTTAACTTACTGAAAACTCCTGAATCTCAGGATTTGCCAACAGAAATATCTAGTAACTTCCAGGAGAATTTGGGGTTTTCTTCGATATTAAATTTGGAAATTAAGTTGATTTCAGTCAAGGGTATTGACTATACCAAATTACGGGATTATTTGTCAAACAAAAAGTGGAAAGAAGCAGACAAAGAAACTTGGAATGTCATGTGTCAGTCTCTCTCCGTGACAGGGGGAACTCAACTAGACAAAAGCCAAATTTCCCAGTTACCATGCGAAGACTTGCAAATCTGCGATCGCCTTTGGTTGCACTACAGTCAAGATAGGTTTGGTTTCAGCATCCAAAAGCAAATCTACGAAAGTGTTAAGGGAGATTATGTCAGATTTTGCGATCGGGTAAACTGGCCGACATACAACTCTACAACTGCTTCAGGGCAATTTAAATTCAGCCATAAATCACCTCCAGGACATTTGCCATCTCGCAGTTGGGTAGGCGGCGTTCAATGGCTGCGACATCTCGATGCTATGTCAGCCAGATTAACCGAATGCGACAATAATAATCCCAATAACTTTTAATTTTGTCTACCTGCTAAGTAAGTATTTTTTCTAATTTAAACTATACCAGAAAGCAGAGAACTTGCTGCTGCTAGATCTATCTAACGACCGAGGTTTCTGCCGATCTCCTATCGCACAATGGATGACGAAGGTGAACACAGCTAAAGTCTGTAATGATCAGATTTTAAAAACAGAACTAAATGGAGATATCGAGCCATGTTTTTTCACAAAAAACAATTAATGTCTGCGGTGAAAGTAGACGAAGCCCACCCTCGTTTTGCCCAACTTCTGCTAGAACAGTTTGGTGGAGCAACCGGAGAATTGACAGCAGCTCTGCAATACTGGGTGCAGTCTTTTCACTGTGAAGATGCAGAGATTAAGGATATGCTGCAAGATATTGCTCTCGAAGAATTCAGCCATTTAGAAATGGTTGGCAAACTGATCGAATCTCACACCAAAAATGTTGACCAAACCGAAGCTTATAAGAGCACTTTGTTTGCTGTGCGAGGTGTAGGCCCGCACTTGTTGGATAGCCAAGGTCAAGCTTGGACGGGAGCTTATGTCAACGAAGGCGGGGATGTTGTCCGCGATTTGCGCGCTAATATCGGTGCCGAAGCCGGAGCTCGCCAAACCTACGAAGCATTGATTAAGCTGGCACCGGATGCGGGGACGAAAAAGACGCTGCACTTTTTGCTGACTCGCGAAATTTCTCACACTCAAATGTTTATGAAAGCTCTGGAATCTATGGGCAAACTGACCGATCCGATGTTCGGTAATATTCAGCCAGATTCAACTGTGGATCTTTTCTTTAACTTGTCTAGTGATGGCAAGGATGAACCTACTGCCTTGAACTCTGAACCGACTTTCAAGTATGTCGTAGATCCGGCTCCTCAAGGTTAATTACAATATTTGGTAACTTAAATCCCCGACTTTTTGAATAAGTGGGGGATTTGGCTATTCTATTTTTTTAGTAGTTTCGGCTCTGAGATGTTATACTTATTGAATATCCCGATCGACCATTAAGATCACATCCATATTGAAATATTGAAATTGCGATCGACCTATTTATTAGTATCCCACGGCAGTCGCGACCCCCGACCCCAACTAGCCCTGGAAAATCTAGCTCAACTACTGTCTCAAAAATTACCAATTTTGAGCAATTCTGCCGCTTCCTCTGTTCCCACAGTCGGAACCGCTACCTTAGAGTTGGGCGCGCCTTTGCACGAGCAAATTTGCCATTTTGCCGAACATACCCTATCCCTGGGATTGACAGAAGTCCAAATATTGCCCATATTTTTATTACCGGGAGTTCATGTCGCCGAAGACATTCCCGCCCAGGTAGAAATTGCCAGACAAACTCTTTCTTCCCAACTCAATATTGAATTGCAGCCGCATTTGGGAACCCAAGAAGCAGGCTTAACCAACTTGGTGAAAACTCAGATCCAAGAGATGGCTTTTCTCCCCAATTCGCGCCCCAAATGGATTTTACTATCTCATGGTAGTCGCCGTCCGGGAGGCAACTCGACAGTGGAGGAAATAGCTAGCAAAGTCGGTGCTGTAACCGCTTATTGGTCGGTAAAGCCGAGTTTGGAAGAACAAATTGACAGTTTAGTTCGTGATGGACAGCAGCAAATTGGAATTGTGCCATACTTCTTGTTCAATGGAGGCATTACAGATGCGATCACCCAAAAAGTCGCACAGTTAAAGGAGCAATTTCCCACGACGGAACTGCATCTGGCAAATCCTCTAGGCGTAAGTGTAGAATTAGCAGACTTAGTTGGGGAGTTAATTCAAAAATGAACCTCAGAGGCACACAGGAATCAATAGAAAAGATAGAAAAGGAAGAGGTAAAAATGTCTGTGGGTAAGGTGTATTTAGTAGGTGCAGGGCCGGGAGATCCAGGTTTGATGACACTGAAGGGAAAAGCTCTATTAGAGTGTGCCGATGTCGTGATTTACGACGCTTTAGTTAGCCCTCAAATTTTGGAGTCAATCAATCCGCAAGCAGAACGAATTGATGCGGGGAAACGTCGCGGCCGCCATTCGCTAATACAGGACGAAACTACTCAATTATTGATCGAAAAAGCTCAAGATAATGCGATCGTTGTCCGTCTGAAAGGGGGAGATCCGTTTATCTTTGGCCGTGGTGGCGAAGAAATGGAAGATTTGGTGAAAGCTGGAGTTGCTGTAGAAGTCGTTCCCGGTGTAACTTCTGGAATTGCAGCCCCTGCTTATGCGGGCATTCCTTTAACACATCGATCGTACAGTTCGTCTGTCACCTTTGTCACCGGTCATGAATCAGCGGGAAAATATCGACCAGAGGTAAATTGGCAGGCGATCGCGCGTGGCTCCGAAACCATTGTAATATACATGGGGATTCACAATTTACCATACATCATCGGCCAGTTAACAGCAGCCGATTTGAGTATCGAAACGCCCATAGCTTTAGTGCGCTGGGGAACGCGGCCGGAACAGGAAGAATTGATCGGAACTTTAGCTACAATTGTAGAGCAAGTTGAAGTGACTGGATTTGCAGCACCTGCGATCGCGGTTATCGGAAATGTCGTCAATTTGCACGGTATATTGTCTGGATGTCGGCCTGTTCATCAGATCGTAGAATAAGACTGTATCTCTTAGTCCGCGGAGGCGGACTTCGTTTTTGTAGAAGCGATTTCA
The DNA here is from genome assembly GCF_021648855.1 of Tychonema litorale BBK16. Taxonomy (GTDB): domain Bacteria; phylum Cyanobacteriota; class Cyanobacteriia; order Cyanobacteriales; family Microcoleaceae; genus Microcoleus. The sequence goes on along the minus strand of NZ_JAKJHX010000060.1, from coordinate 12,381 downwards.
ATCGCCGAATTACTAAAATCATTTCTTTGGTTTTTCCCCGTTGTTCGGGTGTTACTTCGGTAATTTCAATAACTTTCATAAGTATTTTGATTTTATTCTAAATTTTACACTATTTTTCTAGAAATTGGCGGTTAAAACCGCGTCTAAATACACAAAACCCGCCCTAACCCAACACAAAATCACAATGTACATTCAGATTTACGGTGGGGCGGGGGCGGGTTTATCTAGATTTTCGGTCATCGTTATAGTTGGTTGGCGAACCCGCCCCTACCGCAATGTATATCCAACCCCAAAATCTGCTACAATCACCAACAACACATCACCCACCCAGCCAATGATCCGACAAATTTGGCAACGCATCCTCAACCTGTGGCGGCAAATTCAGCGGCGATTCCGCAAACCAGCACCGCCACCGCCAAAGCCTCCGATTCGCACTTTTGGGGAATACGAACAGAAATTCATGGCACTGTTAGAGGGTGTTGAACAAGGCTGGAGTCGAGGCACAATTCAAGGCTTTTTAATCGGTAGTAAAATCAATGATGCTGAGTGGGTAAACTGGCTGCAAGAATTTGGAGAAAGGTTGCTGGTATCGCCGGAAACTCATTTAGAGTTGGGTGGGCGGATGGTGCGGCTGGGTGAGATGAATTGCGGGAGAATTAGTGAGGTTGCTGGGAAGATTGGTAGGGAATTGTTGGCTGGGGAAAGTTTTAGTTGGAATCCTGTGGATGATTCACCTGTTGAGAATGAAAATATTGTTACTGAATTGTTGGGAAGGGAGAGTTTGAGTGTTTCTTCTACGGATAATTCAGTCGTTGTTAATCAAGGTGATTCAACTTCGGAGTCAGAATCTATAGAAAGAGAACTTAGTCAAGAGGCGGTAGAATTATATAATCAAGGACGAGAACGCTATTATGCAGGAGATTTAGAAGGGGCGATCGCAGCCTTCGAGAAAGCCTTAGAAACTCACCCCAAATACCACAATGCCTGGAACGGGCTGGGCTGTAGCCTAAAGGATTTGGGCCGATACACAGAGGCGATCGCAGCTTACGAGAAAGCGTTAGAAATTGACCCCAAATTCCACTATGCCTGGAACGGGCTGGGCAATGCCCTAAAAGATTTGGGCCGCTACAGTGAGGCGATCGCAGCCTACAAGACAGCCTTAGAAATTGACCCCAAATTCCACGATGCCTGGAACGGGCTGGGCAATACCCTAGGAGATGTGGGCCGCAACAGTGAGGCGATCGCAGCCTACGAGAAAGCCTTAGAAATTGACCCCAAATCCCGCATTATCTGGAACGGGCTGGGCGCTACCCTAAATGATTTGGGCCGCTACACAGAGGCGATCGCAGCCTTCGAGAAAGCCTTAGAAATTGACCCCAAATACCACTTGGCCTGGAACGGGCTGGGCGTTACCCTAAAAGATTTGGGCCGCAACACTGAGGCGATCGCAGCCTACGAGAAAGCCTTAGAAATTGACCCCAAATTCCACTTGGCCTGGAACGGGCTGGGCAATGCCCTAAATGATTTGAGCCGCTACAGTGAGGCGATCGCAGCCTTCGATAAAGCCTTAGAAATTGACCCCAAATACCACTTGGCCTGGAACGGGCTGGGCAATACCCTAAATGATGTGGGCCGCAACAGTGAGGCAAAAGCAGCCTGCGATAAATGCTTAGAAATTGACCCCAAATACCACTTGGCCTGGAACTGGCTGGGCAATGCCCTAAATAAGTTAGGCCGCTACAGTGAGGCGATCGCAGCCTTCGATAAATGCTTAGAAATTACAGGCGATCAATACTGGGAAGCTTGGGACAATCGAGGTTGGCCATTTTTCAACTCAGGGCGCTACATTGAAGCCATTCAAAACTGGGATGAAGGCTTACAGAAATATCTCCCCAGCAACCGCGAATATCGCCTCGCTTGCGGCCATTTGCACCAGGAAAAAGGCGAAGCATACTACAAACACGGCAAACAAACATTCACATATTTTGAATCTTTCCATAAAGCCAAAGCCAGCTACGAACAAGCCCGCGAATTCTTGAAATCACCCCTCATCGCCGAAACTTATTTTGAAGCAATGCAAGGCTTAATTACCGTCTGCCGCAGCTTGGGAGATCCCAAAACCAGCGAGTACCTTGCCGAAGCTACCACCGTCTTAGAAAATCTAATTTTAGGCAATGAAACTCACCCCGAAATCAAACTGCGACTCCAGCGCAAATTTGCCGGACTTTACCAGTTAGAAGTCGATATGTTTGTCGAGGCTAGCGACAAGGTAAATGCCCTGGAAAAAGCGGAATCGCGGAAAAACTTTTGCCTGCAATGGATGCGCGCAACTTCACAAAACCGCACCGCCAGCCCGACTTATCCCCAAATCCGAGAATTACTGGCAAACAACACCGAAACTGCGATTATTTACTGGCATCTCAGCCCAGTTTCCCTGACTGCTTTTATCATTACCCCAGACAAGTTTGAAGTTATCGCCACACCTATATTCGCAAAGCGCAACAGTCAGAGTTTAGAAAAATGTCTAGAAAACTGGAAAACCAACTATCAAAATTACTGCCAAACTACCAACAAACAGCAAAGCAAAGAATCCCATCCCTGGCGCGAGTCAATGACAGCGCAATTGCCACAACTCGCTGACATCCTGAAAATTCCCGAAATTTGCACGCACCTCACCAATATCCAACACTTAATCTTAATTCCCCACCGCGACTTGCACTTGTTGCCGCTAGATTCCCTGTTTCTGCCCTTGGAGGGGGTAGGCACGGGGGCACTACCCCTACAGAATCCTGGTAGGGGCAATCCCCCCGCGATCGCCCCCATAATCCGTTCGATTACCCGCCTTCCCAGCGCCCAAATTGCCATCGAACAACAACAGCAAACCCCCAAGAAAATTGCACCCAATTCCATGCTGATGGTAGAGCACTCTCAAGGCAAAAGCGCCTTAAAATTCACCCAAATCGAAGCAGCCGCCATCAGTCAAATCAACCAAACTAATCGCACCTCCAATGCCACCACAAAAACCGAAATTATTCAAGCCCTAAAATCCAATAGTGGCATCTTTCATTACACAGGCCACGCCTACCACAACACCGAAAAATCTGAGAATTCCGCCTTACTTTTAGGCACTGGCGAAGAATTGACATTGACGGACATTTTACAGTTAAAATTAGTCGATTATTACCTAGTCTGCCTCAGCGCTTGCGAAACTGGTATCACCAAGAAAGGCGAGTTAATCGATGAATTCGTCGGCATAGCCAGTGGCTTTTTGCCGGAGACAAATTATGTGATCAGCACTCTGTGGAGAGCGGAAGAACGTTCTAGCGCCTTCTTAATGATTTACTTCTATCAGTTATGGAAGCAGGGAATGCAGCCGCCGGAAGCCTTACAACAAGCCAAAGATTGGCTCAGAGAACTCACGAATGGTAAGCTAGGTGAGTGGTACGCGGGAGAGTTGTTGCCTTTGTTGAGAAATGCCGAGTTTGACAACAAAGTTGATATTTTATACTCCTGTGGAGTTGATGCCTCAATTCTGCAAGAAAATTTAGCTACAATAGATGAGAAGCCCTACGAGCATCCTTACTACTGGGCTGCTTTTAACATTACCGGGAACGGCTAAACTAACATGACTTCTCAAGAATCTACGTTATCGGGTTCTAATCAGTTTGCACCCAAAGCTTTTTTAATCGCCCTCGCGAGATTTGAAGAACCTCTCTCGCCTGAGTTGATAGCTGAAGTGAATGAAGTTGGCGAGGCTTTGGTGAATGGTGAGTTACAGAAAGCGTCTCAACTTATTAATATAGCTCAAAAAGATGCTGCTTTTTATCAAAATTTTGAGCTGGCATTTAAGGAGTTGAAGACAATTCACGGCAAGAAAGAGAACGAAAAGAATAAGTATATGGCTGAGTTGGATGAAAATACTCCGCCACGCCAGACTGATGATTATAATAATTTTTTAGCGCCTCCTTTGACTAATCCTAATCCGCAGAGTGTGGCGAGGAAGTTGTTGGGAAAGGCTACTGATTTGGTGGAACGGGTTTATCGGTTAAGGTTTTGATTTAAGGGCGCTTGGTGGAGATTACCGGAGGCCACCCGGCGGTTGAAACCGCGGCTACACAAACGATGTCCGCCTTCGCGGACTAAGAGATTACCCGGCGGTTGAAACCGTGGCTACACAAACGATGTCCGCCTTCGCGGACTAAGAGGTAGATTGGTATTTGAGGTGACTCGGTAATTTATAACCGCCGAATGAACGAGATTTAATGTTATTCTTCAGTCCGCGTAGGCGGACTTGGTTTGTGTAGACGCGGTTTCAACCGCCGGGTAATTTTATGTAACCATCAGAAACAGATTTTATGCTCAAATTAGTTGACCCAACTCTGAATTTATTTAGCTACACTCTTAAACAAGGGTTGGGTGTCGGCGAACCGGAAACTCGCAAAATCTACATCAATTTTTTAGATGCTTTAGCTGAACAACTTCACCAACAACTGAATGTTTCTTTTACCCCCCAACAAAAACAGAACTTTCTAGCGCTACAGGAAAAAGAAGTAGCAGATTTACCTTTTACAGGAAATCTCAACAATCATTCAGTCAAAGGCAGCTACCGCCGCTGGAACGTAAGCGATAATTACCAAATTTTATTTAATGGCTACGTTGAGGATAAGTACGAACCCGATAAAGTTATTAAACTGATTGAAAGCTTGCAATATTTAATTCCCAAACCGCCGCAGTTGGAAAATATCGGCAAAACTTGGATGCTTTCGGGTTGGCTGGAATCTGGGGATGATGCGGAAAAGGAAGAACTTGCAAAACAGGTTTACAAGTGTTTGTTTGCAAAAGATGGTGTTTCCCAAGGCAGCGGTGAGTTTTTAGGCGGGAAAGTATTTGAGTTTTGGGGTAATAAGATTGAGGATAACTGTCAACTTTTGGTAATTTTATATCCCGATGAAGTGGCTTTTAAAACCTGGGCTAGGGAGTTTTTGATAAATGGGCTGGATTTGCTGTGTTTCCGCCATAAAATTATTTGGGCTTATGAGAAAAGTCTAGTTTTAAAGGATCGGTTGGTGAGTAATTACAACCAAATTGTGGAAATGAGGAATACTTCTCGTCTGAATCTCCAAAAGTTGATGGAGGCGATGGGGAAATTGTCGGAGTTTGCGATCGACCTTAATTACCTGGAGTTGCAACAGAGTACAATTAAGGTGAATCTGGAAAAATATCAGACTAAGTTGGCTGAAATTAAGACTCAGGCTAGACCTACGGACGATTTAAAGTTTTTGCAGGATTTTTGGAACAAGGCTGAACAACACTATCCCAAGCAAATCCAAAAAGATATTGACAATTTTCGTCCTTGTTTGGAAATTTTGCGGAGTCTGACTGATACTATTAGAGGTACGGTTGAGATTCGGAAGGCTGAGAGCGATCGCACTTTTCAGACAATAGTCGGTATAGTCGGAGTCGGACTGTCTACTGCTGGTACTGTCGGTTCTGCGGCTGCTAATTTTAAAACGGAAATTGAAGCAAATTCTACTATCAATAGTGCGATAAATACGTTTGTGCCGATTTTTGAGCCGGGTTCGGGATTGAGGGTGATTATGGGATTTAGTATTCTATCTGGGGTAACTGCTAGTTTGCTGACTGCGATAATTATAGCTTTGTGGCCGCGCATTTTTCGCCGTTAGTTTCGGTGATTGAAACATGATTTAGTTCTGGTTGATTTGGGTTGTTGGTCGGGGCGGGGGCGGGTTTATCTAGATTTTTGGTCATCGTTATGGATGGTTGGCGAACCCACCCCTACGAATTTTTGATATTGGCGAAAGAGCTCAATGAATGAAAATTGGGTTATGGTGGTGAACAAGCCTTCCTTATCAGGATAATTGGCCATGAAAAAGTTTTTCCTTCTGTGCTTATTTTTGATCGGTCTCGGCTGGGCGATTTCTAGTTTCCCAGGATTGGCTACCCAAGGCACTTATGACTCGATTGTGCTGGATTTCCGTGAAGATATCGGTAATCCTAATGTTGCACAACGAGTAGAAGAACTCGCCCAAAAGTACCAAATTACGCCCCAACTCAACAGTGAGTTTTCTAAAGGGGATAATGTGTATATTGTCAAGGGCGATCGCACTTTGCTAAATGCTCTGAAAAAATCTAATTTGGCTAAAGATACCGAATACATTGAACCAAATTACGTTTACAGTGCATTCGGGATTCCCAACGATCCCATGTATAACAAGCAGTGGAATCTTCGCAGTATCAATGTAGAATCTGCTTGGAATGAAACCAAAGGTAGTGGTACAACTGTAGCGATAATTGACACGGGAATTACTCCGGTTGCTGACTTAAAAGAAACCAAATTTGTACCGGGCTATGACTTTGTAAACGATCGCGCTGAAGCCTTCGATGACAACGGCCACGGTACTCACGTCGCTGGTACTGTCGCCCAATCAACTAACAACAATTACGGCGTTGCTGGTATCGCTTACGAAGCAGCCTTAATGCCGCTAAAAGTGTTGAGTGGTAGTGGCGGCGGTACGGTTGCTGATATCGCTGAAGCGATTAAATTTGCTGCTGACAACGGCGCTGATGTGATTAACATGAGTCTCGGTGGTGGTGGCGAAAGTCAGTTGATGGAAGAGGCGATCGATTATGCCCATAGTAAGGGCGTTGTCGTCATCGCAGCGGCCGGGAATTCTGGCGATAGTTCCGCTTCCTATCCAGCCCGCTATCCCCACGTCATCGGCGTTTCTGCCCTCGGCCCGGATGACGAAAAAGCTGGTTATTCTAACTTCGGCGCTGGGGTTGATATTGCCGCACCCGGTGGTTCGGAAAGTGGGAAAATTATTCAAAGTACGATCGACCCAGAAACCGGTGCAGAAATTTTTGAAGGCTATCAGGGTACTAGCATGGCATCTCCCCACGTTGCGGCTGTTGCTGCGCTGGTGAAAGCTTCTGGTATTACGGAACCAGACGAAATTCGCAGCATACTTTTGCAGTCGGCGCGAGTTGTCAGCGAAGATCCGCTAAACCATTTTGGGGCGGGAAATCTCGACGCAGCGGCAGCAGTTCAGCTAGCCCAGCGGGGACAAATCAATTTCCGCGATTTCTTCCGCTGGTTGCGCGATAATGGCTATCTGAGTCCTCGTTTCTGGATTGATGGCGGTGCTGTGGCGCTGTTACCGAAGATTGGAATGGTGCTCGGTTCTTATTTGCTGGCTTTCTTGTTGCGGAATTATTTCCCGTTTGCGTGGACTTGGGGCTTTTCTGGTGGTTTAGTTGCTGGTAGTTCTGGGTTATTTTTCCTGCGAAATCTGTTTGTGTTTGATTTGCCACAATGGCCACTGCGGGTGATGGGTAGTTCTATTCCTGAACTTGGTGGCGCAATTAATGGCAGTAGTTTACTGAATCCGATTTTTGCTAGTGTGTTGATTCCTGGGATTTTGATTGTTTTGCTGTTGGGACATCGAGAGTGGAAGTGGATCGCGATCGCAACTTCGATCGGGTTTGCTAGCAGTTTGGCTGTGAATGCTTTTGTGTCTCCTGGTGTTTGGGGATTGGGTTCTGGTTTGATCTCACAATCTTTCTTGATTGTCAATGCTTGTTTGTGTTTCGGATTGGCGCGTTTGGCAATTAAAACTGAGGTGCGATCGGTATGAGTATTACTGTGAAGGGTGTGATTGAACGTCAAGGATTGGGCCCTGGTACTTGGGCTTTGGTTGGGGATGATGGGGAAACTTATGAACTTAAGGATGCTCCTTCTGAGTTGAAAAAAGAGGGTTTGAAGGTTAGTGTCAAAGGTTTGGTGCGTAAGGATATTATGACTTTTGCGATGATTGGGCCGGTGCTTGAGGTGCAGTCTTTTGAGGCGATTTAGCTGAATTGTTGAATGCTGTTTTTGAGCAAAAAAAATCCCGGCCAAAATTGGTCGGGATTTGTAAATCAGGGTGCATCTACTAAATTAGTCTCCGGTATCTCCATGCCTCTTTCAGGACAGTTTCTCAAAATTTGGCAACATTTGTGGCGAAAGCCCGATCGCACAAAAAAAACCCGGCCAAAATTGGTCGGGAGTTAATTAATCAGGGTGCATCTACTGAATTAGTCTCCGGTATCTCCATGCCTCTTTCAGGACAGTTTCTCAAAATTTGGCA
>NZ_JAKJHX010000060.1:0-4134 GCF_021648855.1 Tychonema litorale BBK16 | reverse complement strand
TCTTTCAGGACAGTTTCTCAAAATTTGGCAACATTTGTGGCGAAAGCCCGATCGCGCCAAAAAAAACCCGGCCAAAATTGGTCGGGAGTTAATTAATCAGGGTGCATCTACCAATTAAGTCTCCTGGGAATTTGCTTTAAATCCGGACTGTTATGGAAAGTTTGCCAAAGTCAGTCAGAAATTTGCCAATAAAAAACCCGGCCAAAATTGGTCGGGAGTTATCAATCAATCAGGGTGCATCTACCAATCTAGTCTTCTGGGGATGCGATGGAAATCCGGAAAGCCGCAACTCAAACCTCAAAACTATTTTCGGTGCACCAGAGTTGCACTGGCTTGGTCTGTCGGAACCAAAAGAATTTCGCTAATATTGACGTGGGGCGATCGCGTCGCACAGAAATACACGACATCAGCCACATCATCCGGTGTCAGCGGTGTCAATCCTTGATAGACATTTTTGGCTTTTTCAGCATCGCCGTGAAACCGGACATTGCTAAATTCTGTTTCGACTAAACCTGGTTCGATTTCTGTGACTCGCACCGGTGTTCCTAAAAGGTCTTGCTTTAACCCTTCAGAAATCACTTTTACCGCCGCTTTGGAAGCACAATAAACATTGCCTTTGGGATAGGTTTGGCGGCCTGCAATGGAACCAATATTGACTACATGACCCCGACCTCGATTTACCATTCCTGGCACTATGTAGCGAGTCATATAAAGCAAGCCTTTCACATTGGTATCGATCATTTCTTCCCAATCTTGAAAGTTGCCTTCGTGGAGTTTGTCTAAGCCGCGACTCAACCCGGCGTTGTTAATCAAAATGTCGATCGCCTTCCAAGCTTCTGGAAGTGTATTTAGGGCAATTTCGACTTTTAGGCGATCGCGCACGTCTAACTCTAGCAAATGAATCTGGTTCGCTGACGGAATTAATCCGGTTTCTACAAGTTCCTTTGCTAGGCGATCGAGCTTGTCGATGCGGCGCGCTGCTAAAATTAGTTGAGCGCCACCTGTAGCAAATATCTTGGCACAGGCTGCTCCGATACCGCTACTCGCACCCGTAATTAAAACAATCTGATTTTTGAGAGAAATCATTTTTGGTCAGTTGTTAGTTGACTGTTATCTGTTCCCTGAGCGGAGCGTCGCCCTGAGCGTAGTCGAAGGGTCGAAGGGTATGTTCACTCTTTTCGCCCAATTCCCAATCCCCAATTCCCAATCCCCAATTCCCATAACATTACTTGACTACTCGCAGGCGCACTGTCACCGTTGTGATTCCACCTTTCCGCATCAAAACTGCTGAAATCCAACGATTTTCCGGCGTAGCTGGAGCTTTACCTACTTTAAAAATTCCCCCTGAATTGAGTAATTCCAACTCGACTTCAGAAGGCTTGAAAAATGTTTTTTCGCTGACGAGTTCTTCTAAAGCAGTTCCGATTAAAATGTCTTCGCCGATCGGTTCTCGAACAATTGCATCAAAATGGTACTCTTCACCCACTTTAACTTGCTCTGGCAAATTCACTTGAATTGTGGGAGGATTCATGCCGGAAGTGAGCTGAGTTTGTTCGGCTAAAATCTCTTGTTTGACTATTTTTTGACCTTCAAATCGCTGCTGAGAACGAATCGTAGCTTTCAGATTTAAGTCTGTACCGTCTTTTTTTTGAGTACCGGCGATGGTAGTCACAGTTTCCGCAACCGTAGCACTGCCTTCGGCTTTCCAAGATTTGATCTCTGTGCGGTAATTTAAACTGGGATAGCGCTGCCAAAGTTGAGTTAGTGCTTTTTCGATATTCTGACTGTTCAATCCGTCAGAATGTGTGAAATTTTGACCATAAAATGCCATTACTGCTTTGACATCGCGACGATTTGCCGCTGCGTCAATTTCGGTTAGCAGTTTTGTCAATTCGGCTGGTGCATTGGCGGGGGTTTGAGCTTGGAGTTGTGGATTTGCCCGCACTCCTTGGGCCCGCACAGCCACCGGATGTAACGCGCTAGCACTTATAACTGTTAAGCATAGTAGGAAAGGTGCGATCGATGGCAAAGGTCGCCAGCGATCGGCTGTTTTGTCCTGATGGCTGGTCAAATAGTGAGATACACTTGATACTAAATTCAAAAAATTACGCATTAGATGATATTTTGGTTATTTGTCAGGGTTCACGAGCGCGGACAATTGTTTCGCTGCAACGAAACTGACAACTGACTCGAAGTACGACACCATCTAATTTTAGAGGGTTCTTGAGAAATTGGCTGAAATAGCCCTAATCATCAGCATAATAATCTAAAACCTCAAACATAAATTAATCTACCTGTGGAACTTGTAAAAGAGACAAATACCTTGACAAAATCCCCGATCCGGTTGTTAATTGCAGCTAGTGGTACTGGTGGACATCTATTTCCGGCGATCGCCACCGCACAGCAATTGCACGACAGTCACATCGAATGGCTGGGAGTTCCAGACCGCATGGAGACTCAATTAGTTTCTGGTCTTTATCCCCTCCACACGATCGCCGTTGAAGGCTTTCAGCAACGATTAGGACTAGGTACGGTGCGAATTTTGGGCGGACTCCTCGGCGCAATTCTTCAGGTACGCCGATTGCTCAAAGCGGGGAATTTTCAGGGAGTATTTACTACTGGTGGTTACATCGCAGCACCGGCAATTTTAGCGGCTCGCTCTTTGGGTTTGCCGGTGATTCTCCACGAATCTAATGTTTTTCCCGGTAAGGTGACTCGTTGGTTTAGTCCTTTTTGCACTAAAGTTGCGATCGGATTTGAGGCGACTGCTCAGTATTTACCTCGTGCGAAAACGGTGGTTGCGGGTACTCCGGTGCGATCGCAATTCCTGACTCACGAACCTCTAAACCTACCAATTCCTGACAATGTACCCGTAATTTTAGTCATGGGCGGCTCTCAAGGCGCTGTCGCAGTCAATAAGTTAGTCAGAGAATGCGCTCCTGCTTGGTTTGATGCGGGCGCTTGGGTAGTTCATCTCACCGGCAATAATGACCCCGATGCTGAAAGTTTGAAACACACGCAATATATATCGATGCCATTTTATGATAATGTGGCAGGTTTATTGCAGCGGGCAAATTTAACAATTAGTCGATCGGGCGCCAGTGCTATGACAGAATTAGCAGTCACCGGAATACCTTCTATTTTAATTCCTTTCCCTTACGCCGCCGACAACCATCAACATTTTAATGCCGAAGTATTTGCCAAAGCTGGGGCTGCCTTACTATTTCCTCAAAGCGAATTGACTTCAGATATCTTACAAAGCAAAGTTCTGCACTTATTGAGCGATGCTGAATATTTGGCAAAAATGTCTAAAGCAGCCCATAAATTAGCAGTGACAGACAGTACAGAACGTTTAGCAAATTTAGTGCGACAGTTGTTATGTCCGTAGGCTATATTAGAGTAAATAACAGAGCAAAAATCTGTAACAAGGAGAAAGTCAAATGGCCTACAGTGACTTTAATTTAGACAAAGTATTGAAAACCTTTGACTTAGCTTATTCAGAAATAGTCGAAATATTCACTCCTATACCAGAGTTAGAATGCAGCAGATTGCTGACAGAGGTTTTGCAAGAAAATCTCCCTGTAGCCCTCGGTAGCAATACCGAAAAATCGCGTTCCGAACTGATTATTGCCCCAATCTTAATGGAAGTAAGAAAACTCTTGGATCATCGGGTGAGCTTATTTTCGGGCGTGGATTTTACTGTAGATGCTGAAAGAGGGCTTAATGGTAACTGTGATTTTCTGATTAGTCGATCCCCAGAATTGTTAATTGTAAAAGCCCCAGTCATTGCGATTGTAGAAGCTAAAAAAGAAAATATTAATTTAGGATTGGGACAGTGCATAGCTGAAATGTTAGCAGCTAAAATCTTTAATGAGCGCGAAGGTAATGAGATTACCACAATTTATGGAGCTGTCACTACAGGAGATAGGTGGAAATTCTTAAAACTCGAAGGAAAAGCGATTTCTGTTGAGATAGGAGAAACTTTCCTGAGCAATCTGGGTAAAATCTTGGGAATTTTAGTATTCGGAATGAGCGATCGCGAATAAGGCTCCTAATTCAAGCTTGATACCACCCTGTAGTTTACCAGAAAACTGGGTCTAAAGCCCCGTCCTTCTAGGACGGCTTTATATTATT
>NZ_JAKJHX010000059.1:23597-30742 GCF_021648855.1 Tychonema litorale BBK16 | reverse complement strand
AAGCGAATTTTCATAACTGGCTGGTGCGATCGGTGTATAGTTTTTGATAAAGTAACTCGTTATTTTCCCTTGCTTGCTGTCTCAAGGTTTCAAATAGTTGTTCTCCCTCGAATAAATAAGCATTAATGGCTGTGCGGTTAGCAAGATAGAAGGAAATTCCGCCATAAATTTCTTCTAGTGTCAGTACAGGGAATGATTGAACGATACTTTCTGGGGATTGTCCCGCCAGGAAAGCATAGACAATTGAATCTAAAGAAACGCGCTTTCCAATGATGCGGTAGCAACCATCTTGTTCTTCAACGTATTGTTTTGTCGTTAATATTGCTGCACTCATATTTTACCTACTTTCATGCTCGTTACTCGTTCCCAGACAGATCTCATTGGTGATAATTTAAGACTGAAATCCACAATAAATGTCGCTTTTAGGCAAAGTCTAGATCCCCCTAAATCCCCCTTAAGAAGGGGGACTTTGAGAGAATGCTCTTGTCCCCCCTTAAGAAGGGGGACTTTGAGAGAACGCTCTTGTCCCCCCCTTATTAAGGGGGGTTAGGGGGGATCTAGACCTCGATACAAACAAAAAAGCCCCTTGCTACATGAGTAGAATTCTAACGCAGAACCCTAGCTACCGCCAATCCGGGCCACGTCGCGAGCATTTTCTTCAAAAGCCGCCGTCAGCGCATCATCACCGCTTAAACCCGCAGCGATCGCCCTTTTGATTGCCTGCAACACCCGCTTATAATCCCGCGGCATCACCTTCACAAACACCGGCACCATCGCATCCCAATTTGCCAAAACCTTCGATGCGATCGCACTTCCAGTCAAATCAAAATGAGTCTGAATTAACTCCCGCAAATCTGCAATTTCCTCAGCATCCTCCAGTTTTTCCAGCGCCACCATCGACATATTGCAGCGAGTCGCAAAATCTCCCGCTTCATCCAAAATGTAAGCAACGCCGCCACTCATTCCCGCTGCAAAATTGCGCCCGGTGGCACCCAAAACTACAACTTTGCCGCCAGTCATGTACTCGCAACCGTGATCGCCGACACCCTCGACTACTGTGTTAACGCCGGAGTTACGCACCCCAAAACGTTCGCCCGCCATCCCTCGGATGAAAACCTCGCCAGATGTCGCTCCGTAAAGCGCCACGTTACCCGCAATGACGTTTTCTTCTGCGATAAAGGTAGAAGCTGCCGATGGGTACAGTACGATTTTGCCGCCGCTGAGGCCTTTGCCCAAATAGTCGTTGGCTTCGCCTTCGAGCTCTAGGGTGACTCCCTTGGGTACGAATGCGCCAAAGCTTTGTCCGGCGCTGCCTTGGAAGTGCAGGTGCACGGTATCATCGGGTAAGCCTTCCCAGTGGCGTTTGGTGATTTCGTTGCCGAGAATTGTGCCGACAACGCGGTTGACGTTGGTGATTGGGAGAGTGGCTTTGACTTTTTCGCCGTGTTCGATCGCACCTTTGCACAAATCCAGCAGTACACTAAGGTCGATCGACTTTTCCAAACCGTGATCCTGCGGCATCTGACAATAGCGCCCAACATCCGCACCCACTTCCGGCTGATACAGGATGTTCGAGAAGTCCAAACCCTTAGCCTTCCAATGTTCTACCGCTTGTTGCGCTTCCAAAACATCGGTGCGCCCCACCATTTCATTCAGCGTGCGGAAGCCCAACTGCGCCATGATTTCGCGGACTTCTTGGGCGATGAATGTCATAAAGTTTACCGTGTGATCGGGATCGCCAGTAAAGTTTTTCCGCAACAGAGGATCTTGGGTAGCAACGCCCACAGGGCAAGTGTTCTGATGGCACACGCGCATCATGATGCAGCCCAAAGTCACCAGCGGCGCGGTGGCAAAACCGAATTCTTCTGCACCAAGCAGTGCGGCAATTGCTACATCGCGGCCGGTTTTGAGTTGTCCGTCGGTTTCCACGGCAATTCGGCTGCGGAGATTGTTGAGTACCAGGGTTTGGTGAGTTTCCGCCAATCCCAACTCCCAAGGTAATCCGCAGTGTTTGATCGAAGTTTGCGGTGACGCGCCTGTACCGCCGTCGTAGCCGGAGATGAGCACCACATCGGCGTGGGCTTTGGCGACACCGGCTGCGATCGTCCCAACTCCGACTTCCGACACTAATTTGACGCTAATCCGCGCTTCCCGGTTGGCATTTTTCAAGTCGTGAATCAATTCTGCCAAATCCTCGATCGAATAAATGTCGTGGTGAGGCGGCGGCGAAATCAAGCCTACACCGGGAGTTGAGTGCCGTACTTTCGCAATCCACGGGTATACTTTTTTACCTGGTAACTGTCCGCCTTCTCCGGGTTTTGCCCCTTGCGCCATCTTGATTTGGAGCTCCTTCGCTTGGGAAAGGTACAAGCTGGTAACGCCGAAACGCCCGGAAGCAACTTGTTTGATCGCACTGTTTTTTGAGTCACCGCGATCGTTTGTCCAAGTATAGCGATCGGGATCTTCGCCGCCTTCACCAGTGTTCGATTTGCCACCAATGCGATTCATGGCTACGGCTAAAGATTCGTGGGCTTCTTGGGAAATGGAACCATAACTCATCGCCCCAGTTTTGAAGCGTTTGATAATAGATTCGATTGGTTCAACTTCCTCAATCGGAATCGATTCTCGCTGCTTGAATTCCAGCAAACCGCGCAGGGTAAAATGCTGTTGACTTTGTTCGTTAACCAGCCCGGAATACTGTTTGAAAAGTGGATAACTTCCTTCGCGCACGGCTTTTTGCAGGGCGTGGATGGTTTGCGGGCTGAACAAGTGGGCTTCACCTTCCTTGCGCCATTGATATTCGCCGCCGACATCGAGAGTGTGTCCGCTGGAAGGGCGATCGGGAAATGCGTGGGTATGACGTAAAATCGCTTCTTGGGCGATGACTTCGAGGTCTACTCCGGCAATTCGCGATGCTGTCCAAGTGAAGTATTTATCGACTACGGATTTGTTTAAGCCGATCGCCTCAAATATCTGGGCACCACGGTAACTTTGAATTGTGGAAATCCCAATTTTCGACGCAACCTTGGTCACGCCTTTGGTTGCGGCTTTCACGTAGTTTTTGCAAGCTGTCTTGGTATCAACATTTACCAGCAAACCTTCCCGGATCGAATCTGCGATCGTCTCAAAGGCTAAATACGGATTGATCGCACCGCAACCGTAGCCGATTAAAGTCGCAAAGTGATGTACTTCGCGCGGTTCCCCGGATTCGAGCACCAATCCCGCCCGTGTCCGCGTACCTTGGCGGATCAGGTGGTGGTGCAGGCCTGCAACTGCTAGCAGCGCGGGAATCGGAGCGTTTTCGGCATCGATTCCCCGATCGCACAAAATGATAATATTCACCCCAGAGGCGATCGCACTGTCTGCTGCTGCAAACACATCTTCTAAGGCTTGTTCCAAACCTTTTACACCAGTTTTGGGGTCGAACAAAATTGGTATCGTAATCGACTTGAAATTACCTTGGGAAACGTGTTTAAGTTTCGCTAGTTCTTCATTGCTGAGAATTGGTGTTTTCAGTTCAATTAAATGACAGCTTTCTGGTTCCGGCTTCAGCAAATTGCGTTCAGAACCAATTGTCGTTTCAGCAGAAGTGACAATCTCTTCACGGATCGAATCAATCGGCGGATTCGTCACTTGGGCGAACAGTTGCTGGAAATATTCGTAAAGCAGTTTTTGCCTGTTCGACAAAACAGCAAGTGGCGTATCCGCGCCCATCGCACCGACAGCTTCCACTCCATCTTTTGCCATCGGCGCTAACAGCAACCGCAGTTCTTCAAAGGTGTAGCCAAAAGCCATTTGTTGCTGCAATAAAGGCACTGGGTTGGATTCTGTAACTTCCGTAGCATCCGGTAGCTTGGCAATCTCGACCATGTGCTGGTCAATCCACTCGCGATACGGATGTTCCGAAGCGATTTGATGTTTAATTTCGTCATCAGAAAC
The DNA here is from genome assembly GCF_021648855.1 of Tychonema litorale BBK16. Lineage (GTDB taxonomy): Bacteria > Cyanobacteriota > Cyanobacteriia > Cyanobacteriales > Microcoleaceae > Microcoleus. Next base: position 26,803 of record NZ_JAKJHX010000059.1, on the reverse strand, counting down.
GATGCGGCCTTCTGCTGTATTTACTAGGAACATCCGGCCTGGTTGCAAACGGCCTTTTGAGAGAATTCGTTCCGGCGCGATCGGCAAAACTCCCGCTTCCGATGCCATAATTACTAAGTCATCTTTGGTGATGCAATAGCGGGAAGGACGCAAACCATTGCGATCGAGCACAGCGCCGATCGATGTACCATCCGTAAAGGCGATCGAAGCAGGCCCATCCCAAGGTTCCATCAAGCAAGAATGGTATTCGTAGAAAGCCTTTTTCTCGTCACTCATCGACTCATGGGCTGTCCAAGGTTCAGGAATCATCATCATTACGGCGTGAGGCAAAGAACGCCCGGCCAAATACAGCAATTCCAAAGCATTGTCAAAGATAGTTGAGTCACTACCTTCGACATTGATTAAATTGGGGATTTTCTTTAAATCATCGCCGAAGAGTTCTGACTCGAACATCGATTGCCGCGCGTTCATCCAATTGATGTTGCCGCGCATGGTGTTAATTTCGCCATTGTGGGCGATGTAGCGGTAAGGGTGCGATCGTTCCCAACTCGGAAAAGTATTGGTGCTGAAGCGCGAGTGAACCAGTGCTAGAGCGCTTTCCATATCGGGGTCGTGCAGTTCGGGATAGTAATCTCCGACTTGCACGGGCATCAGCATTCCCTTGTAGACGATCGTCCGGCATGACAGCGTAGAATTATACCAGTACGGATCTTTGTCTGTCCGGCGGATCGCATTGTGCGCGCGTTTGCGGATCACGTAGAGTTTGCGTTCAAAACCCGCTTCATCCATACCTGCGGGGCGGGCCAGGAACACTTGCTGCATCAAGGGTTCGCTAGCTTTGGCGGTATCACCCAAGGAGGAGTTATCAGTGGGAACTTCGCGCCAACCTAGCACGGGACAGCCTTCTTCCGCAGCGATTTCCGCGAAGATGCGTTTGCCGTTTTCCCGTTGAGTCCGATCGCGCGATGAGTAAATCGCACCAACCCCGTACTCTCCGGCTGCGGGAAGTTCGATGTTTTCGGCTGCTGCTACCTTCTTGAGAAACTTGTGGGGCACTTGCATCAAAATCCCCGCGCCGTCTCCGGTGTTGGCTTCGCAGCCACAGGCGCCCCGGTGGTCGAGGTTCAGCAGGATTGTCAGCGCCTGTTCGACTATTTCGTGAGATTTGTTACCTTTGACGTGTACAATAAATCCGACTCCGCAAGCGTCGTGCTCGAACTGTGGATCGTACAGGCCTTGCTTTTGTGGCAGTCCGTGGTTGTTCATTTTGATGTGTCTCTCAAAGTGGTTAAAATATGTTGATCTAGAGTTGAGCGTGGGATGGCGATCGGTCTAGTATGATGTATTATAGTTGGATCTACTGCATTAGGTAGATGCAGGAAAGAATCAAAGCTTGTGCGATCGAGCGTGCAAAAATAGTTACAACTGATGAGTTAACTATGGAACCCGAAGGTCTAAATATTTATGCTGAAAGACCCTAAAATTATTAATGTATCTCCTGAGACTATGGGTGGCATCCCAGTCTTTACTTTTACTAGAGTTCCAGTACAAACACTTCTGGAATACTAGAAATGAAGCAGCATAAAATATGGCGCGAATTGGCTATAATCTAAATAATGTCAGATCCGACCGATCGCACTTATTTATGACTATACAAGAATTGGAAACTCAAGTCTCAATCTTAAATCTGGTCGATAAAGCTAAACTGATCAGTATTCTAACTCAGACTTTAACCAACGGTTCCCTAGGGATTAAAAAGACTCCTGGCGTGTGCGGAGGCGATGCTTGTATTGGCAATACTCGGATACCAGTTTGGTCGCTGGTGTGCGATCGACGTTTAGGTGCTTCCGATGCTATCATCCTAGAATCATTTCCCGATTTGACCGCCGCTGATTTGGTAAATGCGTGGGCTTATACCGATGCTTACCCAGAGGAAATTGAACAGGCAATTAGAGAAAATGATGAAGTTATGGAAGAAAGCGAGGTTTATTAAAAGTTGGCACGTTTTTACACAGACGAAAACTTCCCACTAGCAGTCGTAGAATTACTGCGGGCTTTAGGTCACGATGTATTAACAGCGAGGGAAGCAGGAAATGCAAATCTTCAAATTCCTGACGAAGATGTGTTAGCTTTTGCTGCTAGCAATAACCGAACGGTTTTGACACGCAATCGCCCAACAGCATGATTCCGGGATTCATCCCCTCCTCGATTTGATTGTAGATGCGGCGCGGTACTCCCCGATCGAAACCTTGGGAATCATCGCCACCGCTAGCGATAGCCAGAGTCAAGGGCTGCCTTTCTATCAAGAGGTGATAGCAATCTTGCAGCAGTATTCTCAATAAGCGGGCGGGCTATAAGCCTACTCCACAATAAAAATTACTCTTTGTGGAACAGGCCGAAAAGCCTGTTCTTGACAATAGTGTAAAATGTCCCGTTAAATAAAGAATCAGCCGCCGCAGATAAAGATTTGATGTAGATTTGTGGAATAGATCACATTCTAGGTAACAACCACTAGGTTACTTTTGCTATGGTAGTTAAGGCGGTGCGATCGGGCTAAGCAGAATTATCAATAAAACTGTACTGTTCGCTAACTCGTCCGTGCACTACCCGCAAAAACCAACGTTTTGCACTAAAAACTTAAACCAGCAATCCTAAAGGAGTAAAAACATGGTTCAGACTCAAGAAATTTCTCAAACATTAACTCTTCATGCACCTGTTGGAATCAACGGAATTACCGCTACAGAAACACGTCCTTGGGGTTCATTTACAACTCTTGAAGAAGGCCCAGGATATAAAATTAAACGTATAGAAGTTAACCCTGGACATCGCCTCAGCCTGCAAATGCACCACCACCGCAGCGAACACTGGATTGTAGTTTCTGGTACTGCAAAAGTTACTTGCGGTGAAACCGAAGAAGTTCTATTTACAAATCAGTCAACCTATGTTCCTCAGTGCATCAATCACCGTCTGGAAAATCCGGGAGTTATCCCGTTGGTTTTGATTGAAGTGCAAAATGGCGAATATCTCGGAGAAGATGATATTGTCAGATTTCAAGATGATTATGCTCGTACAGAATCTAAGGCAAAGTAACTATTGGGAATTGGGAATTGGGAATTGGGCATTGGGCATTGGGCATTGGGCATTGGGCATTGGGTATTCGCACCAACAAGTAACGAATAAACAATTAGCAGTAACCAATTCCCATC
>NZ_JAKJHX010000059.1:0-23497 GCF_021648855.1 Tychonema litorale BBK16 | reverse complement strand
TCCCCATCTCCCCATCTCCCCATCTCCCCATCTCCCCATCTCCCCATCTCCCCATCTCCCCATTCCCCATTCCCCCATCCCCCATTCCCCATTCCCCATTCCCAAAATCAATGATTCATCTAAGTAAAACCGCAGCTTTAGAAATAAACCGTATCAAATCTCAGCATTCTCACCCCGAAGCTTTATTGCGCCTGGGTGTGGAATCGAGCGGCTGTTCCGGTTTGTCTTATACCATGGGTTTTGAAGATCTAATCCCACCATTCGCCACTATTTGCCAGTCTGAGGGTATCCAAATCGCGATCGACCCCCAGCAATCAAAATATCTCAACGAGCTCACCTTAGACTATTCAGAAGACTTGATGGGCGGAGGTTTCCGGTTTCACAATCCGAATGCGGCTCAAAGTTGTAGCTGTGGAAATTCATTCTCAGCCAAGTAATAACCCAAATCGCAAACAATTCTTCAATCCAAAATCTAAAATCCTATGATGACACTCAAAGATTTAGAAAAAGTCCAAAAGACTTTTCAAGAAGCCGGTGAAGATTACCAAGTTGAACTAGAAAGTGGGAGAATTGTAATTATGGGCCCGTCAGATATTGTATCAAGTGAAATTGGTATTCGCTTAAGTGCTTTTCTATTCGTTTGGGTGAATCCCCGTCGCCTGGGAAGAATTTTTGACTCCGCCGGTGGCTTTATTTTACCAGATGCTAATCTCACCGCACCCGATGTTTCCTTTGTTCTAGCCGCTCGTCTCAGGCGAAGTCCGCGTTATTTTGGAGAATTAGTTCCAGACTTGGTAGTAGAAATTAAATCACAGAGCGATCGCATAAAGCCGATAGTCAAGAAAATTAACAAGTTTATAAAACTAGGTGCCCAAGTGGGAATTCTGATTGACCCTGATGAAGAAACTGTGACAGTTTATCGTCAAATAGGTGAACCTGTGGTGTTGGGAAATCAGGATATTTTAATCTTACCAGAACTCTTCCCCGGTTGGGAATTGCCCATTTCTGAACTGTGGCCACCAATTTTTACCGAAGCTGAAACTCAAGAATAATATGACATTTTAATAAAAAATCGCTTTTAAACCATATTTATCGGCGAATAGAATTCGCTTCTACGCCAACAAAGTCCGCCTGCGCGGACTGAAGAAAAATAAAGATTATGAAAGAATCAGAAAAAAGTAAAAAATGGTATGAGAAAATCGAAACTACCCACACTTACCAACAGCGAAAAAACTGGTATAATGAAATCGCCAATGCTTATCATAAAACAAGACCACGGTATCCTCAATCGCTAATTAATCGCGTTGTCGAATTAGCTAAAATTCCTGCGGGTACAAACATTCTTGAATTGGGCTGTGGCCCTGGAATTGCAACTATTCCATTTGCTGAATTAGGATTTTCAATGGTTTGTCTCGAACCCAGCCCAGAAGCCTATCAGCTAGCAAAACAAAATTGTGAAACTTATCCATCTGTAGAAATTCAAAATCTCACCTTTGAAGAGTGGAAACTAGAAGCTGACAAATTCAATGCTGTGCTGGCGGCCACTTCTTTTCATTGGCTATCACCTGAGATTAGGTGTTCAAAAGCGGCGGCTGCATTAAAAGATCAAGGTAGTTTGATTTTGCTTTGGAATGCGGGAGTTTTACCTCACAATCAAGTTTACCAAGTTTTGAATGAAGTTTATCAAATTCAAGCCCCTTCTCTGGCAAAATATCATGCTCAGGAGAGAATAAATCAGGAAGAAAGCATCAGAGAACTCGGACAAAATATCATTGACTCAAAGCTATTTAAGAATTTGGTATACGAACAGTTAGTCTGTGAAGTCACCTATAGCATTGATGATTATCTTGCACTTTTGCAGACTTACTCACCGTATATAGCGCTAGATGATGAAACGAGAAGTTCTTTGTTGGAAAGCTTGCGGGAATCGCTAGAAAATAACTGTGGCATTAGTATCAAGGGTTCGTATCTTTCAGCTTTTCATGTTGCTCAAAAAATCTAGTTGAAACATTTATAAACATAATCAAGCTGGGGTACTGAGAATCACCCACTGCATTAATTCTTGCCACTCAGGAGACTGGGCTAATAAATCTGCATCCAATTTATTTCCTGCATCCTGGGAAAACTCAGCGAAACATTCTGCCCAATTAATGACTGTTTCCACTGGCAAATAAGGTGTATAATTCCAAGAACGCTGCAAAAATTGTACCATCTCCACGGGATGACCGGTGCGGTGCAAATACCAAGAAATCCAAACTAAGGTACTGTACTTAATTTGCTTTTCTAACAAACGTATTTTATCGGGCAATTCGGGACGGGCAAAAAAGTTGTCCATGACTGCGGCGAGGGATTTAGCCTGGGGTAAACCTTTGTACATGGCACTTTGTTCATGTTGACGGTAACAAACGGTTATTTCGCGCAGCCATTCTGCTTCGCATCCCATTAAAGCTAAACGTAGCACTAAATCTGTATCTTCTGCCGGTGGAAATCGAGGATCGAAGCCACCAGCTTGTTCTAACCAATGGCGACGAAACATCATGGCGCTTGGTAATACTGGTTTCCACCTGAGCCACATTTCTAGGTCTAATTTAGGCACATTTTGCCATAATTTAATTTCTTTAATTGGCGAGCCGATACTATCAACTAAACGCCAGCCACTGTGAACTATTCCTAAATTTGGTTTTGCTATAAATACGGCGATTTGTGATGCTATTTTGTGGGGTAGAAAGAAGTCATCTGCATCTAAAAACGCGATAAACTCTCCTCGCGCTAACTTGATACCGTGATTTCTGGCGAGGGAGACTCCTTGATTTTGTTGATAAACATAGCGAATTCGTCGATCGCCATATTTGTCTAAAACTAACCTGGTATTATCTTGGGAGCCGTCATCTACTACAATAATTTCCCAGTCAGTATAGGTTTGGCTCAAAACACTATCGATTGCTTGACCGACGTAGGCAGCACAATTATAGGCTGGAATTACCACGCTTACCTGCGGGGTGCGATCGAGCGCAAACTCCTTAGTAACATCATTCATACACAACCGATTTTGGATTTTAGATTTTCCTCATGCGTCTTGATTGTAAGCTATCTGAGTTCAAGAATTTGCTAAGGTAAGTCGGTGGGAATTGAGTAAATCGTTATGGCGAACTGCTAAAGGATTGCGATCGCTTTTTGCCTTCAAATACCTGTCAACTACTTGCAAAACTTTTTCTGGGGGTGCAGGCTTGCTCAAAAAATCAGAAGCACCTATCAGTTTTGCCCGCGTGCGATCGATGATACTGTCTTTACCAGTCAAAAATACGATCGGAGTTTCCCGGAAAGCCACTGTTTTTCGCAAAAAATTGCATAAAGCAAAGCCATTTGTTTTCGGCATCACCACATCCATAAAAATTAAAGCAGGGTTGTGTTTAGCCAGGAGGCTCACTCCCTGCATCGGATCTTGAATTTTCAGGACTCGATACCCTCCCTCAAATAAAATTTGCTCTAAATATGCACATACTGTAGGGCTGTCATCGATGCAAGCAATCAAAGGGCGACCAGGTTTGGCAATCGCTGCGGCTAAACGCCACTGTTCGATGGGCGATGGCAAATCGGGCACGGTGCGAAAATTGACTAAACCCTGTTTTATGTAGTTTTGCAAAGCGCGAGTTGCCACTGTCACACACTGTTGTCTTTTAAATGCAATATCCCAAAGAGTATTCTCGCCATTGAACACGTTAGTCAGAGCTAGGAAAGAATTAGAACTAAATCGATTTTTTAATTCCGCTGACAATTTTAACAAAGGTGCTTGTTCTGGTTCTATTGGCCACAAACTCATTGCTTTCCACTTTTGCCAAATTTGTTGTGTAGAATACAAAACTTGCTGTACCTCTGTTAAAGAGAGCAGTAAAGAAGGGATAATTTTAGAAACACATTTTTTTGATGGACGCCACTCTCGACGCAAACTGGACTGACTGATCAGAGAAAAGAACACTTCGGAAACACTGCTTCGGACGATCGCCCTAGCTTGTTCGAGGTTCATTTCGTTGTCTGCAATCCCTTGCTGAAGTAGTTGATATTCCCACAATTCCCCAGCATCAAGACCTCTGAGATCCACTTGAAAGTTCCGACAGTGTTGACCTACAGCCCTATACCAACGTCTCGCTCTATGGCATCCTCCAGTCGCATAAAGCAGACAACCTCGATAAAAGTAGAGTTGCCACTGCTGATCCCCTTGTTCTAATAGCAGTTTTCCACTTGCTTGCTTCTGGCTGATCACTGCCAGCGTATGAGAAAGCGTTTTATACCCGATCGCTGTAGTTAACATATTCACTTGCATTCCCTTTATTCCCTTTATGATATTTTACAACTTCTGAGAAGTCGAGAAAAACAGTAATATTACTGATTTTTTTTAAATACTCAAAATATACTTAGAGCCCCAATTTCTTCAAGAAGTTGAGGCTCTGGTTTTTGACGTTAATTTTACTTAGAACTATCTTTGGGAGGTACTGGGTCATACCCCCCAGGATGTAGGGGGTGACAGCGCAAAATCCGCTTAATTGCGATCGATCCACCACGGGCAACCCCAAATCTTTCTATTGCTTCGATCGCATATTGCGAACAAGTTGGGTAAAATCTACAAGCATTAGGTAAATAAGGAGAAATACCTATTTTGTAGCCTCGTATCAATCCAATCAGCACTATTTTCATTGCCATGCTACTATCATAAGTTTGTCAAAAAGTCAACTTAATTTCCAGAATTAAAACACAACATGAGGAGACAAAATCGTGTTTGTATCAGAGTTTGCAACTTGACCGATACCTAAGAATTGACCGTCTTCGTTATAAACTTGCAAAAAATATGGAGACAGGGGGTTTAGGGTATAAGGGATCTCATTTTTACTTGCTTCCTCCCTTTCTGGTTCAGGCGTTTCAGGAATCGGCAGGCGCTGTCCTTGAAACCAGCGTTTGGCATATTCAGGAGAAAGGACGATCGCCCCTAAATGTCCCAACACCTCTGATGGTAAGATTGGGGAAAATTTACCCTCCTGTAATTGCATTTCCAAATCTTCAAAACTGAGACTTTGCTCGATCGCAAAACCACTACTTTCAGTACGAGTCAAACAGGCCAAAGTGCCGCCTACATTCAACATAGCACCCAAATCGCGAGCGATCGCCCGAATGTAAGTACCAGCCCCACAGGAAATCGCCAAATCCAATTCCGGAAAATCCCCAGGCCGCCAATCCAAAACATCAAGCCGGAAAACCTCAACCTTCCTAGCAGCAACTTCCACAGTTTCGCCCTTCCTCGCTAACTCATAAAGGCGTTTACCTCCCACCTGAATTGCACTAAAGTTCGGTGGAAATTGCTCAAGTTTTCCGATAAACTTCGGTAGTTCTGTTTGCACTTTTTCCAAGCTCAAATCCGGCACCGATTGAAAACTGAGAATTTCTCCTTCTAAATCGTCCGTAGCAGTAGTTAAACCAAACCGAATCGTACCTTGATAAGCTTTCTGATGTTGGAGAAATTGTAGCAGCCTCGTTGCCTTGCCAAGAGCGATCGGCAAAACGCCAGTCACAGTAGGATCGAGGGTTCCTCCGTGTCCTACTCGCTTGAGTTTCAACAGACGGCGGACTTGCCCCACGCAGTCGTGGGAAGTCATACCCGCAGGTTTATTCAGATTTAGGAAACCTTCATACATTTGTTATTTGGGAATGGGGAATGGGAATGGGGCATAGGGCATGGGGCATAGGGCATAGGGCATGGGGCATGGGGCATAGGGCATGGGGCATAGGGCATAGGGCATAGGGCATAGGGCATAGGGCATAGGGCATGGGGCATAGGGCATGGGGCATAGGGCATGGGGCATGGGGAATTCGTTAGTTGTTAGTTGTTAATTGTTAGTTGTTAGTTGTTAGTTGTTAATTGTTAGTTGACAATTCCCAATTCCCAATTCCCAGTTCCCAATTCCCAATTCCCAATTCCCAGTTCCCAATTCCCAATTCCCAATTCCCAATTCCCAATTCCCAATTCCCAATTTAAAAAATAAAGTCAGTCCGACCGATCAGACTACTGGAAACTCCGAAGACAGTAGCCAGAGTTTCCTTAGTGGTTGTAAGCTGAATAATTGTACTTGGGGTAGTTCCGCTAATACCAGCGGAAATAGTGAGTTCAGCAAAGGTGAGACCGGCACCTAAACGAATGCGATCGCCACCATCAGTAAAATCTCCAATCAAATCCCCATCAGAAGAAGGGCTGATCACAAACGTATCATTTCCCAAGCCGCCAGTTAAAGTATCTTTACCTCGATCGCCCGAAAGACTATCATCGCCAGCCCCTCCAAACAGCGAATCATCGCCAGAACCCCCAAAAAAGGTGTCATTGCCCGCCTCTCCCAACAAAGTATCGTTGTCCTGGTTGCCAAATAGCAAGTCATTGCCATCATCGCCACTTTGTGAATCAGCACCTTTGCCACCAAATAGAGAGTCATCTCCTTCGTTGCCAAACATACTGTCTCTACCGCTACCGCCGAATAAGCAGTCATTACCAGCGTCGCCGCGGATTGAGTCGTCACCGTCTTCACCGTAGATTGTATCGTTGCCAGCTAAACCAAAAATTGTATCCGGGCCTCCCAAACCAAAGATCGAGTTATCCCCGGTAGTACCACTGAGGCTATCCGGGCCAGAAGTGCCGGAAATGCCACTCCTGCTAACGGTGGTACCACCAGAGTTGGTAGTCGTGCCAGTAGAAGTGGGGGTTGGGGTTGTTGATTTGGGAATTATTTGAAGAGGGGCTGCTTGTGGCATCGTTGTACCCTGAGTAATTAGAAATTTGCACTTCTAAGTTAGCTAATTTCCGGTTGCATCGGAATTATTAGCCGAAATGAGGAGACGGCAGTGTCGTGTCCTACAATATTATTTTGGGTAGGGAAACGGCACTGCCGTCTCCTCTTATATTCCGGTGCAACCGGAATTGATATTACCTTACCGAGGAACCGGAACTGGCTGAGGTTGGGGGGTTGAGAGTGGGGAAGCAGGGCGACTGGGCGATTGAGAACTGGTCAGTAACTGTTCCAATTGCTGTGACGTGAGCGATCGCAAAATTGTCAGCCCCAGGGAATCTCTGGAAATGCTTTGAGCATAGGAGGATTCCAGATAGGGAAGGAATTGGGGCTGGTTGTTCAAAGAGCTTTCCATAAAAGCGAGACTGAGTCCGTTGAGGTAGCGACGGGCTAAGGCGGGTTCTGGCCCGATCACATCAGGAGATGGACGAAAGATGCTTTCAGAGGATTGGTCGATCGTGGAGAAGTGAGTCCCATTTTTCATCAATACCAAATATTTGTTGGGCGATGTTAACCAGGTGAAAGGTTGAATTTGTTCTACCAGAGCGGGGGCGACTGTATCGGCGCTGCCTGCGATTACCATGACTGGAATTTGGATTTTGCTGAGGCTTGTTTCTCCCAGAATGCTGCTACTAATTGGGTTGATTGCGATCGCAGCTTTGATTCGCGGATCTGTGAAATTGGACTGACTACGATCCAACCCGCGGGCACGGCACTGTAACAATAGCGAGATGTTCCAAGTGTCGTTTTCTAGCCGACAGTCTTTGTCTAGCTGTGCAAAATTCATCTGTGCCCCAGCTAATGCCAAAGCTGTGTAACCGCCGAAAGATTGGCCGATGATGCCCACTCGCTGTAAGTCGAGTTGCCCTCGGTAAGTTGGATTGCTTACCGAAAGGCGGGTTAAATAATCCAGCAAGTCTTTGACATCGAGAGGGCGGTTGACAAATTCTGCTGGTTCTACTAATTCGTTGGCTTTGCCTGTGATTAAGTCTTGCAGTTGTTTGGCATTGCTGCCAGGGTGTTCGGGGACTGCGACGGCAAAGCCATAGGAGGCTAGGTGTTTGGCTAAATACTCAAAGGAAATGCGATCTGATCCCAAACCATGGGAAATTACCACGACAGGGGCGGGTCGGGGATTGCCTTGGGGCAGATAGATGTCGATCCCAAATGTGCGATCGCGATTGGGGCTCGTCAGAGTTACCGATGATTTTTTCCAAGTATAGGAGCCTGGTAGCTGGGGCTGTAGTCTTTCGGCGGCGGGGATTTCGGGTTCTAAAACTGCTTGTGCTTCCGACAACTTGGCAATTCCTTCGATCGCGCGATTGGAACGGTTGATTAGCGTCGTCAGTTCGTCGGCAATACCCAAGGCGCGAGCGATGTCAATCCTGATGCCATAAGTAGGAAATTTCCGCAGCACATTGACAATTGTCAGACCTTCTGGGTCGGATGCAGCTAAAATTAAAGCAGCTCGAATCGCATAAAATCCAGGCTGTCGAGCTTTGGTTTGAATTACCCTGCCCAAACGCTCTAGCAGCAATTCTCCTTGAGCCGTGTAGAGGAATTGGGCGATGGTCACGGCTTTGATTTCAGCACGAGCTTGCAGAACAAGTTGAATCTGAGCTAGCTGTTCTTTCTTAGCGTACTGAGCGAAGCCGTCCAAGTTGGAGTCTATTTTGCCGACCTTAGCAAAGAGTGCCAGAGATTCAATGGGAACTGATACTTCTAGTGGGCCATAAGTTACATAAATGCGATCGGCACCAAAAGCAGGCGTGGCTGTGCAAACAGCCGTGAATGCCAACAATCCTAGGTATTTTCGGATGCAAGAGAGCCGAGTGCGATGGACAACAGGGGGGATACTCGGAAACAGACAGTTCATAACTTTTCTACCCAGGACTTTTTATAATTAGTCGATCAAACAGTATAAATTGTTTCGTCAATATTTAATGCAGAACAATCGATCGATTTCCAATCAATTTAGGTTATCGTATAAATATTACCCTAAATCAAATTTTTACTTGAACAACCCTACCTAAAATTTCAAATTCAATATTAATTATTTTGCCATCATCTTTAGATAGATATTTGCGATCGAATCACTAAGTAAATTTTTAGTTGGAGAATCTATGATGTTCAATGCAACTGCTATCCTAATTGATGCTTTTGTTCAAGAGCTACAGGCCGGCTATCGCCGCACCTACGGCAAATACAAGCCCGACTACCCAGAAATTATCGCCTGGGCGGGGACAATGGCTCTGGAAAATATCGCTAATTGTGATGCTCTATATCACAATGTGGAACACACCATGCTAGTAGCGCTGGTGGGACAGGAAATTCTCCGGGGAAAGCACATTCGCGAGGGGGGAGTATCGCCAGAAGATTGGCTGCACTACCTAATATCGCTACTGTGCCACGATATCGGCTACGTCAAAGGTGTTTGTCGCCAAGACCAAGAAGCTGTCGGTCTCTACGCCACGGGCATTGACGGGAATATGGTTTCTGTGCCGATCGGCGCAACTTCCGCTAGCTTAACTGCTTATCATGTCGATCGGGGAAAACTCGTAATTGACGAACGCTTCGGCGGCCACACATTAATTGACGCCGAACAAATCAAACGCAATATTGAATTAACTCGTTTTCCAGTTCCGTCGAGCGAAACCCATCAAGATAGAAACAACTATTCGGGACTAGCCCGTGCCGCCGATTTAATCGGTCAATTGAGCGATCCCAATTACCTGCGAAAAATTAGCGCCCTATTCTACGAATTTGAGGAAGTCGGCACCAATAAAATTTTGGGCTACAAATCTCCGGGAGATTTGCGACAAAATTATGCCAAATTTTATTGGAATGGAGTATTTCCCTACATTCCCGCCGCCCTCAACTATTTAGACTTAACCCAAGGAGGAAAACAAATAGTTGCCAACCTATACGCCAATGTGTTTCAGGTAGAACACGCTGAACCGCTAGCTTTCACAAAAGTGAGCTCTCAAGATTTGCTAAAATCTTGTGGTAACAGCAAATTTAATGGGGGGAAAGATTCCGAAAATCTTCAATTCTCAATATCTGGTGAAAAAAAGAAATTTAGCGAGTTTCCGGACTTAAATTTGTAATCAATTAACCAGCCTGACATGGCATCCAACTAATGCTAAAATCTCTAGGAGCTGTGTTCAACTATGCACTGCCATTAAAAAATAAACATCTCGAATTTTATGAAGGGTGAAATTGAGCAGCAAATTAAACAGTTGAGAAAGCAGCTACAGGAAGGTAGCTATGCTTATTATGTTTTGGATGCGCCGATGATGGCAGATGAGGTGTACGATCGCCTTTATCGTCATTTACAAACCCTAGAATCAGAGAATCCCGAATTCATAACTGCTGAAAGCCCGACTCAGCGGGTGGGAGAAAAGCCCGTCGCTCAATTTTATAGTGTTAAGCATCATATTCCTCTCTACAGTTTGGAAAATGCTTTTGATATTGCAGAATTTGCTAAATGGCAGGAGCGATGGCTGCGATTAGCACCCCCCCTAACCCCCCCTTATCAAGGGGGAAATTCACCCCCCCTAACCCCCCCTTATCAAGATGGAAATTCACCCCCCCTAACCCCCCCTTATCAAGGGGGGGGACAAGATGGAATTGCACCTCCACCTAGCAATGACGAAAACAGAGAAATTACTCCCCCCCTTAATAAGGGGGGGCAGGGGGGGGGCTCCTCCGATGAAAACAGAGAAATTACTCCCCCCCTTAATAAGGGGGGGCTGGGGGGGGGCTCCTCCGACGAAAACAGAGAAATTACTCCCCCCCTTAATAAGGGGGGGCTGGGGGGGGGCTCCTCCGACGAAAACAGAGAAATTACTCCCCCCCTTAATAAGGGGGGGCTGGGGGGGGTCTCCTATGTTTGCGAGTTAAAAATTGACGGTTCAGCTTTAGCATTAACCTATGAAAATGGAATTTTAGTTAGAGGCGCAACGCGAGGAGACGGTGTTTTTGGTGAGGACATCACTCAAAATGTTAAGACAATTCGATCGATTCCTCTCAGGCTAAATATCGATAATCCGCCACCGATTTTAGAAGTGCGGGGAGAGGCTTTTTTATCATTAGGTGTATTTGAAGAAATTAATCGGGAACGCGAAAAAGCAGGGGAACAACTATTTGCTAATCCTCGGAATGCGGCGGCGGGTACGCTGCGACAGTTGGATTCTAAAATTGTGGACAAACGAAAGTTAGATTTCTTTGCTTATACCCTGCATTTTGATGAACCCGTGGGGGCGGTGCCCCCGTGCCCGCCCTCTGGGAATAAAGAGAACACCCAGTGGGATTCTTTGGAATTATTGCGAACAATGGGATTTAAAGTGAATCCTAACCGTCAGTTGTGCTACTCTTTAGATCAGGTTCGGGAGTATTACGAATACTGGGATACTGAACGGCGGAATTTACCTTACATGACGGATGGAGTTGTTGTTAAGATTAATCCGGTTGAGTTGCAAAAACAGTTGGGTTTTACTCAGAGATTTCCGCGTTGGGCGATCGCACTTAAGTATCCAGCCCAAGAAGTCCCTACAATAGTCGAAGCCGTAACCATCCAAGTAGGCAGAACCGGAGCCTTGACACCTGTAGCAGAACTAAAACCGGTGCAATTGGCGGGAACGACGGTTTCAAGGGCTTCGCTGCATAATGGCGATCGCATTTCGGCATTAAATCTCCACATTGGCGACACTGTAATCGTCAGAAAAGCTGGAGAGATTATACCAGAAGTTGTGCGAGTTTTACCAGAACTTCGTCCCAGTAATGCTCAATTATTTCAAATGCCTACTTGCTGTCCAGAATGCGGACAGCCTGTGGTTCGAGAAAAGGGTGAAGCCGTTACTCGCTGCATCAATACATCTTGTCCCGCGATTTTGAAGGGTTCCCTGATTCATTTTTGCAGTCGAGATGCCCTGGATATTAACGGTGTTGGGGAAAAACTGGTGCAACAAATGGTTGACAGCAAATTGCTCAATTCTGCCGCGGATTTGTATGATTTGACAGCCGAAAGACTGATGAATTTGGAACGAATGGGTGCTAAATTAGCCGAAAAGCTGGTAAATGCGATCGCCCAATCGAAAACTAAACCTTGGTCGCGGGTACTTTACGGCTTAGGAATTCGCCACGTCGGTAGTGTAAACGCCCAATTGCTAACAGAAAAATTTACCAATGTCGAAGAATTAGCAGCAGTATCATCTGCCACCATTGAAGGCATTTATGGAATTGGGCCAGAAATTGCTCAATCAGTTTATCAGTGGTTTCAAGTCCCCGCAAATCAGAATTTAATCGAACGATTGAAAACTATGGGATTGCAATTAAAGTCCGAAGTAAAAAGTCAGACTTCAACACAAACTAATTTGCAATTAGCAGGAAAAACCTTTGTAATCACTGGAACTTTGCCAACTCTCAAACGAGATGAAGCTAAAGATTTGATTCAAAAAGCAGGAGGAAAAGTCACAAATTCCGTTAGTGCCAAAACTGACTATGTAGTCGTGGGAGAAGATGCTGGCTCTAAATTAGAAAAAGCTCAATCTTTAGGAATACACCAACTTTCGGAATCTGAGTTAATAGAACTGCTAAAACAACTATACAATTAATCGGGGTAGGGAAACGGCACTGCCGTGTCCTCCGTTTCTATCCTGCCGTGTCCTCCGTTTCTATCCTGCCGTGTCCTCCGTTTCTATCTCATCCTCTGTTTCTATCTCAACCTCTGTTTCTCCAACCTAACTTTTGCTAAAATTTAATGTAGTTCGCTCAAATAGCGCGGCCAATACAAACCCAAGCAAATCCCAGCAACCATAGGAGATACATTATGTCGGAAATTCCAACAGAACAAACACCAACAAATTTGCCAACTCCAGAAACAACTACCGAAAGCTTGATTTCTGGGGTAGAAAACTTGAAAAATACTGTAGGAAACGTCCTCAGTAGTTGGAAGTTGAAAGTAGGATTAGCAGTTGCTGTACTGTTTGGAGTGTTTCTATTTACTTTCTACTGGCAGCACATTATTTCAGTTGTAGGTATGAAAAGTTGGTCGGCGCGATCGGGCGCTAAGCCGATCGAATGTATGGTAAGAGATACTAATGACGACCAGTATGTCAGTTGCAGCGCCCTCCTTGACCAGCAGATTGTCCCGCTTGAGTGCAGTTCGAGTTTGTTCAACATCGGTTGTCGAGTCAACTATGGAACTGCGGCAGCCAATCCAAGACGGATGAACCCTTGAGAGTCTGCTAGTTTAAGAGCATTGTTGAATCAACAGATTTATTACTCAAATATGGCACTCACAAAAAAATCCACAGTGAAAATGTTTCAGTAATAAAGATCATAAACTCTAGTTTTTCTTGTCGTAAATTAGCAGGTAAGTCAACTTATATCAATTCCGGCTGCGCTGGAATCAGATAGAGGACACGGCACTGCCGTTTCCCTACAATTAATCATGGTAGGGACACGGCACTGCCGTGTCCTCTGTATTACTAACCAGCTAATCATGTACTTTACACAAACTTTATATTTTTAGTTTAACTTTACAAAAAATTTATAATCAAACATAAAAATATTGTCTGCTTGATTGATGGAAGCCAATCTTTACAAGAGTTTCAGTCAACTAGAGGCCGTTGCCAACAAAAATAAATGTTGTATTTTGGAGATCCAGAGTAGCTAAAAACTGGCTGCTCTAGATTAGAGTGTGGCAGTCTGGTGTAAGTGAAATTTCGAGGAGTAATCAAAAATATTTTACTCAAAGATATACATAACTGATACCGCTCTGTAAATAGAGTATGGAAGCCCATGCGATCGTCCTCAATCTAGCAGGACAAACCTTGCCTTCGCCAGTCTAAGTGGCAGCAAGCATTCTCGACCTTAGTGCACAATAAATTTTTGGGAGGAATCAGGGTTTATGACTACTTTAACCTTAGTAAAAAAAACATCATTAACTGTCAGTAGTTTCGCGGCCACAGTTTTTCTGAGTCTCTGCACACCCGCAGAAGCTTTTATGTTTGGCACGAGTGGCATCCAGTTCGATGAAGACACACCTATCAACTTTACGTTCGATCGCTCTCAGGGACTATACCAATCCAGCTTGTGGGTAGCCAAATCCGCAGGTAAAGACCTTGGCTACAGCAACATATCGAGTCTGTTTAACGAAACTAAACCCTCAGATAACGGCTCCGCCAAAAACGGAGAAGGAACGTTCGGTAACGCTGTCACATCCAAGGATGGAAAAATTACCCAAACCTTCACCTTTCTTAAGGATCAAGTTTACGCCCTCCTGCTCTGGAGCGACACCGGCACCGGCAAACCCTTCGAGCAATTCGTCTCTAGCAGTTCCTTCATGAACAGCAGCCTCTGGTTCGCCGCCGACAGCAAGTTCAGCAGAATAGACTGTCTGGCAACTGGATGCCAGCAAACCGTATTTGGCGACTTTAAACTCAACTACGAATCGACAAATCCATTTAGCACCGACAACGATGGCAAGAGCCCAGAGCAGTTTAAATCTGCGACAACAGAACAACTGGCTCAGGGGACAAAAGTTTCCTTTGACGATGGACAAAAGGCAAGCGAGGCAGACTTTAAACAATTCACTGTCTCGGCTCAGGCAGTCCCCGAACCAATGTCACTGTTGGGGACTATTCTGGGGATCGGGGCTTTGGCCACAGCGCGATCGAAAAAAAAGCAATACCAACAAACCAAAAAATGACTTTTAAGTAGCC
Organism: Tychonema litorale BBK16; assembly: GCF_021648855.1. Taxonomy (GTDB): domain Bacteria; phylum Cyanobacteriota; class Cyanobacteriia; order Cyanobacteriales; family Microcoleaceae; genus Microcoleus. Next base: position 8,946 of record NZ_JAKJHX010000059.1, on the reverse strand, counting down.
CCGTATAAATCTAAATAGTTAGTCTGTTCAGTGGTAATGTGATGGATAGCATTTCTAAATGTTAAGAGTTTTTCCAATATCGGAAAAGTAGAATCCTAACAAAGGCACTATTCATGGTATCCACCGCAGTAAAAACGAACGTAGGCTACATCACCCAAATCATTGGGCCGGTCGTAGACGTCAAATTCCCCGGCGGCAAACTGCCCCAAATCTATAACGCTCTCACAATCTCCGGCAAGAACCAAGCAGGCCAAGACGTTTCCGTCACCTGCGAAGTTCAACAACTGCTAGGTGACAGTCAAGTGCGCGCGGTTTCCATGAGTACCACCGACGGTTTGGTGCGTGGCATGGAAGTAGTAGACACCGGGCGATCGATCCAAGTTCCCGTTGGTATCCCAACTCTGGGCCGAATTTTTAATGTCATCGGCGAACCCGTAGACAACCTCGGCCCAGTGGATACTACCGAAAGTATGCCCATCCACCGCAACCCCCCAGCTTTCACCGAACTGGAAACCAAGCCTTCGGTATTTGAAACTGGAATCAAAGTGATTGACCTCCTGGCACCCTACCGCCGTGGAGGCAAAATCGGTTTGTTCGGCGGCGCTGGCGTTGGCAAAACCGTCATCATGATGGAACTCGTGAACAACATCGCCAAAGCTCACGGTGGTGTATCCGTGTTTGGTGGTGTGGGCGAGCGCACCCGCGAAGGTAATGACCTCTACAAGGAAATGATCGAGTCCGGGGTTATTAACGAAGAAGACCGCAGCAAATCAAAAATTGCTCTGGTTTACGGTCAAATGAACGAGCCACCTGGTGCTCGGATGCGCGTGGGCCTGTCGGCTCTGGCGATGGCTGAATACTTCCGTGATGTCAGCAAACAAGACGTTTTGCTATTCATTGACAACATCTTCCGTTTCGTACAAGCGGGTTCTGAGGTATCGGCTCTGTTGGGTCGGATGCCTTCGGCTGTGGGATATCAGCCAACTCTCGGTACGGACATGGGCGACTTGCAAGAGCGCATTACCTCTACTACTGAAGGTTCGATTACTTCGGTTCAAGCTGTCTACGTGCCTGCGGATGACTTGACTGACCCCGCACCGGCTACGACTTTTGCTCACTTGGACGCTACAACTGTACTCTCTCGTGGTTTGGCTGCGAAGGGTATCTATCCTGCGGTTGATCCGTTGGATTCTACGTCTACGATGTTGCAAGTTAGCGTTGTGGGTGCAGAACACTATGGTGTTGCTCGTCAAGTTCAATCAACTCTCCAACGCTACAAGGAATTGCAAGATATTATTGCAATTTTGGGCTTGGATGAGTTGTCGGAAGACGATCGCTTAACTGTATCTCGTGCACGCAAAATTGAACGCTTCTTATCGCAGCCGTTCTTTGTGGCGGAAGTATTTACTGGTGCTCCTGGTAAATATGTCAAGCTGGCAGATACGATTAAGGGCTTCCAGATGATTCTGGCTGGTGAACTTGATGAATTGCCAGAACAAGCGTTCTATTTGGTGGGCGACATTAGCGAGGCGATCGCCAAAGCTGAAAAAATGAAGGCTGACGCCAAGTAGAAAGTTGGTAATTGGTAATGGGTAATTGGTGATAGGTAATGGGTTATTGGTAATAGGTTATTGAAACTAACAAATAACCAATACCCAATACCCAATACCCAATACCCAATGCCCAATGCCCAATGCCCCATGCCCAATTCCCAATTCCCAATTCCCAATTCCCAATTCCCAATTGACTATTTATGACATTAAATGTGCGCGTAGTTGCCCCAGACAAAACTGTTTGGGATTCTGATGCTGAAGAAGTAATTCTGCCAAGCACTACAGGCCAATTAGGTATTTTAAGCGGTCACGCTCCGATGTTGACTGCTTTGGATACGGGAGTAATGCGCGTCCGTCCCGGTAAGGAATGGGTGTCTATTGCTCTGATGGGCGGTTTTGCAGAAATCCAAGAAAACCGAATTACGGTTTTGGTGAATGGCGCTGAAAAAGGCGACAAAATTGACAAAGAAGCTGCTCGCACTGCTTACACTGAAGCTGAAGCTCGTTTGGAAAAGTCCGCTAATGGCACTCTCCAAGAGCAAATTCAAGCTAAGCAAGCAATCAAACGTGCACGGGCTCGTTTTCAGGCAGCCGGTGGCACACTCGCTAATTAGCGACACAACTGTCTTGTGTTAAATTCCAATTTCCAACAATAGAGACTGCATGGTTTCCCAAGATAGCCCTTGCTGAAGATAGCGGGGGCTATTTGGGTTGTAGGGCCCTGCAAGGCGATCGATACTGATGATTTTTGCTCCTTCTGGTAAAACTGGTATGTCTGGATCGAAAGCAGTCGATCGCACCAGGGAACTAGAAAAGCCTTTAAAAACAGCAATTTCGTCTGGTTCGCCGTCAATTTCAACCTGCACGATTAAAACTTCTTGAGGGCGTTTTACGGTGTATTGTTCCAAGCGGTGGGCGATCGAATCAGTCATAGGAAATTTTTAAGGAAGAAGGAAGAAGGAAGAAGGAAGAAGAAATTTTGTCCTGTTTTTTTTACTGACTCTAAGTAATAATACATTCATGGCGAAGAATTTGGACTGTCAATTTTATATTATTGGTAAATAGTCGTCGTCCGATCGCAGATTTTGAGCTCAAGCCCAAAGATACTGCGGACAATTTATAATTTATTCAAAGACTAAGGGTGCCGAAGTGTCTACAATACTTAACAGGAGTGCAGATTCGAGCCGATCGCCAAACTAACTATCTTAAGATGAGTAATTACTATGTCAACTCTTTCTCTAAACCGTTTAGCAGCAAACATTTTAGGAAAAGTTAATCTGCGAACAGTCGTCATAGTACCCTTCGTTTTGCAAGTATTTGCAGCAGTGGGACTTGTGGGATATTTATCGTTTAGAAACGGTCAAAGATCAGTTAATGATCTTGCAGGTCAGTTGATGGGCGAAGTCAGCAATCGCATCGAACAAAATTTGGAAACATACTTAGAAACTCCTCACCAGATTAATCAAAGCAAGCTAGATTCTGTGAAATTGGGTTTTGTGAATATGAAAGACTTGTCAGCTTGGGAGAAGTATCTTTGGAGACAAGTCCAATTATATCCTTACATCAATTTTACGTCGATCGGCAATAAAAATGGAGAGTATCGCACGGGAGAAAAGATGTCCAATGGCACTTTATTGATTAACGCATCAGGCCCGTCTACTGGTTTTGACTTTCATTCCTACAATACCAACGATACAGGCGATCGCACCAAAGTAGCAGCCGTAGTCAAAAATTTTGATATCAGACAACATCCCTCCTACGCCTTAGCCGCCTTAGAAGTTAAACCCACTTGGAGTTCTGTCTATGTATCCTTTCTCGAACCAACATTAATCCTCAGTGCGCTCCAACCAGTCTATGACAGCCAAAAACAGCTAGAAGGAGTATTAGTTACGGCTTTGCGTCTAGATGCCATAGGTCAATTTTTAAATAGCCTCAAAATTGGCAAATCAGGCCAAACATTTATACTTGAAAAAAATGGTATACTGCTAGCTACTTCCACCTCAGAAAAACCTTTTCGTACTCAAGACAAAGAAAAAACATTATTTAAAGTTACTGAAAGTAACGATCCAGTAACTCAAGCAACTGCTAAATATTTATCAACTCAATTTAAAGACTTGCGCCAAATTACAAAGAATGAAAAAATAACTTTTAAAATTAAGGGTAAACAGCAATATTTAAACGTTATCCCATTTAAAGATGGCAAAGGTTTAGACTGGTTGATTGTCGTCGTCGTTCCTGAAGCCGACTTCATGGCACAAATTGATGCTAATACCCAAACTACTATACTGCTATGTGTGGCTGCTTTGGGAATGGCAACAGTTGTGGGAATCTACACTTCCCGGTGGATAATTCAACCAATTCTTGAACTTAAAGATGCAGCAATAGCCTTGTCTGAAGGACAATTTGATAAGACCGTAAAACTAGAAAGAAGCGACGAATTAGGCGTACTGGCAAAAGCTTTTAACAGTATGGCAGCACAACTGCAAGCATCTTTTACCGCCTTAGAAACTAAAAATAGCGAATTACAGCGACTAGACAAACTCAAAGACGAATTTTTAGCCAATACTTCCCACGAACTCCGCACTCCCCTCAATGGAATTATTGGTATTGCAGAATCTCTAATAGACGGTGCGACTGGACAACTGCCAGAACAAACTAATATGAACTTAGCTTTGATTTCATCATCTGGCAAAAGATTATCGTCTTTAATTAACGACATTCTAGATTTTTCTCAACTCAAACATAAAACTCTTGAACTGCAAATTAAGCCAGTTGGAATTCGGGAAGTTGTCTACATAATTCTGACTTTATCTAAGCCCTTAGTCGGGGGAAAAAACTTACAGTTAATAAATTCAATTAGTCCAGAATTGCCATCCGTAGCAGCGGATGAAAATCGTTTGGAACAAATACTTTATAATTTAATTGGTAATGCGATTAAATTTAGTGAAAGTGGTACTGTTGAAATTTCAGCAGAATTGTTAATGGGGAACGAACAATCATCAATGCCTAGTTCCCAATTGGCGATTACAGTATCCGATACCGGCATTGGTATCGCCGCAGAAAAATTAGAGCAAATTTTTGAATCCTTTGAACAAGCTGACGGTTCTACTGCTAGGGAATTTGGCGGCGCGGGTTTAGGTTTGGCGGTAGCAAAGCAATTAGTTGAATTGCACGGAGGTCAAATTAGGGTATCTTCAACTGTCGGAGTTGGTTCTCAATTTACCTTTACTTTGCCAGTCTCGGAAGGTCAACCACAAGTTGATGGGAAGTATCCACTTATAGCTGAGGGCGATCGCAATTTCAGTCGTCATCAAGTTACAGCGGACTTACCTATTATAAATTCTCAATCATCGGCCAGTCAAGAACTATTGGAAACTGACAAAATTCAAGTCTTGATCGTCGATGATGAGCCGATTAATATTCAGGTGTTAATTAACAGTCTTTCGAGCGAAAATTACGCCATAACTCAAGCAACTAATGGCTTGGAAGCATTAAGTTTGATTGAAGAGGGATTTAAGCCAGACTTAATGCTACTTGATGTAATGATGCCGAGGATGACTGGTTATGAAGTGTGTCGAGAAGTTCGCAAGAAATACTCGCCTTTAGAATTACCAATTTTGATGTTGACTGCAAAAAATCAGACCTCAGATTTGGTAGAAGCTTTTAACTTAGAAGCCAATGACTATGTAACTAAACCTTTTGTTAAAAAGGAATTGTTGGCAAGAATTAATACGCAAATTCGCTTGGCAAAACTGAATGCAGCCTACGGCAGATTTGTGCCTCATGACTTTTTGAATTTACTTGGAAAGCCTAGTATTGTCGAAGTAAAGCTAGGAGATAACCAAGCCAAAAATATGACGGTATTGTTTGCTGATATTCGCTCATTTACGGCACTTTCAGAACAAATGACACCACCAGAAAATTTTGCTTTTATTAATACTTATTTGGGGAGAGTGAGCCCTGCAATTAGAAAAAATAATGGTTTTATTGACAAATACATTGGGGATGCAGTAATGGCACTGTTTCCGACTTCTCCTGATGACGGTGTTCGAGCAGCTATTGATATGCAGAAAGAAGTTAATGCTTATAACAAACAACGACAAGAAAATGATTTGGCTCCTATTGCGATCGGTGTTGGTTTGCACGTTGGCAATTTAATGTTGGGTACAATTGGTGAGCGAGAACGGATGGAAAGTACGGTGATTTCTGATGCGGTGAATCTCGCCTCTCGTTTGGAAGGGTTGACGAAGGCTTATGGTTCGGGAATTCTAGTGAGTGATACCATTATCTATGGTTTGAGCGATCGCGAAAAATACAAGTACAGATTTGTCGATCGAGTTAAAGTGAAAGGGAAAACAACTGCGGTGTCGGTGTTTGAAATCTATGATACAGAAACAGATAAAAGTATTATGCTCAAACAGCAAACTGCGGAGGTGTTTCAAGAAGGTTTAGATTTTTACTATAAACAAAAATTTGTTGCGGCACAAAAAATATTTCAGCAAATTTTACAAATTAATCCTGAAGATAAGGTAGCCATGCTATATTTTAAACGCTCTCGCAAGTATCGAATGTATGGAGCGCCTGATGGGTGGGCGGGGGTGGAAGCTTTGACGGAAAAATAGGGAATTGGGAATGGGGAATTGGAAATTGGGCATCAACAGTCAACAATCAACTGTCAACTGTCAACTGTCAAAATTCGGTGTTACCGGAATCGATATCAGTCCTAATTAATTTACTGTCCTGTTGCCGATCGCCCTTGTTTGCCAAGTCTAATTAACACAAAGTAGGATAGGTAAACTACATAAATTCCTAAACCTGCCATAGCTAGAAAGCCCAAGAAAGTTGTGGTACTGGTAGAGTGAAACATCTGTTTGTACAACCAAGGCGGGTCAAGCCAAATGCGACAAAATGGTTCGTCAATCACCTGATTTTGAGATTTGAAGGCACAGGTTAGGAAGGGAATTTGAGCGATCGCACCGACACCGCTGTAAACACTAATCGCCCATCGCCAAGCGGTAAAAGCTAGCTTCAGGGGAGACTGTGGGCGATCGGCAATTTCTTCATTCAAATCCGCCCAAAACCACAAACTAGCAGGAATCAAAGCTCTAGCGATCACCGAGGACACAAAACTCACAGGCACCGCAGCCATCATCAAGTAAAGTGTAATTGTCAGCAAACTCGCCACTCGCCAATAGATCATCAACAAACGAACGATCGCATCAGCTTTGTTAACAACAGCCCAAATCAAAAGTACCAGCGGTATCGAAACCGTTAACAACACAGACAACCGATAATCCATCCAGACTAGGGGTTGAAACCAAGGCCCGGTGGCTGCCAATAAAAGACTTAACATATTTGGGAAAATATACTCACTTATTTGTGGAAAATTCTACTACAAAACAGCCAAAAAAGCAGCAATTGGGACATTTGTTTCTGTTCCCGTTGCTGCTTTACTTTTGCCAGATGTAGGCTGCATAGTTTCAAAGGTACAAAAAAGAAGGTGGAGGGCTAATTTTGCCCTCACCTTTTAGCTCAACCTCTAAATTGCTGCTTCATTCGTCGTAGATGCGGCACTCAGCAGCGTCAGGGTTGTCGTCGCAATATTTTTCAAAGGAATTCTTGGGTTTAACTTGCTTTTGGTGGGAAGCTTCTGCTTGAAGTTCTTCAACTGCGTCCCAGGCGGCGGCACACTCGCCAGACGTATTGCCACTTATGTCACAGACGGTACGAGCGTTTTCGAGTTCTTCTTCAATTTTTTCTTGGATGTTGCCAGGGGGTGTTGTTGTCATAACTTATCTTGATGTCAATACTTTTGATCAAAACATTACATGGAATTGTAGTGTCAAACTGTATCAATCTTGATCTTTTAAGATTTGGGCGATCGCACAGTTGACAGCAAACTAACTTAATTTTGGATCCATGTTAACTTATGTTAACACAAGAATGTCTCATCGATCGCAAAGGAAGTGGCTGTGATGTGGGATGCCGATGCAGGTTAACGTAATGTACAAGATAGTTTTATAGAGAATTTTGTCAGATGTATGATCAAAACGAAATGCAGTGGGTCAGCGCTTTATCAACCCGTCCCTCTTTGGAGTCCGCCCTCAGAGAAGTTATAGAACAAGCCGATCGCCTCTTAGAAGGCCCCGCAGATTTGGGCCTGATATTTATCTCCTCTGCCTTTGCCAGCGAGTATTCTCGGCTGATGCCTTTACTCAAGGAATTACTGCCAATTCCGGCTCTGATTGGCTGCGGGGCGGGAGGAGTCATCGGCACGAGTCGGGAAGGCTTGACGGAAGAAGTAGAGGGTTCTCCAGCCATTAGTCTGAGTCTGGCACGCTTGCCCGGAGTAACTGTCAGAACTTTTCATGTCGAAGCACAAGAACTACCAGACTTGGATAGTCCCCCTGATACTTGGGTGGATTTGTTGGGTGTGCCGGCCCAGGAGGAACCGCAGTTTATCATTTTGGCGGATCCTTTTTCGTCAAAGATTAATGACTTTTTGCAAGGACTAGATTATGCCTATCCAGGGGCGCCGAAGGTAGGGGGACTAGCGGGCGGGGACGGTACTAGGACTACGGCGCTGTTTTGCAACTATGAGCTTTACCGAGAAGGGACGGTTGGGGTGGCTTTGAGTGGCAATATAGTTTTGGAGACGATCGTCGCTCAAGGTTGTAGACCGATCGGGCGTCCGTATCGGGTGACAGAAGGAGAGCGCAATATTTTGCTCAAAATCGCGGAAGAAACGGGGGATTCAGGGTTTGAGACGACTGAGCGATCGCCCCTAGAAGCTTTGCGAGAGTTGGTGCAAACTTTGAGCGAAGAAGACCGAGAATTAGCCCAACACTCGCTATTTGTGGGGGTAGTAAGCGATGAATTCAAGCTTTTACTAGAGCCTGGAGATTTTTTAATCCGAAATCTGTTGGGAGTGGATCCAAAAGTGGGAGCGATTGCGATCGGCGATCGAGTCCGTTTGGGACAGCGCATCCAATTTCACCTGCGGGATGCCCGTACCTCCACAGAAGATCTAGAGATGTTGTTGGAACGTTATCAGCGATCGGTTGAGGACAGGGGTACATCGAGTGCTGGTGCTTTGATGTTCTCTTGTTTAGGGCGCGGTGAAGGGCTTTACGGCGAACCAAACTTTGACTCCAGATTATTCGGCAGATACCTCAACAACATTCCCCTGAGTGGCTTTTTCTGCAACGGTGAAATCGGCCCTGTCGGGGGGAATACATTTCTGCACGGCTACACTTCCGTATTTGGGATTTGCCGCCAAAATTCTTAGTTAGAAATTAGGAGACGGCAGTGCCGTGTCCCTACGCGATATTAAGAGATTGTTGGCGAATTAAAAAAGGGTAATATCCCTCACAGATAAAATGTACATAGTGTA
>NZ_JAKJHX010000058.1 GCF_021648855.1 Tychonema litorale BBK16 | reverse complement strand
CTCTGAAGCCGAAGACTGGGTTAATCGTATAGCATACTTACCTCTATAAAGTCTGTTATGGAGCAATTGATAAATTTCAGGTACAATCTAAGATTATAGTCGCAGTTAACATCTACTAAAATTATCCCTATAACTTGGAGCCTTCAGCACCTATGCCAGATGAAACGATTTGGATTGTGACCGCCGATACAGCAGACGAGTCTCCCGACACACCCGACTATGACGGTGCCAAGATAGGAGCACATACAGGGCTAGCCGATTGGGGCGATGCTTTTGGCACTCCCAATAGCCAACTCCAAAAACAGGCATCAAAAGCGGTTGATAACTTGCGCCTGCACAAAGTCAGCATCAATAAATTAGAAAAAGAACTGGTTGACTTCATGCAAACGGTAGATAAAATGTTCGGGCGCGCGGATGCCGAAGCTGACATGAAAACTATCGAACTATCGGAAATTGAGTTATCCGTTGCCATTAACGCCGAAGGTTCTTTCAGTTTATTAGGTATCGGAGCAAAAGCCGCAGATACTAGAACTGTATTGTTGCGATTTAAACGTAAGTCTTAAGGTGAAATGGGAAGAAATCAGGCGATATCAATTGGCATCAATAAATATGATTACCTAATTCCGCTGAAATATGCTAAGCGGGATGCAGAGTTAATGCAGGAATTTCTGCGCGGGGCGAGTTTTGAGCAAGTTTTTTTCTTCTCCGATGACTCGCCTGATTTTCATGGTATATCGACTCGTCCTTCTCGTAACAATCTAAGGCGATTTTTGAGGCAAATCTCTAACAAGCCTACTATGGAAGCTGGAGATAATTTGTGGTTTTTCTTCAGCGGGCACGGGATGCAGTATGATGGACGCGATTATTTGATGCCTTGCGATGGCGATGCGGAAGATGTCGAACATACGGCGATTCCGATTGATTTTGTGACTGAATGTTTGCGAGGCTGCGGTGCGGGCAATGTGATTTTGATGCTGGATGCTTGTCGGTATCGAGGAAGTAAATCGGGATTGGGAATCGGCAATCAAGCTGCTGAAATTGCGAGGCAAAAGGGAGTTGTCACCTTCTTTTCTTGCAGTCCCAATCAATTGTCCTACGAAATTGAAACTTTACAGCAAGGTATTTTCACAAAAGCAGTGCTGGAGGGGTTGGGCATTCAAGGGAAATGTGCAACTGTCGAGCGATTGAATCATTATTTGAGTGTGCGAGTTCCCGAACTGATTCGGGAACATAAAGGCGAACAAGTGCGGCAAACACCTTACTGTATTGTAGAGCCGGTCACGAAGTCCCACTTAATTATTTGCCCGCAATATGCAAGTTTACAGGATGTTTCTATTCTTAAAAATGATGCCTATCAAGCGGAATTGAATAAAGATTATGCACTAGCAAAACAGTTGTGGATTCGCGTATTGGCTGCATCTACTGGTGATATGGAGGCGATTAATGGAATTCAAAGAATCGCTCTGTCAAAGCAAGAACATCCAAAATTTGCGACTTCTGAACCTTCTTCAGCTACTACTTCCAAGGGTAATGTAACCCCGGAATTGACTTTTGATATAGTTCAGGAAATCCCCAAAATTCCTGTATTAAAACAAGAATGTCCAAAATCCGAGACTTCTGAACTTGATTCAGCTACTACTTCCAAGGGCAATGTAACCCCGAAATTGACTTTCGATATAGTCAAACTTGATGGATGGGGGAAAGAAAAATCCCGCCTTCAGGGACAAGCTGAGTTTTTTAGTGAAGATTTGGGGAATGGTGTAAATCTAGTAATGGTAGCGATTCCGGGAGGGAGATTCCGCATGGGTTCACCGGAAACTGAGGAGGGGCGATCTCACTCTGAATCGCCACAGCACGAAGTCGCTATTTTTCCCTTCTTTTTGGCGCAGTTTTCGGTTACTCAAGCACAGTGGAAAAAAGTAGCAACTTTACCTCGATTTGAGCGTGATTTAGATCCTGACCCCTCCCATTTTAAAGGGCAAAATAGACCTGTAGAACAGGTTTCTTGGGAAGATGCGCTGGAGTTTTGTCGCCGACTTTCTCAAGCAACGAAACGAAATTATCGGCTGCCGAGTGAAGCAGAGTGGGAGTATGCTTGTCGTGCAGGCACAACTGGACCGTTTCATTTTGGGGAGAGTATTAATACTAATTTCGCTAACTATGATGGCAAGTCTCGTTATGGTTCTAGCCCCAAAGGAACGTATCGACACGAAACAACTCCTATGGAAAGCTTTGGGAGTGCCAATGCTTTTGGACTCTGTGATATGCACGGGAATGTCTGGGAATGGTGTCAAGATGTTTGGCATCACAATTATTGTGGTGCGCCCACTGATGGTACTGCTTGGGAGTATGGCGGAGGAGATAATCCACACCGAGTGCGACGTGGCGGTTCCTGGTGTGACCTAGTGATCCATTGTCGCAGTGCGAATCGCTTCTCTTACTCAGCAGATGGTAGGTGGAGGGAGTGGGGTTTTCGCGTAGCGGTAGCGTCGGTTTCTCCCTCGTCAGATAGTTTTGTTAGTGCCAGCGCTGCGAAGCAATCAGAATCTTCATTATCTGCAAAATTTATACTTGTAGCGAATACTATTTCTACTGAGGCTGATGTTCATCTCACATCTGAGAGAGGAGTAAACTATAAAAATCTGCGCGATTTACTGGCTAAGGGAGAATGGAAAAAAGCCGATCAGGAAACGGCGAGAGTCATGGTTCAAATAGTAAGTAAAAAAGGAGAATGGCTGTCTGAAAGTGATATGACAGAAATTCCATTGCAAGACCTTCGCATCATTGATCAATTATGGGTAAAGTATAGTGAAAAGCGTTTCGGATTTAGCGTACAAAAGCGGATTTGGGAAAGCGTGAATCAAGATTGGAGAGCTTTTTGCGATCGCGTCGGCTGGCGCACACAAGATAGATGGATTCTTTATGAAAACTTGATTTGGTCAACCTCAGCACCAGAGGGTCATCACCCATCATTTGGGCGACGGAAGCTATGCTGGGGTGATGCTGCGGGTATTCTTTTTTCTCGGATGGAGACTGATAAACTGTAAGTGAGGATTAGAAGATTTGTGTCAATCTGGTTCGTCTATTTCTGAAGCTAGGACTTTATGCAAATATGTTGAGGTTTAAGGCAATGACAATTAGAAATCACTAAATCGCCCACAAGTGCAGACCGACCTACAGTTAGACTGGTTAATAGTTTTGCTGCGTAAGTAGATTGCAATTGTCCTCCTGCCGTGTCCCTACCCGATATCTATAAATTTCAGGTACAATTTAAGATTATTATCGGCGATCGCATCTAGTAACCAGGCTCTATCTGGAAACCAGTAACGACGTTTCACAGAAACACAAAGGCACACTATGAAAGCAATTGAAACCACCGGAACAATTGACGATCGAGGGATGCTTTGTATCGATAAAACTAGCGATTCCATCGTTTTGGTGACTATCTATTCTAAATCAGATTTATCAGACATCGTGGCAGAAACAGTTCGAGAAATTTTAGGCCAATACGAGCAACAATTTCCCGAATCAGAAGAATTATGAACTATCAACTTTATTCAGATGTCATCTTGCTATGCAACCTTCCTGAAGAAGGACTTTATGCTGGCGATATCGGTACGGTTGTGGAACAGCATCACGTTGAAGGACTAGAAACAGGTTATAGCGTTGAATTCTTCGATTTGTTGGGAAACACTGTAGCTGTTGCGACACTACCTGGAAGTTATTCGCGATCCCACAAGTCTAGTTTAGTGTGAAACAAGCGTGTTCTACAAAAGTCTCCAATCGAGTTAAAAATCCCTGTGGCAAGTCAGCTATAATACTCATTTATTTTAGTCTATAATAAGCCTATGCCAAAGCTAGACATCATCCACTACGCAGTCAAAAACGCACTGATCAAAGATGGCTGGACAATTACTGACGATCCCTATGTAATTCAGTATCGCAGAACAACGCTGTACGCCGATCTCGGTGCAGAACAACCCATTGCTGCTGAACGACCGGGACAGAAACTTGTAGTTGAAGTGAAAAGCTTTATCGGCGCCTCAAAAATCCAAGATTTAAAAGAAGCTCTCGGTCAGTATGACATTTATCGTTACCTTTTAGAAGAAACAGCGCCCGATCGCAAACTTTACGTCGCTGTTAGTGCGATCGCATATAGAACCTTCTTCACTCAAGATGCGATTCAATTAATTGTAAACAGACACCAACTTCCGCTAATTGTCGTCAATACAGAAGTAGAGGAAATAGTGCAATGGATAAACTAACTGAGTATCCCAAACTAATCAAACGGATTTTAACCGAGTATGTAGAATTGTGTAATCGCCGTCCTCAACCAGACATCGAAACATTCTTAATTACCGACGAAGAAAACGGTCATTATATGTGGATGAATCTTGGGTGGCAAAAGGGCGATCGCATTACTGGTATGACTGTCTATGTTCGGATTCGCGATCGTAAATTCTGGATCGAAGAAGACTGGACAGAAGATGGGATTGCAACGGATTTGGTGCACGCAGGGGTTCCCAAGGAAGATATTGTGTTGGCATTTCACGAACCTGGGATCCGGCAATATACAGATTTTGCAGTAGTTTCCTAGTAATTTATCAAACTTTGAGTTGCTGTTAGTCCACCCATTTGATATAATATTGCTACTAGATTGTACAAATAGCAATCAAAAAAAAGGGATAATTATGACCGTAGAACAAGCCATTTTGGAAAATGTGAAGGTCTTATCGCCAGATCAGCAACAAGAAGTCTTAGCTTTCATCAAATTCTTGCAGTCCGATAAATGGGAAGATACCTATAAAGGACGATTCCAAGAACTGCAACAAGAAATTCGTCAAGACACTGATATCGATCGCGATGATGACCCCACTGAAACAGTCCTTGAAGGGATTCAGCAAGGCTTCCACGAAGCAATTACCGGACAAACTCTCCCATTGTCTCAAATGTGGGACGGAATCGATGACAATTGATGATTTACAACCGATCGAAATTGAACTCAGACCCCTCATTACTATATTAATCAAATAGTGTATGAACGATAAATTGCCGGAAATCTTAGCAGAACTCCGCCACTACTTTCAGAAATTGTACGGCGAAAGACTGGTGAAGTTAATTCTATACGGTTCCCAAGCTAGAGGAGATGCCAAACTAGATTCTGACATTGACATTTTAGTTGTGCTGAACGGGCCTGTTCATCCTGGAAAAGAAATCGCTAGCACCAGTGAATTTATTTCTGCTTTGTGCTTAGATCGTACAGTAGTCATTTCCCGTGCTTTTGCCTCCGCAGCACGTTTTCAGCAAGAAGAAAGTCCTTTCTTTTTAAATGTTCGCAGAGAAGGAGTGTTGATTTGAAACCAGAACAAATTGCTCTGTTAAGAAAAGCTGGTGAAAGTCTGCGCGCCGCCCAGTTACTCGCAACTAATGAACTTCTGGATTTTGCAGCGTCCCGCGCTTATTATACCATGTTTTATGTTGCCGAAGCTTTCTTGTTGAATGAAGGTTTAACTTTTTCCAGTCATGCTGCTGTGATTTCGGCATTTGGTCGAGATTTTGCTCGTACAGGGCGGGTTCCGGTGGAGTTTCACCGCTACTTAATTGATGCTCAAGATCTGCGAAATCAGGGCGATTATGATATCGATTCGGCAATTACAGAAGCGGAGGCTAATGAATTAATTGCTCATGCACAACAATTTTTAGAATTAGCAGAACGCTTGCTGGGTTAATTCGTTTTGGAAAACTCATATACGGCAAGGTTGAATTTCATGCACCCTATCGATTAATGACTCCCAGGCGATAGTCGCCCCAAAGTCCAAGAAACCCGGTTTCTGCGATAATTATGGCATTATCACCGAGATTTTGAAAAGCAACCCGGTTTCTGACTCCCCACGAGGAAACCCAAAATCCACTCTTACTTCTCATCCCTTTGCTGAACTAAATTACTGTGAATTCACTCCAAAGTTTGCAAGGCTTCCAAAATAGAAAGTTCTCAGATGTATATCCACACTTCTCGTAGAAACCCATTGCGGTTTCATGTGCGACTGTAACGACGGTAATATCATCTTCCCCACCAACCATTTCTCGGATGCGAACCAATAATTCACTTCCTATTCCTCGTTTTGCATAAGACCTGTCCACACCCAAGTCTGTGACAAAAAGGAAATAGACAAAATCCGTAATCCCAAAAACTACCCCGATTAGCTTCCCTTCATCATTCCTAGCCATAACAGCGACTGAGCGAGTAGTCAATAGTTTCCCGATTCTTTCTTCAAAACGCTCTTTGGGATACTGACTACCAAGATCGCTCCTTTTTAAGAAGTCGTAATATTCCTCAAAAGACAAGTTTTCGTTTTCTTGATAGTCAATCATCTTACTTACTCAACTTTTGTCTTAAATTACTGCATATTTTATTAGGTGTCAAGACAAAGCCAAAATATTCTGAGGATTTTCCAGTATCTACCACGCTACCTGCAAGTTATTTGCGATCGCAATTCGTGCAGACAGACACCTACAGTTAGACTTAATTGCATTCAAGAGCAAACTCATGTACTATATAGCCAATATGTGAATTAAATCTCAAGTCTAACAGGGTTCAAAATATGGCAACCAGAATTCAGAACCTCCAAATAACTCAAGTAGTTGATGGCGACACCGTGAAAGTTGCTCTCCACGGCAAAATAGAGTCTCTACGACTGATTTGCGTCGATACAGAAGAAAGTTATTCGGGAGGCTCAAAACCTGTAACTGTGGCGGGCAAAGAAGCTTCAGAAATGGCTAAAAAATACTTTGCGACAGAAGACGGTGGACTAGCTAAGGTTGATATTGAATTTGATACAAATGACCCGATCGCACTTGCTGTAGAAAAACATCGCGATAATTACGGTCGTCTCCTCTGTTATGTACACAAAGGTGAAGAAAATTATAATCTGAAATTGATTCAAGAGGGCTGGAGTCCCTACTTTTTGAAATACGGGCGATCGCGATTATATCATCGGTCAATGACCGAAGCAGAAACTGTAGCCAAAGCATACAATCTGGTAATTTGGAATCCGAACACTAATGCCAAAGTTCCGTCTCGCAATTATGGTCATTTGTTACCTTGGTGGTCGATGCGAGGCTCAATCGTTGAAGAATTTCGGTTGTCCCAACCAACGGGAGGAGCTTTTTCTTTGAGATTGGATTATCGAAAAATTCTAGCAGCTTGTGAGACTGCTCAATCTATTACTATTTTCTGCGATTTGCAGGGGGGAATTAATAAATGGATCGGTAATAATGCTCTGATTCATGCAGGTTCAGTATATCACAAATTAGATTTGTGGATACCGGATGCTGAATCTGATAAAATGACTCCTTTAAAGCAGCTCATTGGCAAGCATTATGCTGGTCTAGGACGTGGCTATGTCTACGTCAGTGGCAAGGTAGAAGAGTATAAAGGGAAGCCTCAAATAGTTTTGAAGGATATCAAACAACTTTCAGATTTCCCCCCATGTTCACCCCATCTATAGAGACTCAAAGGTCGCTATGAAGCCGTCTAAGGTGGAGCATTCTTCCATGAAATCCTCTGCATCATTGACATTTTCAATCTGATATTCCATAATGCGTTGGCCGTCGCCCTTCATCTTTTTGGAAGAGAGAGGTGTAGCCGGATATTTTTCTGCGATCGCCTTAAATGCCTTAGAGTAAATATCCCAGTCAGCCGCAGAACAGTTAATGGTTACACGCCACATAATTAAATTCCTCTTTGGATTGGATTTGCGAATAGTCTGAAACTTATTGTGCCACGATTGGGTAAATGGCAGCTACGATCAGATATTATTAATGTTTAGATTTTGGATATAGCCACCAAGTGAAATCATAGATGGGACAGGTATCATAATATAAATTACAATTATATATCTTTGACTTGATGAGATACCAGATCATCCCCCATAACCCCAAACTTAAGGAATTTGCCCGCCAGTTGCGTAATAACATAACTCCAGGCGAAATCAGTCTTTGGAAATATGTCAAAGGTGAACAAATGATGGGCTATGAATTCATCGATCGCCAACGACCTATCGATGAATTTATCATAGATTTTTATTGCAAACAATTAATGCTGGCGATCGAGATTGATGGATCCTCCCATGACAGTGAGGAAGCCCAAAAGCGCGATCGGCAACGACAAGCTAAGTTAGAATCCCTGGGCGTGAGATTTTTGCGGTTTACAGAGTCAGACGCAAAGTATGAGGTTGAAGGTGTTTTAGAGGTTATTCAGGCTTGGATTTTGCAGAATGGATACACTGCAATCCCGCTCAAAATCCGAGGCCAAGCTAGAAACACACCCCCAGCCCCTCCCAGGAGGGGCTAGGGGTGGGCATCTATCTCAAAAGTGCCGATAAATCGAGGGATTCTGTTGTTTGGAAAAAGGCTAATAGCCGATCGCATACTCGATTCACACCACCCTTAACATTAGACTCAACATTCAAAGGCATCACTGGATCGTGCAGGGATAAGCGTAACAGAAACCAGCCGGATTCGGTAGCTGAGGTGCAGGAAATCCGCAGCCCTTCGTAGTTATTGGGAACGATTTTCCAGTCGGGTTGGGTTGAGACAAATTCCTGTAATTGCTCAATGGTGCGATCGCCCAAAGCCCTAAAATCATCCACACCAATCTTAATCCGAAACTCGGCACTTTCTTCAGGCTCTTGCAAATTCGCAATTAAATCCGGCAATGACTTATTAGCCAATTTTGATTTAGCCAATTCAATCAATAGTTTGCTAACCAAATAAGCGCCATCATCCAGAAAGTAATTTTCCTTCAAAGCCCCATGTCCAGAAGTCTCAATTGCCAGCCATGATTGCTGTCCATTTTGATTGAGCCGAATTGACTCATCAATCACATTTTTGTAGCCCCGTTTGAACCGATGATGAATCCCTTTCAAATCCTGCTCGATGAATTGCGTTAAACCATCGGAGGTGATAGAATCCGTCACAATGGTAGAACCTGGATGTTCTTGCAGGACAATCGCTGAAATCAAGGCAATTAAGCGATTGCGGTTAAGTTCCTTACCAGTGCTATCGACGGCCGCACTGCGATCGACATCCGTATCAAAAATAATCCCAAAATCAGCTTGATTGGCAATAACCGCTTGACAAATTGACTGCATTGCCTGTTTATCTTCGGGATTTGGCACATGATTCGGAAAAGTGCCATCTGGTTCTAGAAACTGACTCCCTGTGGTATCCGCACCCAAAGGTTTGAGAACTTTATCCACATAGAATCCCCCAGCACCATTCCCCGCATCCACCACAATTTTCAACCCAGTCAGTGGCCGCTCAAAATTATCGGGATGATTAACAGATTCCCGAATCTTAGTCACAAATTGGTTCCCATAAACTGAGATGAAATCATGTTTGGTGATGCTACCGGGAACGGCGGCTTTTTCAAACAGATTGGTTTCAGCAAATGCTAAGATATCGGTAATATCTTTCTTTTGTAAACCACCATTGGCGGTGAAAAACTTTAAGCCGTTGCGATTAAAAGGCAAATGGCTAGCCGTCAGCATAATCGCACCATCACAATCAAAACCAGGGGTAATGGTGCTCATAAACATGGCCGGAGTTGAGGCCATATCAAAATCGTATACTTGGCTACCAACTGAGGTGATACCGGCCATGACTGCTTCCATTAAAGTTGGTCCGGATAGGCGGCTGTCACGCCCGATCGCAATTATCAACTTTTCCGCAGGTTTATGGACTTTCTGCACCAACCAATTCACAAAGGATTGACCTAAGATTGTGGCAATTTCAGGGGTGAGGTTAACTTTTTCATCGGGAACCCCTTCGAGGGCGATACCGCGAATATCTGAGCCATTTTGGAGTTTTTTCCAGTTATAGTTTTGCATAATCATTGATGGTAAGTAGAAAGTAGAATCTAGAAAGACAAAGGGAATGACTGATCCGAGGATAAAAAGCCTTGTCAAACTGTATCACTTTCTTGACTTTCTAGGATAGCCGCAATATGTTTGCGGATTGTGGGCGATCGAAATCCCAAAATGATATCTTTGTTACAGACACCACGCTGAATTAGTTCTTGATCGATGAAGATTTCGGTGCTATTTTGCTGAATCCAAACTTGGCACTCGATGATATCTAAGTGCATGGCGCAACCATATATGCGATATTCATCGCGCCAACTATGATGTATCACCAAATACCGATCGCGTGAATGGTCAAAAATTAATTGAGCAGCGGGATCATCTTTGGCAAAGTCTTCGAGAAAATTACAAACAATTTGGCGATATTCGTTTATTCTATCCATTGTTCAATAGCCTCACTATTTGGATTATAAACAATTAACCGAACCTGATATCGCTCAATGACGGTTTTTGCTGGTTCAAAACGTAAAAAGGTTTGATAAGCATCTCTAGGTACTGCTAGATACAAAATGCGGCCTGGTTCATCAGAAACTTCTATGGCAATTCGATAGTTTAGAAATTGACCAAGAGCCGTATGAAATGCTGAAATGTTAGAGCCACTAATAAAGCTTTTTACTTCTACTGCGATTTGACTGCCTTCTTTTTCGGCTGCCATCGCCGATTCAGCAGCTAGGTCAATGTAGATATCAGCTATACCATAACGCAGTTGATAAGGATCGTGGGTGATTTGCCAACCTTCTTTTTGAAGAGCGATTTTGACGGTGTTATGAAATATATCTTTTGCCATTGTAATTAATGATTAGAGTATCGAGAAATTGTATAAACTCTTTGAAGTCTTGATTCAGCATTGTTATACTTCCATTGGTGATAGCTATGACGAATTTCTTCTAAGGCTTTAAGTCTGGCTTGATAAGATTGAGTTTGCCAATAAGCAAAATCACTTTTTTGTTCTTTGAGGTTCATTTTACGACAAAGAATTGGTCTTTTAATTAAATTATCCATCGGGTTTATGTATTTCTATTCAAAAGTGAAACAATCTTCGTAGTGGCAGACATTCTTTATCGTCACGGTGACAGAGTTTTTCAATTCAATCCTAGGAATTTTAGCCCCATCACCGCTGAGATTAAGCTCTCATTCCTTAGTCGCGCTCAACGCTATAAATTGCCGTCAAACTGAACTCACCATGAGCAGGGACTTCGACAATATCCGTCGCCGCATTGGTCGTTTCCACGCAGATTAAACGCTGATAATCGCTATCATCAAGGTCGGCCATACTTGCAGCGATTTTCACCCAGGGATTCCACACTACGGCGGATTTACTACCAGAGGATTTGATGCGAATACGGCGATTGAGACTGCTATCTTCAATGACTAATTCGTTGGGGACATCGAGATAAATGCGATCGACTTCACCTGCTGCTACCACTCCACCCACTTGAGTTTTTTCCACACCGCCATCGGCTTTATCAAGATACTGGGTATTTTCCAATCCCAAAACCAACACGCGGCTAATATCTCCTACTTGGAAATAAGTGTGGAAAGCTTGGGTGAGGGGAAAGGCTTTGTCACCTAAATTGCGGGTAATTAATTCTACTGTGAGCGTGGTGCCGATCGTAATTGCGATCGTCAATTCAAAAGCTTGCGGCCACATCGCCCTCGTTTCCTCAGTATCCTTAAGCCCCAAAATCACTTGGGTTGCGCCCTCTGGAGTAGTGCTGGTTGTGACCACATTCCAGAGGCGATTCCGCACAAATCCGTGGGCTGGGCGGCCCAAGCCTTCGGGATCTGGGCCAAACCAAGGCCAACAGATAGGTACACCGCCTTTGATGGCTTTTCCTTCGGCGTAGTAAGCTTTGTCGCTGACGAACATCAAATCGGTGGTTTCGGTGGCGGGTTGGAAGGAGAGCACTTGGCCGGAATACACAGATATCAAGGCTTTGGCTTGGCCGTTGTCGATGTGAATCATCGGGAAACCGCCGTTTCCGGCGGCGAAGGTGAGGTGGCCGGCAATGCCATAGTCGGTGTTTAGTTGGTCAATACTCATGCTGTTGGCCTGGTTAACTGCTTCACAATTATCTCAGGAGTTTAGTATTATTGAACCGCGAAGACGCGAAGGACACGAAGTAGTTTTGTTAACGGGCTGGGTGCAATTGCCGAATATACTCTTGATAAAACTGTTCATGCGATCCTGAAAAGTTTTCCATTCCAGTCTTTGTTAAATACCCACTCTTGCCAGTATGTGGATTTTGTACATAGCTGTAAATCACTTTTTTATGCTCTGGATTCTCAGACCAAGTAATGTTGAAAGCTGCGTAGTTTGGGTAAAATTCCATTACTGAGTACGCATCAATGCGATCGTGAATCCACCAAGCTAATGCTGTCCAATCTTCTGTTTGCTCGTAATAAGGAATAAAAGAGGTTACAATAACACAGGCAGTTGCACCCATATACCCATCCTTATCTTTGACATCCCAGATGTGCCCTGCATAATTATACTCATTACTGGCGCAACTATATTGATTTTTATTTTCCGCACCTATTTGATTGACAGCACTAGCACGGAAAGCGGAACGGACGCTGATTCGACCAAGTGCATCTTGAATTGGCTCAAGCACTTTTTCGCACAGATTTTTCCCGGCTGCAATTGCTAAATCTGGATCGTCCGGGATATTGGGAATGTTTTCAATTTGTGAAATTTCAGAATATAGAAACTCACGCATAAAAAAACTCTTTGAAAGCTGGATACGTCCTAATTTTTCCAGAGATTTTACTGTTTGCGGTTTTCTCATGATTGTTCAAAATCTAGTAAGTAGATTGAATTGGCCAACCTCACCCAAAAGCAAAATCAGCTAACTTTAAATATTAGAGTCCCACGGGCGCAATACTAATGGCGACTTTCCCCACCACCTGTCGCTGTTCGAGGTAGCGAATTGCTGCGGGGACTTCGCTCAGATTGTAACGCCGATCGATCCACGGGACAATTTTGCCCGCTTCCAACAAATCTCTCAAAATCACCAAATCTGCTTGATTAAGAGTCAAGATGAGACATTTCACCTTGCGGCGACTCATGAGCGAAATCAACGGCCCAAGGAACAACATCACCTGAAACAGTCGCGTTGTTGAACCACCGATGAGGACATAGGTTCCCGTGCGCGTCAAAATTGGTAAATAATTAAAGACCGATCGATAAGCCGCCGCATCCAAAATCAAATCATACCGTTGTCCAGTTTTCGTCACATCCGTTTGCGTGTAATCAATGATATGATCTGCCCCGATCGCACGCATCATTTCCACTTTTTTCGTGCTACAAACCGCCGTCACCTCAGCCCCAAAAGCCTTCGCAATCTGCACCGCAAAAGACCCGACCCCACCCGACGCACCATTAATTAAAACCCGTTGTCCTGCCTGAATTTGACCATATTTGCATAATGCGTGAAGTGCCGTCAGTGCCGCCGCCGGAACCGCTGCGGCTTGTTCAAAGCTGATATTCTCAGGTTTGAACACCAATGCGTCTTGTGGCACACAGACATATTCCGCAAAAGCTCCAAACCCACACTCAGAGATGTCACCGAAGACATCATCCCCAGGTCGAAACTTCGTCACATTCTGACCCACCGCCTCCACCCGTCCAGCAATATCCATCCCCAGCGTCTTGAATTTAGGTTTGCGTAGTCCGAACGCGAGACGAGCGATGAACGGCGTTCCACGCATCAGATGCCAGTCCCCTGCATTTACGGAACTCCCATATACTCGCACCAGGACATCATTGTCTTTTACCGCAGGCCGATCGACCTCCACCAGACTCAAGACATCCGGCGAACCATACTCCGTTTGAACGATCGCTTTCATGGCGTCACTCCTTTAGACTTACACTGTAAGCTTAACTTACGCCGTAAGTTTGTCAAGATATAGTTCAAGAATCGATTTGAGAAGAATTAAATGCCTAAGACGAGCAACCCCGATGCCACATCTCCTACCCCGTTAAGTCGGGAGCGGATACTGCAAGCTGCCCTCCGTATGGCTGACGAGGGGGGGATTGAATCACTCTCAATGCGGAAGCTGGCTCAGGCTCTTGGGGTTCAGGCGATGTCGCTGTATAACCATGTGGCGAATAAGGATGACTTGCTGGATGGTATTGTCGATCGGGTGGTGAGCGAGATTGAAGTGCCGGACTTCAGCCTAGATTGGAAGACGGCCATGCGACGGCGATCGATTTCAGCTCACGAAGTCCTATTGCGGCATCCTTGGGCGACGATGCCATTAGTATCCCGGATTAACGTGGGCCCTGCAATGTTGGGCTATATTAATGCGACTTTAGGATGTCTGTTTGAGGCAGGTTTTTCGTTGGAGATGGCGGATCATATTTGGAATGCGATCGATAGTCATGTTTATGGGTTTACCCTTCAGGAGTTGAACTTTCCAGTCGAGACTGAAAACTATTCCGAAGCGGCAAAAACCGGACTTCCACTCATTTCCGCTGATCTATATCCGTACATGAATACGCTCACCCATGCGGTTATCGAGAAACGGTATGACGGAATTCAGAATTTTGAATTTGGGCTGGAATTGATTCTTAACGGACTTGATAAATTTCGAGTTTGATATCATAATTATCGAAACTTCCGATCGCACTCTTGAATTAAAACATCATTGATACTAGCTTCCCGCCTTTGCATTAACCCATTTTCGGCAAATTCCCACTGTTCGTTACCATAGGCACGATACCAGTTACCAGAATCATCATGCCATTCATATTCAAAACGCACAGAAATTCGATTATCAGTAAAACTCCACAGTTCTTTCTTCAAACGGTAGTCTAATTCTTTTGCCCATTTGCGTGTTAAGAAAGCTTTGATTTCTGCCCTTCCACTGAAAAATTCGGCACGATTTCGCCACTGTGAATCTTCGGTGTAAGCTAAGGCTACTCGTTCTGGATCGCGGCTATTCCAAGCGTCTTCTGCGGCTTGAACTTTGGTTTTAGCAGTTTCTAAGGTGAAAGGTGGTAGAGGTGGTTTAGTTTCCATTTGAATTTAGATTATTTTTGTTAGTGTTTACAACTTCCTAGCCAAGCAGAAGTCCGACTGAAGAACTTTAGGCGTTGCTGATTTAAAGTATGATGTTCCTCCGAAATGTAGGGGCAATTCATGAAATGTAGGGGCAATTCATGAATTGCCCCTACATTTCGGGAATTGCCTAAGCAAGTTAATCATACCTAGATTCAGCAACGCCGAACTTTATTAGCTTTTGATTACATCCAGATTGCTTGAGCAACTGTACTGCGAATTCGTTTTAAGGTTTCTTCTCCTATATTATTCAAAGCTAATAAGGACTTATCGCTGGCTTCTGCCAATGCCGATACAGTGTTATAATCGGCAGCTTTGAGTATATCTATTTTATCCTGTGTGAGTCCATAAGGATATGCGTTAGATTTTTTTAGTTTGCTAATATCTTCATTGAAGATTAGCATCTCGCCATCCTTAAGTAATTCAGGTAATTGCATCTTAAACAATTCACTTGTTTTATGTAATTCTAAGGACTCATTTCTCTCATTACCTTCATTTAACCACCTACTATAAATTTTACGAGTCACTCTAGCTCCATGAATATTTTCTAACAATGTGCATAGATTCAAGCTATATCTTGTTCCTCTTCCTCTCGATTTCATTGCCCGTGAAACATCTCGGATTGAAATAAATCCAGTATATTCCAGTAGTTCTAATGGCTTTGACAGACGTTGTGCAATCTCTCTTAAAATAAGTACATCCTGTTTATTATCCTCCCCAGCTTCCCGAAATATCAATTCCGCAATCTCGGTTGCAGGATCGATCATGGGTGCATAATTACCAAGTTTTGGTTTAAGCTCTTCAATCAATGGCCAATAATAATTACTGGCAAGGTATATCAGTGTCTCTGTGAGATTGGCGTAACCAATCTTACCGTTTTTACAGTTTTCAGATAGATGATTCCATGCAAATATAAATCCTCTCATGTTTCCAAGTACAGCCCGTCCCATAAACCCAGCAACGTTTTCTACATTAAGCTCACCAGAGAAAGACTCTTGAGGAATTCCCATAAAAGACCTTTTTCTAATTATCTCAGTAAAGTTAGCATTATACCCTTCTAGTTCATAATTCCTTGAAACATCGATGACAGTAGCATCATTATATACATCAAACCTTGTTCCAAATTTAGTAACTCCAGGGTAAATAGCAGCTTTGCACGATATTATACTGCTTGATAAAGTCCTAAATATATCGAAAAATTCATGGAGAGGAGCTTCTCGACCAATGTGAGCCGCGTCATCAAATAAAATAACTATCCTTTTCCGAGACGCAATCGATAAACTAGATAATTCTCTCTGAAGTGATGTGATGTTTGGCAGAGACTCAAATTCAAAGATATTGCCTGCTTTGATGATTGTCTCATTTACTGCATTAATTATTAGCTGACATAACATTTTTTCATACTTCTCACCTTCAGTTCTAAGTAATTCAAGATGACGAAGACTGATGTATATCCCAAATGCAGAGCTTAGAGGGTTTGCAGGATACATTCTTCTCGATGCTTCGATCATCAGCGCACTTTTTCCACTGCCGCGTGCGCCTTTTAGTAACACTGGACCATGAGCAATCAAATTAGAAATGAAGCGCTGTTCTTGCTTTGAAAAATAATGCAATTGTTCAAAGTCTTCAGCCGGACAGTCTTCTGCGGCTAATATCAAGGATGGATTTTCAGAAATAAGATTAACCATTATAAAACTCCAATTTCTTGAATTTCTTTATACGTTGCTATCGCTTCTTGAATATCGATGTTATTCAGTGTATGACTGACTACAGAAACAAATAAGCCCAGGGTAGCGATATTGCGAACAGTTTTCTCTATCAGCGGTTGAATTGTTTCTGGATCAAAGGCTGAACTTAAAGGAATTACCAGTTCATGATGTACTCCTTTTGAAAGCTCAGAGTAGAGACTCGAAAAATCATTTAAAGTTTCATTATAAAATCTATTAAAATCTTTTCTTCTAAGCTCGGCTATCCATTCATCTCCACTGACATCTTTGATTGCATCTAACAGATTGTCAAAGTTAGCAGACCATATTAATGTCTTATAATAATCTCCAAGCAAAGCTCTAGTAGGGTTTTGAAGTGACTTGTCAGCCCAAAGATCAGTAACCTTGTCTGCGAAAACATCACCTTGCCAACGGATAGACGACTTATTAGACTTATCTATTTGATAATTAGGCTGCTTTTGATGTTCTCTAAGCAGGAGAACTCTAAAAGGATCGAGCCTCGCAATCAGTGCCGTACATCCCAATTCTAGTATACTTCTTCCTAAAAAAGGGGCAAATAATGAAATTTGGTTAGGAGTTGAGGATTCTAGTCTTCTAAGCTCTATAACAACATTATCAATTGACAATGATAAATGACTTAGTACCTCATCAATACCTTCTCCATCAGCAACTAAATTTCCACATAGTAATTTAGCTAATGCAGATTGATTACTTGTCATAACTTGCACTTGGGTTCAGGAAAAACAACGCACTCATTCCCGGATTCCCATTTCGGATATTTCTGCATAATCCGAGTGTAAATTTCGGAGTCTAAAAACTCAGTTAACCAATCCTGCAAATATGCCAATGGCTGTTCGCTAAACCATCCTAAATCGGTATGAACAAATTGACGAACAAAAGGTCCGATCGCCATATCAGCCAAAGCCACACGATTCCCAAATAAATACTTGGTCTCCCTTAACCGTGCGTTGAGCATTTCCAGATACAAATAACCTTCAGCCCGGTGAACAATTGCCTCGGTATTTTCATAACGATTAGGGTATTTATAACGGTCAAGATGATATTTAAAACCCCGATCGCATTTATCGACCAATTCCAGCATTTCCGCAACCGAACCCTGCTCTGGTATCAACCATTGTTCAGGATCCTGTTGCCGCAGAGCCCAAAACATGATATCCATACTCTCGTCGAATACCCGGCCATTGCGATCGATTAATACTGGTACTGTACCTTTCGGGGAAACATCCAACAATTCCCGTGGTTTATCGCGCAAGACAACCTCTCGCAACTCACACACCATCCCGATCGCAACTAACGCCAAACGCGCCCGCATCGCATAGGGACAGCGGCGAAAAGAATACAAAATTGGGTAGTTTGAAATACCTTCACTTGGTGCTATCATCTACTTTATTCCTGAGCATCATAACGCGCACCGATATGTTTTTGATTGCGACTATTCGCCAACTCAACCTGACGTTGCCGCTCCGATAAACCTTGTTTTTGTACTTCAGTTTTAGTACCATAACAATAAGGACAACTCACGCCCACGACAAATAATTCTGAAGTTCGATCTTCTGGACTAATTGGATGTCCACAACCACGACAAAGTTCATAATCACCGGGCTTTAATCCCTGGCCAACTGTGACACGTTCATCAAACACAAAACATTCGCCTTCCCAGCGACTTTCTGCTTCCGGAACTACTTCTAAATATTTCAAAATCCCGCCTTCGAGATGATAGACTTCATCAAAACCTACCTTACGCAAAAATGCCGTAGATTTCTCACATCTAATCCCACCAGTACAAAACATTGCTACCTTGGGTTTATGGTGTAAAGCAGTTTCTTGTTCCACCCATTCAGGTAATTCCGAAAAACTTTTAGTTTGGGGATTAATCGCACCTTTAAAAGTCCCGATCGATACTTCGTAGTCATTACGCACATCAACCACAACAACATCAGGATCGTCAAGCAATTTGTTCCACTCTTCGGGCTTGACATATTGACCAGCCATCTGGTTTGGATTAATATCAGGTACACCCAGAGTGACGATTTCGCGCTTCAAACGTACCTTGAGGCGGTAAAAAGGTGGTTTGGTTGAGTAAGATTCCTTGTGTACCAAATCAGCAAAACGGGCATCACTTCGCAGAAATGCCAGCACTGTATAGACATTTTCGGGTGCACCTGCGATCGTTCCATTAATACCTTCTTCAGCCAGCAGAATAGTACCAACGACTTGGTTGGCTTCGCAGCAGGCTAGTAGCGGTGCTCTGAGTTCGGCAAAATCCAGTAGTTCAACGAACTTATATAATGCAGCAGTTAAGAAATCAGTCATCTATATTAGAATTTATTGAAATTAAAAAATAAACCACTACTATAATATCATCGCAGGTCTGTTATTCCACAATTATATTTAAAACAGTTGTCGCTTTTGGATAATTATTGCACTACAAAAAAAGCGATCGCACTAAATTACATCTTGAGTGCGATCGGGATATTATGAATCATCTATGTATTCATCTGACTCTCGGCGTAGTTTTTATGCAGTTTCACAGATTTTGTTACAAAAATTCACAAAAAGAGCTGACTGTCAACCCTCAACCCTTAACCCTTAACTCCCAACAGTTGCTGAAACACTTCATACATTTCCCTTGCCAACTTTTGAGGATTCCACAAAGGTGCAAGATGTTCTGGCTGTTTAGACTTAATCAAATGTTGTTTCACCGCATTTCGGAAGCTAGCATCCCGCCCAAACTTAACTCCCCACTGAGTATATTCTTCCCAACTCCACGCCGCGCCAACATCGAGATTTGCACTTTTCAGAAAAGCATAACCCATCCGCGACAAATATTGGTCACCGGATCGAGTTACCACTGGCAAATTTGCCCACAAAGCCTCTAAATTGTGAGTACCACCATTGTAAGGATAGGAATCTAAAAGCACATCAGCAACATAATAAATAGCCCGATGTTCTTCTTCCGTTTTTGTTTGCCCAACAAACTTAATCCGATTAAAATCTACTCCTTGAATAGCGCATTCTTCCCGGTAAGTGCTGTGAATAATATCAGGATCACCTTGGCCTTTCCGAATCAACAAACTATCAGGAACTTCCTTAAGGATTTTAACTTGAGCGCGTACCATTTCAGGATTAGTTTTTCTCCCTGGTGCAACGCACAAATAAGTCATTTGATTTAACCCAATTCCCAAGGAATTTCTAATCGCATCTCGATCCACCGAAATGCTTTGCAACGCCCCAATAGCTACTGAACAACTTGGTAATCTAACCAACTTTTCTAAGTAATGTTTTTCAACTCCGGCTGGGTGAGTATGTTCATCGCACAGAAAATAATGATTGTCAGAGATATAAGGTGCATCAAATCCCAGCCAAGAAACACAAATTCCGGCGGGATATTGGTGTAGCACTTCCACATTTGTTGGGACTGTCATCGAGTCTAAATCTATTAACACATCCAAATCGTCTTGTCTGACTTCTGCCAGAATTTCGCCACCATCTGCAAAACCATTTGGATACTTTTTCGGCCAGTAGAATTTGCCCGCCATGTCTTCAAATCGCTGGGTAACTTCATCTTTGTTAAGTTTGCCAGTGACGTACAGGTGAACGTGGGGAGTGATCCGGCTTAACTCACGAATTAAAGCTTCGCTACACCAACCCACAGAGTGACGACGGAAGTGTTTTGAGAGGAAACCGATTCTTAAAGGTTGTTGGTTTGTTGGGAAATTGAATGGTTTGATTTTATCAATTAATTGCCGTGGCGGTAGGACTTTTTTGTAGTATTCTTTGGCAACTAATCGGTAGAAACTGGCATTTTTCTCGCGATTATCTCGCAGATGGGAAACTGCAAATAAGAAGATTTCGTAGAGCAGTTTTAGCTCCATGTTGGTGAATGTTTCTACTTTTTGATAGCAGAGTTCTTCGATTTCTTCTAGCTTTTGAATTGCCTGTTCGCTAACCCCAGATTGCAGATAGGAGAAAACATAGGCTGTAGCTGACATGACTGGAACTTCTTCGCCACAGTATTCGCAGTATTTGTCGGCGACTCTGCGGGCTCCTGCTAGGTTGGTGGAATGGCTTAGCAAGTCGCACAATTGTTGGTGGGCTTCGCTGAATTTGGGGTTGAATTCAATCGCTTTTTCAAAATTTGCGATCGCCTCCAAAGGCTTATCCTGTTTCTGAATGTGTCCCATCCGGCAGTAAACTTCTGCCCAATTTGGTTTGAATACCAGGGCTTCCTGATAGCTAGCCTGGGCTTCTTCCAGCTTCCCTAACATGGATAAAGCATTCCCCAAATTAGCATGAACATCTGCCCAGTCTGGCTTAATTTTTAACGCACTTTGGTAACTGGAAATTGCTGATTCGTACTTTCCTTGCTGCAAAAATGAGTTAGCAAGATTGGAGTGTAAAACTTCTAATTCAGGCTTTAATTCTACAGCTTTTTGATAATAGGTGATGGCTGCATCAAGATTGCCTTGTTGCGATCGCGCGCTGCCGATGTTAGCATAGGCTTCTGCCCAATCTGGCTTAATCGCGATCGCCTTAGAGTAGCTGTCAATCGCTTCATCCCGCTTCCCTTCAGTGAAAAGTCGGTTTCCCAAGTTGAAGTGGAAGTCTGCACCGACTAGCTGAGGGTTGAGTTCGGATGTTTTCTGGAAACAGGCGATCGCCGCATCAATGTCCCCATGTTTGTGATATACTTTCCCTAGATTCCAGTGAGCACCCGCCAAATTAGGGCCAAGAGCAATGGCTTCTTGATAATGTGCGATCGCCTCTGGTAAACTCCCCATTTTGAAATACATACTGCCAATATTTGCCCGCACTTCCGCAAAATTTGGCTGCAATTCTAAGGCTTGAGAATAGGAACGAATCGCAGCTTCTATCTTACCACCCGCTTGCAACGCATTCCCTAAAGTCACGTAAGCATGGATATAGTCTGGTCGAGTTTTGATCGCAAGATGACAAGCTGCAATCGCCTCTTGAATCTTGCCTGTAACCAAATAATCTTCTGCCAGACTTTTGTAGTGCTCAACTTCTTTAAAACTAGCAGTTTGTTCACTATTGGGAATATTCAACGGTGAAACTTGTTCAGAAACTTCAGCAGGGTTTGTGAAAGGTGTATTTAAGTTTTTAGTTGTTTCGGATGGCGGTAAATTGATGCTGGAGGGTTGCAAGCCGTAGCCTTCATCTTTGTTGACAGATACTGCTTGTGGTTCTGCTGATTCTGATTCTAATTCAATAAACTTACTCGATGAAATTTCCCCATCTTTTTGTTTAAGCAAATCGGATAATTTCTCGGCTGTACTTGCATCTCCAGGTTGCAATTCCAGCACTTTTTGATAACAAACAATAGCCGCATCCAACTTGCCTTGATGCTGCAAAACACTACCAAGCATCGAGTGTACACTACACAAAGCGGGATTAATTACAATAGCTATTTGGTAAGATTTTTCAGCCTCAGCCAATTGCCCTAACTTGTAATACATACTGCCTAAATTAGCGCTAGCTTCAGCAAATTCTGGCTGAATCTTCAAAGCAGCCAAATAAGCTTGAATTGCCATATCTAGCTTGTTTTGACTATGCAAAACATTGCCGATAGTCAGGTAAGCCGAAGCAAAATTAGGGTTAAATTCAAGAGCGAGATTACAGGAATCGATCGCCTGGTCAAATTCCCCTTGCAAAGCATAAACTTCCGCCAACCTCTTGTAAACATCCGCATCTTCCCGGTTGAACTCTAGAGATTTACGATAATGTGCGATCGCATCATCAAACCTCCCTGTCTCTTTCAGCCGATTGGCTTTTTGGAAATAAGCTTGAGCTGCCTCTAAATTCACCAACGACTCCGCAATCATTTATTCTACCACTCTTATAGTTTTGATACTAATACTATTCAGCTATTTTACCCACCATCGGGATCACAGTAACTAAGTGCACCATCTATTAACATATCTTACCTGCTGTCTCAATGCTATAATCTTAAAATTATTGAGGAGTATCTAACATGACGACTGAACAAGATTCCGTAAAATTGATGAAACAGCAAGTCGGGTTTGCTGCCGCCGATCGCGTAAAATCCGGTATGATTGTCGGACTGGGCACAGGGTCAACTACAGCTTATACCATTCAGGCCTTGGGCGATCGCATAAAATCAGGTGAACTCAAAGATATCAAAGGAGTTCCCACATCTTTTCAATCCGAAGTGTTAGCCAAGCAATACGGAGTGCCGTTGACAACACTCGATGAAATTGACAGAATAGACATTGCTATTGACGGTGCGGATGAAGTTGATACCCACCTCAACCTCATCAAAGGTGGTGGCGCAGCCCACACTCGCGAAAAAGTTGTCGATTGCCTCGCCGCTCAGTTTATCGTAGTAGTTGACAGTTCCAAAATGGTAGATAAATTGGGTTCAACTTTTCGAGTTCCCATCGAAGTAATCCCAATGGCGATCGCACCCGTTACCCGCGCCATCGAAAAACTCGGAGGAAAACCAGAACTCCGCATGGGAATCAGAAAAGCAGGCCCAGTAATTACCGACCAAGGTAACATGGTAATTGATGTCCAATTCGACAATCTAGACAATCCAGTCGAACTAGAAAAAACCTTAAATAATATTCCTGGTGTGTTAGAAAATGGCTTGTTTGTCAACTGCACAGATTTAGTTTTGGTGGGCGAAATCAAAGACGGCAAACCAGTAGTCCGCGAGATTTTCAAACAATCATAACTTTCCAAAGGGTAATCATATACTCTTTGTGGAACAGGCATCTTGCCTGTTCTCGAAAATCCGAATAGTCTTAATAGTAAACTGAGCGAAGTCGAATATTCTCAGTCGTACACTGAGCGAAGTGTCTTCTTCCTTCTTCCTTCTTCCTTCTTCCTTCTTCCTTCTTCCTTCTTCCTTCTACTTATGATGCAATATCGCAGATTCGGCCGCACAGAATTATCAATGCCAGTCTTTTCCTGCGGTGGCATGAGATACCAATATAAATGGCAAGACGTACCAGCCCATGAAATTCCACCTAACAATCAACAAAATCTAGAAGCAACAATTCGCTACTCTATAGAATGCGGAATTAATCATATAGAAACTGCTCGCGGTTACGGCACTTCCGAGATGCAATTAGGATTGATATTGCCGAAATTTCCCCGCGAAAACTTGATCATTCAGACTAAAATTACTCCAAAATCCAACTCCCAGGACTTTCGCGAAGAATTTGAAACATCCCTAGCTTATTTGCAACTAGAATACGTTGATTTGTTGTCTATACATGGAATCAATACATGGGAATTACTAGAAGATTCTATGCGTCCAGGTGGCTGCATGGGTGTTGCCAAGAAATTACAATCAGAAGGCAAAGTTCGGTTTATTGGTTTTTCAACTCACGGCCCAACAGATGTAATTGTCAAAACGATTGAAACCAATCAATTCGATTATCTGAACTTACACTGGTACTACATAAATCAAATTAATTCGCCAGCAATTGAAGCTGCCAAACGTCATGACATGGGCGTATTTATCATCAGTCCTTCCGACAAAGGTGGTCAACTTTATAACCCACCCCAAAAATTGATCGACTTGTGCTATCCACTCAGTCCTATGGTATTTAACGACTTGTTTTGTTTGTCCAATCTGCAAGTACATACTTTAAGTTTAGGTGCTGCAATACCTGAAGATTTTAACGAGCATCTTAAAGTTGTAGAATTATTAGATAGAGCCGATGAAGTTTTGCCACCGATATTAGCAAGATTGGAAACAGCAGCAATTCATCAATTAGGAGAAAAGTGGTTTAAAACTTGGCACATTGGTTTACCAACCATAGAAAATACACCCGGAAATATTAATATTTATGTGATTTTGTGGCTATGGAACTTAGCGAATGCTTATAATGCGATCGACTATTGCAAAATGCGCTATAATCTGCTTGGCAACGCCAGCCACTGGTTCCCTGGCGAAAAAGCCGATCGCATCGATGAATTAGACTTGCGTCGCTGTCTCGCCCACAGCCCCCACGCTGCTGAAATTCCCGGTATTCTGAAAGCAGCGGATTGCCTTTTTGGAGGTGAAGTTGTTCAACGCTTATCTCAAGAGTAAGTAAATCAACCTAATCAAACGTAAAACGATGTTATTTTAGATTCCCAAGTTCTTCAAGAAATCAGGAATCTAGGAATTATGTAATATAATCTAAAACAGTTAATAATTCACTTAGGTAGTGTATATGACTCTTAAACGCAGAGATTTTTTGTACTTACTAACTGCCAGTGTTGGAGCTATTACCGCAGGTCCTTGCCAAGCGTCAGGAAATAATCTAGCGCAAGCAAGTCCAACTACTGGAGGAACCAAAATAGCACAAACTCCAGGGCTTTTTACACTGCCACCTCTGCCATACGAATATAATGCCTTAGAACCGCACATCGATGCGCGGACAATGCAATTTCATCACGACAAACACCACGCCGCCTACGTTAAAAACCTCAATGATGCTGTTAACAAATACCCGCAACTCAAAAATATGAGTGCAGAAGATATGCTGCGGGACTTGACCAAAGTGCCGGAAGATATTCGCACAGCAGTTCGTAATAATGGTGGAGGACATATAAATCATAGTATGTTTTGGGAAATAATGAGTCCCAAAGGTGGTGGTGAACCCACTGGTTCCCTTGCCAAAGCAATTAACGAAAGCTTCGGTAGTGCTGATGCTTTTAAAGCAAAATTTAATGATGCAGGTACAAAGCGTTTTGGCAGTGGTTGGGTGTGGTTAGTCCGCACAACAACTGGCAAACTTGAGATTGCAACTACTCCAAATCAAGACACTCCTTTAATGGATGGAAATTATCCAATCATGGGTAATGATGTTTGGGAACACGCTTATTATCTCAAATACCAAAACTTGCGCGCCGACTACTTAAAAGCTTGGTGGAATGTTGTTAGTTGGGCTGAGATTAACAAGCGTTACGAAAAGGCGATTGGTTAAATTAAACAAGGTTTTTTCCAAGCGAGGCAGAGCCTCTGGATATGGTTTCCCAGGCTGGAGCCTGGGAACCAGTTACATAGAGGACACGGCACTGCCCATTAGTGTCAACTTAAGCCTGAAACTATTGGTATCTCTCGGTTTTACCTTAGTCTAGATCCCCCTAAATCCCCCTTAAGAAGGGGGACTTTGAAAAGACTCCTGTCCCCCCCTTCTTAAGGGGGGCTAGGGGGGATCTAGATTTAATAGTCAAACAACAGTCTCTGACTGGGTTTTACCTTAAGTTGACACCTATGGGCACTGCCGTGTCCCTACTAGCGAGGACGTTCTAATTGCTGTACAACTTTCCGCAAGTAAACGCAGTGTCGCGCGCCCTGACTCACGGGTGTTGTGAATGCTTCGACTGATTCAATTGTGCCACCCAAATTCTTGATCGCACTTTGTAACTCTGCCTCTTCTTCCACTGTCCAATTGCCACGATAAAGTACAGCTAAACCGCCATCCTTGAGGAAAGGTAGTGCATATTTAGCACAGAGAGATGCTGCTCCCACTGCTCTGAGCAAGGCAATATCATAAGCTGCTTTGTGATGAGGTTGTCGCCAAATTTCATCGGATCTACCCAGCAAAGTTGCAGCATTTTCTATGGTTAATGATGGCAAAACTGTTTCTAGGAAATCAATTTTTTTGCGGGTAGAATCGAGCAAAGTAACTGATAAATGTGGCAGTGCGATCGCCACAGGCAACCCTGGAAAACCTCCACCAGTCCCGATATCAATCGTTTTGAGCATCGGTTGTCCGGTAAAATCTGGAATTTCCTCTGTATTGCCATTAGCTGGCAGCAGCCTCGCGATCCCCCGCAAAGAATCCCACAAATGTTTTTCCCAAAACTCGATCGGCTCAGTAATTCGAGTTAAATTTAAATAGCGGTTGCCCTCAAAAATCAATTCGTAAAGCCGCTGAAATTGTTGCTGTTGCGACTGATTCGGAACCCAATTCAGGGATTCTTGCCACAACTCATTCATCTTCGGCAATACAGGCATTGTAATCTGATTCATCTTTTATTCCTATTCTTTCTTGACCTACTCTCAACTAATGACTAATCACCAATGACCAATGACCAATGACCAATGACTAATAAATAACTAAGAATTAACAAAACTCGTTTCTTTAGCTTCTAATTTAGCCCGATCGACTTGCTGCAAATCTCCGTGGTTTAAAGTCCAAAATCGATCGGCAACGCTCAATAAATCGCTAGCATCGTGCGTGACAATCAACAAAGTCCAGTGATTTTTTAACTTCCCCAATAAGCTTACCAACTGTCGGCGCATCGACCAATCCAAACCCGCAGTCGGTTCGTCCAACAGCAGTAAATGCGGCTGGCGAATTAACTGCACCGCTAGTGCCACTCGTCGCTGTTGGCCACCACTCAAAGCGTGGGGCGAAGCACCCATTGGCAAATGTCCGAGTCCTACTTCTGTCATTGCTTTGTTGATTTGTTCTTGTCCTAATTCCGGGTGTCCCAATCGCAATTCTTCTAAAATTGTGCCTCCGCAAAAATGCCTTTCTGGAAATTGAAATACTAAACCCCCTAACTGTTGCAAGTGTTCCGGCGTTAATTCTTGTTCTCGCCAGCGGATGTCGCCGCTAGTTTTTTCTGCTAAACCTGCTAATATTTCTAATAGGGTACTTTTCCCTGAACCGCTGCGCCCGACAATCAGCCCCATTTGCTGTGATGGCAGTTCTAAGTTAATATTTTTGAGAATAGCATTCGGACAGGCTGTAGGATGATAGACTAAGTTTTTTAGATTAAGCATTAACGGCAGTTGTTAGTTGACAGTTGGTAGTTGGCAGTTGTTAGTAGGTTGTGCTATTAATGGTTAAGGCTTGTTTAGTCGAGCCGGGAAGTGGGAACTTTTAACTTTCAGATTCCCTGTAGAAATTAATTGGTTGTTGAGAGTTGACGATGATGAAAACTATTTTAGCATCCATTGGCAAACAAATGTTAAGTTCCAAACATAAAGTGTGGACGATCGCCCCACTTGCGATCGCCCTGAGCATCTGCATCAACTCAGCAATAGCGGGCGATCCCTTTCGTACAAGTAACCCACAGGCGATCGGGCCCAACACCGAAACCGCCTTCAAAACCATGTTTCAGCAAGGGAACTACAAAGCAGCAAAAACTCAAGTTCAACAAGCACTATCCTCCGAACCAAACGAACCATTAGCCTATGCAATGGCTGCCTCATTATCCTACATCGAGCAAGACTTCAAATCGATGGATTCCTACGCGCGAAAAACCCGCGAAGTAGCGGAGAAATTGAGCAAGACAAGTCCCCTGCGCGGCAACATTTACGCAGCAGCAGGTCACTTTCTAGAAGGGGCAAATGTCATAGCCAAATCAGGAACAGCTAAAGGCGCACCTCAAGCTCTTAGCAAATTGCGAGTAGTATTTCAATATCTAGATGCCGCTGAGAAAATAGCTCCAAACGACCCGGAACTAAACTTAATCAAAGGCTACATGGATTTAATGCTAGCCACAAATCTGCCCTTTTCCAATGCTAATGAAGCAATTCAAAGACTAGAACAAAAAGCCTCTCCCCGCTACTTAGCTTATCGGGGAATTGCAGTAGGTTATAGGGATTTGAAGAAGTACGATCCAGCCCTAGAATTTACCAATAAAGCACTTATAGAAACACCAAAAAATCCAGAAGTTCTTTATCTCAAAGCGCAAATTTTATCTTCTCAGGCAAAGGGTAAAGATGGTAAAGACAACAATAAAACTTTACTAGAGGAAGCTCGAAAAAACTTCGATGCAGCCTTAGCAAAACCAGAGCAACTACCGAGAAGTTTAGTTGCAGAAATCTTCTTCCAGCAGTGCAAAACTCACAACCGTCTCGACAACAAATCTCGCGACTGTGACCCAATGCGCGATAAGATTCGAGATGCAGATGGTATCTGGGGGCCGACAGCCTTACCACCGCTGTAATTTGTGTTGACAGTTGATTGTTGACCCTTCGACTCCGCTCAGGGAACAGCAGTTGACAATATAGTACCATCTTGGCGGTTCTCAATAACAAGAGTAAAAATTGATGCAAGTACAGTTTCGCGAATTTAATCCATTTGATCTGTGGATTTGGCTGAAGTTCAGCAATGTTCCTTCTAATGGTGAAAAGCAGTATATTGAAGAGGTGTTTGACTCTTGGTTTTTCTTGGGAAAACTCGGAGGATTTAATGCCGAAAACCTGCAAGTGCAAGATGAGGGCTTAGATATCAATGACATGGACTATGATGTTAATCTGGCCGATCAGAGCATGATGGCTTTGATGCACAACATGGGAGAGATTGAGTATGAGGGAGTTTGGGCTCGCTGCTGGTTTGATTTGGGTACTAGCGATGCGATCGGACTCGATGTTTTGATTAATGTTTTTCAGCAACTAAGCAAAGAATTTGTGACGCTGGAAGAGTTAATCATTGGCGGTGAAAATGCGGATTGGCAAGTTGATAATAGGAGAAAAAGAGAGGGTTTTGAGCCTGATAATTAGCTGACAAATACCTCTTTCTACTCGTTATATCAATTCCGGTAACACCGGAATGATATAGAGGAGACTGCACGTGCCGTCTCCTAATTTCTTACACATAAGGGGGCCAGAAACCGGGTTTTTCAAGAAAATACATGATTGTAACCGGCAGACTTGATTAAAAACCCGGTTTCTTTGTCGGAGTGCGTCCAGGAGTAATTTATCTACCTTACACTAGGCAGCGTCGCCAACACCTGATAGAGCAAAGAGTTAATAAAACCGAGGGCGATAGCCCCAAGCAAAGCACTCCAAATTCCCCACCGCAAGCGAAATCCATCCACTACCCAAGCCGCCAATCCAAAGATAGCAGCGTTGATAACAATCATAAACAAACCAAAAGTTACCAACACAAACGGAAAACCCAAAACCACAAAAAGCGGCCGCACCAAAGCATTTAGCAGTCCAAAAACCGCCGCCGAAAGCATCGCTTTTCCAAAACTGTCAATATCTACCCCGATGGGCAATTTGGAAATGATAAAAAAGCTTACCGAAGTAACTAGCCAAGCAATTGCCAGCGAAACGATATCCATGTGCCAATCTCCTTAAAAAAGCTAAACATTAAATCGGAACAACAACACATCCCCTTCTTGGACAACATACTCTTTTCCTTCACTGCGAACCAGGCCTTTTTCCTTGGCTGCATTCATTGCGCCCGTCGTAACTAAATCTTGATAAGCTACAGTTTCGGCTCGGATGAAACCCCGTTCAAAATCTGAGTGAATCACGCCCGCAGCTTGTGGTGCTAGCATTCCGGCGATAATTGTCCAAGCGCGAGTTTCCTTTGGCCCGCTGGTAAAATAAGTCCGCAAACCCAATAATTCGTAAGTGGCTCGAATCAAGGATTTTAGGCCACCTTCTTTTACACCCAGAGATTCGAGGAAATCGAGCCGTTCTTCCTCTGGTA
This sequence comes from Tychonema litorale BBK16, assembly GCF_021648855.1. Taxonomy (GTDB): domain Bacteria; phylum Cyanobacteriota; class Cyanobacteriia; order Cyanobacteriales; family Microcoleaceae; genus Microcoleus. The sequence goes on along the minus strand of NZ_JAKJHX010000058.1, from coordinate 937 downwards.
ACTCCACTAATTCTGACTCAACTTGTGCCGAAACTATCACAACCTTAGCATTTTCTGCTTCTGCTATTTCTCGCACTTGTTCGACATAGCTATTTCCTGTTCCTAAATCGTCTTCAGATACATTGGCTGCATAGATAATTGGCTTATTTGTCAGTAATTCCAAACCTTTAACTAATTCAGCTTCCTCATCTGTGAAACTATACTGCCGCGCTGGTTTCCCGGCATTCAAAACCTCGACCAATTTTTCGAGGATGTCCACTTCTGCTTGAGCTTCCTTATTGCTGCGGGCTTGTTTGCGAGTGCGATCGAGCCTGCGTTCAATTTGAGCTAAATCTGCTAAAATTAGTTCGAGATTGATAATGTCAATATCTCGGATCGGATCGACGGAACCGGCAACGTGGATGATATCATCATTGTCGAAACAGCGGACAACGTGGGCGATCGCATCTACGGCCCGAATATGAGACAAAAACTGATTTCCCAATCCTTCTCCCTGACTTGCACCCTTCACTAAACCTGCAATATCCACAAACTCCATCCGTGTAGGCACTGTTTGCGCGGAAGTGGAAATATCACTCAGCACCTTCAAACGTTCGTCTGGTACTGCCACGATACCCGTATTTGGCTCGATCGTACAAAAAGGAAAATTAGCAGCAGTCGCCTTGGCATTCGCCACCAAAGCATTAAACAAGGTAGATTTGCCAACGTTAGGCAGTCCGACAATTCCGGCGGTAAGCATAGTTATGTACAAACATATAACTGTATCAAAATATCATGGCGATCGCAATATACAGATTAATCGCTGTAGGAAAACGGCATTGCTGTGTCCTTACCAAAAAGCTGGGTCTAAAGCCCCTTCTTCAGTGGCCGGCTTTAATTTTCTTGATTCTATCAGCAAGTCATAGTATAATAGAGTAAGTAAATAGCTTTTTTATAA
>NZ_JAKJHX010000057.1:10745-31915 GCF_021648855.1 Tychonema litorale BBK16 | reverse complement strand
AGTAATTAAAGATTGCGCTAATCGTTATTTCCTGAGCTTTGTTGTAGAGATTAATGCCGATATTGTCGAAGCTAAAAACCACAGCATCGGCATCGATCTAGGTATTAAGACCTTTGCAGTGATGAGTGATGGAACATCAGCCCAAAGTCCAAGCTACAAACAGTTAGACCGAAAAATTCGCAGACTGCAACGCAAGTTGGCAAGGCAGCCCAAAGACTCAAAGCGCCGAAACAAAACTCGGATTAAAATAGCCAAACTGCACAATCAAATTGCAGATACCCGTAAAGACTTTTTACACAAACTATCGACGAAAGTTGTTAGTGAGAATCAAACTATTATTTTGGAAGATTTGAACGTGTCTGGCATGGTCAAAAACCGTAAACTTGCCAGGGCGATTAGCCAACAGGGATGGTACGAGTTTAGAGCTTTGTGCGAGGCTAAGTCTGAAAAGTTTGGCAGAGAGTTTAGGGTAATTAGTCGCTGGGAACCCACAAGTCAAATTTGTTCAAATTGTGGTTTTAGATGGGGGAAATTGGATTTGAAAATTCGATCGGTTCAATGCTTGAATTGCGGCATCGAACACGATCGCGATCAGAATGCAGCTAAGAATATAAACAAAGTCGGGATAGGGCATTGCCACGACTCTAAATGGACACAGAGAGAAGGTAAGACCACTTGTGGCACATCTCCGTGAAGTGTCAAGAATCCCCGCGCGTTCACGCCGGGGAGTATGTCAATCGACTCTTGATTCTTCCCAAATCTACCGGGCGATTGGAAAGAGAATGTTGGTGAATGTCTGAGGGGTTTTACGACTCATCTCTGAAACCAGCACTCGCGGTGTTTCTCTCATAGATTTTGTAGGTTGGGTAGAGCGTCAGCGAAACCCAACACATTATTTTGAAAGAGTTGGGTTTCGCAAAGCCTCAACCCAACCTACACTATATACATTTTTGTTGGTGTAGGTTTTGTCCTAACAGCAACCGCCACCGTTATAATGCCAAGTCGAATCAGTAATCAACACCTTATCCGGCATTAATCCCCCCAAATTCCCAGCAGTTTTATCGCACACCGCCGCCGGAACTCCTCGTTGCAAAACGTGACCAGCCCCGTCATCAAACAGCTCTTCCATCCCCGCATAAATCGCCGTCTTGCCAGTGAAAATGCAAGCTCCGTCATCCGGTACAGGCACTTTGAAAGACACCGAATCCAGGCTTTCTAACAGCAAATCCGCATCCAATTTGTAATTGTGTTTGTCGAGCAATCGATAAGGCCTTCTCGCCCGCACTTCCACTTGCCCAAAACCTACGTCTACAAGGTGTTGAACGTATTCTGCGTAGGTCAGAGCACCGGACAAACACAAGGCGCGCAGGCGATCGTCTTCTTTTAAATGCTGCGGAATTGTGCGAGTTGCGATCGGATCGCTCATCAATAATCTACCACCTGGTTTTAACACCCGATAAGTCTCTTTTAATGCTTTAGCTAAATCCGCAGGTTCAAAGATATTAAACAAGCAATTTTGGGCAACAACATCGACAGAAGCATCGGGCATTGGTAATGCAAAAGCATCGCCTGATCTGATTTCCACGAAACTAGCATCAAACCAATCATTTTCTTGGGCGGCAATTTGTAAATTGCGTGTGGCCGCGTCTCGCATTGCTGAAACTGGATCGACGGCAATTACTGCTCCTTTTTGGCGGGAAAAATAGGCAAACTGGAGTGCTTCTAAGCCGCCACCAACTCCTACATACAGGACGACTGGATTGCCGACAAGTTCGGCGGCGTGGACTGTTGTACCGCAGCCGTAATTCATTTCCTGCATTTGTTCGGGGATGTTTAATCCTGGCAGTTGCAAGGGGCTACTTTGGACGCAGCAAAGTCCGATTTGCGGGGTTTCGGCTACGTCGCTGTAGAATTTGGCTGCTGTTTCGAGGTAGGTCATTCGATTTTAGATTTTAGATTTGGGATTTGGGATTTTTGACCGCAGATGTAGGCAGATTGATACGGATGAATGCTGATGAATATGGAAAGATGTTTTTTGGGTTTAATTTTCGACTTTCTGTTCGGATTTGGGGTGATTTTCTGGTTCAGAAATGGTTTGTTCTGGGACGGTTATTTCTGTTATTTTAATTGGTTTAACTATTTTGGGGGTTTCTGGTTCTGGTGTTGCTGTCGGTGTTGGTTCAGTTACTGGAACTTGCTCGACAATTTTGGGGGTTTCTGGTGTTGGTGTCGGTGTTGGTTTAGTTATTGGAATTTGCTCGACTTCAGGATCAACTTTTTGATCTTGACTGGGTTTAGTAACTGGAGTTTCTGGAACCGCAGGAGAGGGTTTGACAATTGATGTTTCTAATACAGGTGCGGGTTTTGGTGTTTCGGGTTTGTAGGTGCGATCGACTATACCGCGTGTTTCTGCTGCTGTTAGTTCGCCCCGCACTAATTTAGACAGGGTATCTTGTCCTTGGGGTTGGTAATTTATCAGTCTGACTGTATTATTGAAGGCGTTTTTGACGAGATTTCCTTGTTCGTCGATAAATTCTAGCTGTACCCAATTTTTCCCTGGTTTGAAGCCTTTAAGATATATAGGTTGCCATTGGTCGATCGCAAAAGTTTCCCCGTTGACTGTGGCTCGAATTTTCCAATCAAGTATTTCATCTTGGGAGTTTTCTTGAGCCGCTAGATGCAGGGGAGCATTTGTCAAGTAAAAGTCTAGCAAGATGGGTTGGCCCCCGTAGGTGTCTTGGGGCTGGTTATAGGTAAGTTGAGGTAAAGTGCGATCGGGATTATTGTCCTGAGTTTTGGTGAAAACGTGAAAGGTGGTTTGGGCGAAAGCACCTTCGTTTTTAAAGCTTTCTTCCCAAGGGCGCGAGGCAAAAACTCTCAGGGTGTGGGTTCCGGGTTCTAAGTCGGAGAGTTCTAAAGGCTGGTTTGTGTCGTACACCGCCTGATAGGGTTTGTTGTCCAAGAACACCTGAAGGTGCGGGCCCAAGCCTAGGTTAGCATCTTTGAAAATCGGTAAGTCCTTGACTTGGAGCTGCACAGATATATATGTATCCTGAAGCACTTGGTCTGGTTTGGGATTCAAAATACTAACTTGAGGTTGGTAGATTTCTAAAGCCTGACGCAGTTTTTGAATGCCCGCCGGGGGGGAAACCTCTGAGATTCTTTGGACCTCGCTGGGGGCTGAACTGCTGCTATTGCTGGATTTTGGCAAGTCGGGATTATTCTTGCCACAACTGGTTAAACCCAAAATTAATACTGCTGCGAGCAATACCAGTAGTCTACCCGCAGCCTTCCTCCGCCAATTGATTCCCATCACGCAACCATACTCCTACAAGCCTTCTCATAGGGAACTATAGCCCAAAACTGAGTTGAGTAATTGGGATTTGGGCGATCGAGAATTTGGGACAACCGAATACCCCGACTGAGGCGATTGCCGACAATCAATCTAATGCTGATGCCGATGGGGGAATCAAGCTAATAACTCCGGCAGTATTTTCGGAAACAACTCTATACAAATAAAAATCCCTCAATATGCTGAGCTTTGATTTTTGTAAACTTAATGTCAATCCCCCTTGACTTTTGTGAGACACTGTGGAAAATCAACCGATGATCACATCAGAAAACTAGGCTTTTTTAAGTATTGTTAACAAGCGATTAATACTTCTCTAGCCAGCTTATAATTCATAAAACTGCCACTAAATGAGTAAGACGAGCAGCACAAAATAAATGCTGTGACTCGGATCGTCAAATAGCGAAAGTAGCTCACAGTACCCAGCGACACTGGGAAACTGGCTTCTTTATAAGAAGCGCAACGCTTGGGGAGATGCAGCAATTGTGTCTGATTCTGTAAAGAGTTGAATGCAGCCTGTGTCGGTGAACCGAGAATCCCCGTACCAAAAGCCCGGGGAGTGTCACGAACAATATCAGTTCTCGTTCCTTGTCTTACCGAGAGGAGAGTCTTCATGACCATTAGTCCTCCAGAGCGAGAGGTAAAAGTTAGAGTAGTAGTCGATAAAGATCCAGTTCCAACTTCTTTCGAGAAGTGGGCAAAACCAGGTCATTTCGATCGCTCTCTAGCTAAGGGACCAAAAACCACCACTTGGATTTGGAACCTCCACGCTAACGCTCACGACTTCGACAGTCATACCAGTGATTTAGAAGACGTTTCGCGCAAAATCTTCAGCGCTCACTTCGGCCATTTGGCAGTAATTTTCGTTTGGTTAAGCGGCGCATATTTCCACGGCGCAAAATTTTCCAACTACGAAGCTTGGCTAACAGACCCTACGGCTATTAAACCTAGCGCTCAAGTGGTCTGGCCTATTTTTGGTCAAGAAATTTTAAATGCAGATGTGGGCGGCGGCTTCCACGGAATTCAGATTACTTCTGGTCTGTTTCAACTGTGGCGCGCCAACGGCATCACTAACTCATACCAGCTATATTGCACTGCGATCGGCGCATTGGTAATGGCAGCTTTGATGCTGTTTGCCGGTTGGTTCCACTATCACGTCCGCGCTCCGAAACTGGAATGGTTTCAGAACGTCGAGTCGATGATGAACCACCACTTGGCAGGTTTGCTAGGCTGCGGCTGCTTGGGTTTTGCAGGACAACAAATTCACGTTGCTCTGCCGATTAACGCTTGTATGGACGCGATCGATGCAGGCTCACCGTTGACAGTAGGTGGCAAACTGATTAAAACAGTTGCCGATATTCCTCTGCCACACGAGTGGATTTTGACACCGGGCTTGATGGCAGATATCTACCCAAGCTTTGCTCAAGGTCTAACGCCCTTCTTCACCCTCAACTGGGGCGCTTACACCGACTTCCTGACCTTTAAAGGTGGTCTAAACCCCACCACAGGCGGTTTGTGGCTGAGCGATACAGCACACCATCACTTAGCGTTGGCAGTGTTGTTCATCGTCGCTGGTCATATGTACCGGACGAACTGGGGCATTGGCCACAGTATGAAGGAAATCCTAGAGAACCACAAAGGCCCCTTCACTGGTGAAGGTCACAAAGGTCTCTACGAAGTTCTGACTAATTCTTGGCACGCTCAATTGTCCATTAACTTGGCAATTCTGGGCTCGATCAGCATCATCGTGTCTCACCATATGTACGCGATGCCTCCGTATCCGTACATCGCGACCGACTACCCAACTCAGCTATCCCTGTTCACCCACCACATGTGGATTGGCGGATTCCTGATTATTGGAGCAGCCGCTCACGCAGCAATCTTTATGGTTCGGGATTACGATCCGGCTGGAAATGTCAACAACTTGTTGGATCGGATGATCCGGCATCGTGATGCAATCATTTCCCATCTGAACTGGGTTTGTATATTCTTGGGCTTCCACAGCTTCGGTTTGTACGTTCACAACGATACAATGCGGGCTTTCGGTCGTCCTCAAGATTTGTTCTCGGATACCGGGATTCAATTGCGTCCAATATTTGCCCAATGGGTACAAAATATTCACGCTTTGGCTCCGGGTAACACAGCTCCTAATGCTATGGAAATCGTCAGTCATGCTTTTGGCGGCGGTGCTGTAGTAGTTGGTGGCAAAGTAGCGATGATGCCGATCGAGTTGGGTACGGCGGATTTCATGATCCACCACATCCACGCTTTCACAATTCACGTTACAGTCCTGATCCTCTTGAAGGGCGTGTTGTTCGCACGCAGTTCTCGCTTGGTTCCTGACAAAGCTAACTTGGGTTTCCGGTTCCCTTGCGACGGCCCCGGCCGTGGCGGCACCTGCCAAGTTTCTGGTTGGGATCACGTCTTCTTGGGCTTGTTCTGGATGTACAACTGTATCTCGATCGTGATTTTCCACTTTAGCTGGAAAATGCAGTCGGACGTGTGGGGAACCGTCGATGCAGACGGCACAATCTCTCACATCACCGGTGGTAACTTCGCACAAAGTGCGATCACTATCAACGGTTGGTTGCGGGACTTCCTGTGGGCGCAAGCTTCTCAGGTAATTCAGTCCTACGGTTCGGCTTTGTCGGCCTACGGTCTGATGTTCCTAGCTGGACACTTCGTCTTTGCATTCAGCTTGATGTTCCTGTTCAGCGGTCGTGGTTACTGGCAAGAATTGATTGAGTCCATTGTTTGGGCTCATAATAAACTCAAGGTAGCTCCTTCGATTCAACCTCGCGCTCTGAGCATTATTCAGGGTCGGGCTGTGGGTGTAGCTCACTACCTCCTAGGAGGAATTGTCACAACGTGGGCATTCTTCTTAGCGCGAATCATCTCGGTAGGTTAAACTACCTCCAGGTTTTGGATTCTGGATTTGGGATTGCTCTCAAACCCGGAACCCAAACCTCCGAACCGAACCCCTTCAACGTTCAGGATTCAGGATTTATCAAGGCTTATGGCAACCAAATTTCCAAAATTTAGCCAAGACCTTGCCCAAGACCCGACTACACGGCGGATCTGGTACGGGATTGCCACAGCACACGACTTTGAAAGCCACGATGGCATGACCGAAGAAAATCTTTACCAAAAGATTTTTGCTTCTCACTTCGGCCACCTAGCAATCATTTTCTTGTGGACTTCGGGCAGCTTGTTCCACGTGGCATGGCAAGGTAACTTTGAACAGTGGATTAAAGACCCTCTAAACGTCCGCCCGATCGCTCACGCGATTTGGGACCCGCAATTCGGTGCTCCAGCAGTTGAGGCTTTCACTCAAGCTGGTGCTTCCAATCCGGTGGACATCTCCTACTCTGGTGTTTACCATTGGTGGTTTACTCAAGGAATTCGGACGAATGCTGACTTGTATCAAGGAGCTATCTTCTTGCTATTTCTGGCTTCTGTCTTCCTGTTCGCTGGTTGGTTACACCTCCAGCCTAAGTACCGCCCCAGCTTGTCTTGGTTTAAGAATGCTGAATCTCGCCTCAACCACCACTTGGCTGGTTTGTTCGGTGTCAGCTCTTTGGCTTGGACTGGTCACATGGTTCACGTTGCTATCCCCGAATCTCGCGGACAGCACGTAGGTTGGGAAAACTTCTTGTCTACCCCTCCTCACCCGGCTGGTTTGGCTCCTTTCTTCACTGGTAATTGGGGCGTATACGCCGAGAATCCAGATGCTGCTAGCCACGTATTCGGTACTGCCGAAGGCGCTGGAACTGCGATTCTGACTTTCTTGGGCGGCTTCCACCCTCAAACAGAATCTCTGTGGTTGACAGATATTGCTCATCACCATTTGGCGATCGCAGTTTTGTTCATCATTGCTGGCCATATGTACCGGACTAACTTCGGTATTGGTCACAACATCAAAGAGATGTTGGATTCTAAGGCCGGTTTGGTCGGCGGCAAGAGTGAAGGTCAGTTCAACTTGCCTCACCAAGGCTTGTACGAAACCTACAACAACTCGCTGCACTTCCAATTGGGAATTCACCTCGCTGCTTTGGGTGTGATCACATCCTTGGTTGCACAGCATATGTACGCGATGCCTCCTTACGCTTTCATAGCGCAGGATCACACGACAATGGCTGCGTTGTATACGCACCACCAATACATTGCTGGTTTCATCATGGTCGGCGCTTTCGCCCACGGAGCTATCTTCTTGGTGCGGGACTACGATCCTGAAGCTAACAAAGGTAACGTGCTCGATCGCGTGTTGCAGCACAAAGAAGCGATTATCTCTCACTTGAGCTGGGTATCGCTGTTCTTGGGCTTCCACACTCTCGGTTTGTACGTTCACAACGACGTTGTAGTCGCTTTCGGAACTCCTGAAAAGCAAATCTTGATTGAACCAGTGTTCGCACAGTTCATCCAAGCTGCTCACGGGAAGGCTCTGTACGGCATGGACGTGCTTCTTTCCAACCCTGACAGCATTGCTGCTACCGCTTGGCCCAACTACGGCAACGTATGGCTCCCAGGCTGGTTGGAAGGAATCAACAGTAGTACAAATTCTCTGTTCTTGGCGATCGGACCTGGCGATTTCTTGGTTCACCATGCGATCGCCCTAGGCTTGCACACCACCACCTTGATTTTGGTCAAGGGCGCTCTGGATGCACGCGGTTCTAAGCTGATGCCGGACAAAAAAGACTTCGGTTATGCTTTCCCTTGTGACGGCCCCGGCCGTGGCGGTACTTGCGATGTCTCTGCTTGGGATGCGATGTACTTGTCAGTCTTCTGGATGTTGAACACCCTAGCTTGGGTAACGTTCTACTGGCACTGGAAGCACCTAGGCATCTGGGAAGGAAATGTGGCTCAGTTCAATGAGTCTTCAACCTACCTGATGGGCTGGTTCCGCGATTACCTCTGGCTGTATTCTTCTCAGTTGATCAACGGTTACAACCCGTATGGTACTAACAACTTGTCAGTCTGGGCTTGGATGTTCTTATTCGGACACCTTGTTTGGGCAACTGGTTTCATGTTCCTGATCTCTTGGAGAGGTTACTGGCAAGAATTGATCGAGACTTTGGTTTGGGCTCACGAGCGCACTCCTCTGGCGAACTTGGTTCGTTGGAAGGACAAGCCAGTTGCTCTTTCTATTGTCCAAGGTCGTTTGGTTGGTTTAGTTCACTTTACTGTGGGCAACATCCTTACTTTCGGCGCCTTTGTAATTGCCTCGACGGCCGGGAAATTCGGGTAATTCTGAACTCTGGTTTTGTAGGTAATTAAATCAAATCCCCTGCCTTCTGGCGGGGGATTTTTTGATAGGCTAGTTAATTGTTGAGAAGAATATTTTTTATGGCGAAGTTAACGCAGGAAACAATTGCTACTATCTTGAATTTGCAGGCGAGGCTTTTGGCAGGAATTGATCAAGCTTCATCCGCAGAATTTGCAATATTTCAGCAATATGGGGAGATACAAGCGACTGCTACGGTATTAGAGCAGCTTCAAAATGCTACTCAAAGGTTGAGAAACCCTTACTCTCGCTTTTACACATTGCTGCTGCGGATTTCTGAATCACAGCCAACAGCTTCTTCTGCTATGCTAAATTTACTAGCTCAAACGATTGAGCAAGCAGAAGCTGACGCTTCGGCTATCGAAGCCACTATCCGGGAAGCGAAAAGAGATTTTAACCTGCCATGAGTGAAAAACTGAAACTCCCTGAACCAGAAATAATCGAAAAGACTGTGAGAAATCTGCGAGGTGTCTGTCTACGGCTTGACGCTCTGACTCTCAGTTTAGATGAACTAATTGCGATGGTTGAAGCTGATATTCGCAACAGTCCGATTAATGTTCATCGGCGGGAGAATGCGAAGCGGTTGGCGGAGTCTGTCAAGCAGGAATAAAAGTGCGATAATCCTAAAAAACTTATTAATACTCCTATGACAGGATTTGAAGCATTTGGTCTGGCTTGTGTTAGCGGTATCGCCCTCCCCATTTTCCAGTCAGTCTTTGAAGGCGGTGGTAAGTTTCTCGGTTTGATCGGCAAAAAGCTAGATGACAAAACTAAAGAGCTAATTCACACTGCATCGGGGGACTACGGCAAACGCTACTTCAAGCGTCACGGCATTCTGAAAGCCTTGGGAATGCGGGAAGCAGTGCCATTAGAATCAGTTTATACTGCTGTACAGTTTTTGGATGAGCAACAAATCCGCAGTTTTGAATCAATCCAAAATTTAGAAGAAGCTTACCGCAAAGCAAACAAGCGAAGTTTTCAGCAGCAAGACTGCAAGAAGCAAGAAGGGCTAAAAATTGCTAATCAGAAGCAATATTTGATGGTTCTAGGGCAACCAGGAGCGGGAAAATCAACTTTTTTACGGAAAACGGGACTCGAAGCACTGAAGGGCAAAAAAGGCGGATTTAAACATAATTGTATTCCCGTTTTTATCGAACTTAAAAGTTTTATATCTAGCCAGATAGACATAGAAAAATTAATTGTTGAAGAGTTTAAAATTTGTGGATTTCCCCATTATGAGCAATTTATCACTAAGGCATTAGAGCAAGGAAAACTGTTAATCTTGCTGGATGGATTGGATGAAGTGCCGACAGTCAACACCAATGAGGTGATTAGTCAAATTCAAAATTTTGTCGATCGCTATGACAAAAATCGCTTTATTGTCTCTTGTCGCACAGCCGCCTACCGAAACAATTTTAAACGCTTTACCGATGTAAAACTTGCCGACTTTGACGATACTCAAATTGAGCAATTTATTGGTAACTGGTTTCAGTCAGAGGTCGATAAACAAGCGGGAACGGCTCAAAAATGTTGGGAGTTATTGCAAAAGCCAGAATATGCAGCAGCTAAAGAGTTAGCCCACACGCCTTTATTGCTAACTTTCCTCTGTCTCAATTACGATCGATCGCAAAATTTTCCGAATAATCGCAGTGTTCTTTACAAACAGGCTTTGCGGATATTGTTGGAAGAATGGGCGGCGGAAAAGCGGATTCAGAAAGAGGAAATTTATCAAGGACTCAGCACGGAGTTAGAGGAGAGTTTGTTATCGGAGATTGCTTATAGTGGTTTTGAGACTGATAAGCTGTTTTTTTCGCAGCGAGAAGTGGTTGAGGAAATCAAAACTTTTTTAGCAGGCAATTTGAATGCACCAAAGCATTTAGACGGTGAGGCGGTTCTGAAAGCTATTGCAGTTCAACAGGGGATTTTGGTAGAACGAGCTGAGGATGTGTACTCGTTTTCGCATTTGACGCTTCAGGAATATCTGACGGCTCAATATATTGCTGATAATAATTTAATTGAGCAGTTAGTTTTCGATCATCTTTTAGATTCACGCTGGCGAGAGGTGTTTTTGTTGGTAGCGGGGTTGGTTCGTTCAAAAAATGGGGCTGATGACTTGCTGCTGTTAATGGAAAAAGAGGCTCAAAAGTACATTAACACGCCGAAGTTGCAAGGGCTATTGCAATGGGCAGATGCAGCGACTAAGGACTCGGAAGGTGATTTTAAGCCTGTGGGTAAACGTGCTGCGGCGATCGCGATCTTGATCGGAAACACGAACTTCAACTACTTGATGATCGCGGATGGTATAGTCAGATACGACGACAACATCGGCTATGCCAGCGTCTACGAGATCGGGTACGCCAATGTCAATGACATCGCCAATGCCAACGGCATCGCCAACGCCAATAGCATCACTATCGGCTACAGCAACTTCACCGTCTTACGCTATGAATACACCATCGACTACACCATCAGAAAAGCCATTAAGTTTGCCCAAAAATTTAAAAACGTTAAAATCTTCAAGGAGGTGAACTTGACTCAACTCATTGCTCAACTGAAAGAACTCCTGAAGCAATCGCCTGATGCTGACAAACCTATACAAATATACTTAGCATTTTTAGATCGCTTTTTAGATACCTGGTGTCATGCACTCCATCTCAATCCAGAAATAGTCAAAAAATTGTCTTACGAAGAAGCAAAGGCGCTGGGATATTATTTATCTGCCAATTATTTGATAATCCAATGCAAAGAAGCAGCAGTGAGAATATCAGCAAAAACCTGGGAAGAAATAGAATCGCGGATGTTGGTACTTCCAGAGAATTCTACCATTTGAGATTCTCGATACGGGAGTTACGCACTGCGACTAAAGAAACCGGGTTTTTCCTAATCTGTCTGTTACAACGAAGTATTTTCGTAAAAAACCCGGTTTCTGGACGCCCACCTGGTTTTCTTCATGTTCAAATCTCACCATTCACTTGCATCTGATGCACCTTGTCCGCCAACTCTTGCAGGCGCTTTTCGTCCAACTCGTCGATCGCCAGCATTCCGACATATATAATTTCCTTCAGCGTTAGTCTGGTTGCTAGCGCCTTTTTCTGCACGAGATCCTTGATAATTGGGCTGACTCCGATCGCGGTACTGGCTCTAGTCACAAAACTAACGGGAGATTAACAACTTCGATTAAATATTAGCACCTTTAAGCTAAGGTTTTAGCTGCGGTGCAAAATGTTTAAGCGCGTCTTGACAAGACGAGACACAAGGTTTATAGTGGAAATGTGGAAAGAGCGATCGCCCTCAACCCCTCAAATCTCACCATTAACTTGCATCTGATGCACTTTGTCCGCCAACTCTTGGCGACTTTCCTTATCCAGTGCATCAATTGCCAGCATTCCCAAATACACGACTTCCTTCTGGGTGAGTCTCGTCGCTTGGGCTTGTTTTTGAATGACTTCCTTAATCACGGAACTGACCGCGATCGCAGTATTAGTTTTTGCCACGAAGAATAATCAACTATTAATAACTTTCCTTGATATTAGCATCCTAGGTTAGATTGAGTACGATAATGTTTGACAATTCACAGTTAATCATGCTATAGTCTAGAAAATACAAAAAAGCGATCGCCTCACGTCTGGACAACTAAGGGCGATCGGCTATTCTTCCAAAACCTCAACCAAATCCTCAATCATCACATCAAAAGTTCGAGCTAATTTCCGCAACAAAGTGAAGTCAACCGTCGTCAGCCCTGGACAACGAGCATAATGCTTGACTGTGTTGTAGACAACACCAGAACGTTCTGAAACTTCCTTAAATGTCCAGCCTTTCTCTTCTGCTAGTTCTCTAACTTTAATTCTTACTAAACCCATGCTTGACAATGGGTGTTATAACACCTTATAGTTATTTTATCTAAAAAGCCGATCGCCCCCCGGCCTGGAAAACTAAAGAGCGATCGTCTGTAAAACCTAATCTAGACAGGTGCATTTACCATATCCAGAGGTCTACCAGCCATGATATCAGAAACTCCGACAAAATCACGGACGATCGCAGAATCCAAGATAATTCATAAATCTCCCATCCTGCATCCGCTGGCGAGATTTGTCACCGAAGAAACAGTCGCACTGTTGTTCAATATCGCAGTAGACGACATTTACCGGATAGAATGCTGTCGGTATATGGTTTATGTACACGCCAAACACATCAGTCGATTTGTCAGCTACGCCGATTTTCCGCCGATTGTGGAAGTAAATGAACCCGCACTTCAAGATTTTGGCAGATGGTACAAACGCTGGAAAAGCAAGCTAGCACCGACATTTTGGACAAAATTCTACACGCGCAAGTTCAAAGAGGCTGTTTCTGTTGACAGGTTGTTGGAGTGGGGACTGTTGGTAGCCAAAGTTAAATCGGCAATTTCTGGGACGGGGTTACAACAGCTACGGGATGTTTATTCCCAAGAAAAAGATTTGATGGAAAATTTTTAAAGTGCGATCGCACCGAGAAGCAACTGCGAGAATGAGAAAAGGAAAAATTAAAACAAATGGCGATGAACCAATACAGTACGATCGTCCAATGGTCAGATGAGGATCAACTTTTCCTCGTGACGATTCCAGAATTTGCCGATCGCGTTATCATGCCCTGTACCCACGGCAAAACCCGCTCAGAAGCTATCCAACATGGCGAAGAAGTGATCGAAATGTATCTCGAAGCTTGGCAAGAAGAAGGTGAATTCATTCCCGCACCCATCATTCTTCAAATCGCCTAGAACACTTCATCCTCGATTCCCAGCCACCATTCGCCGAGATTCATCAAATCTTTGTGAATGTCAGTAAGATCTGTCATATACTCTTCAGCAGAAATGTCCGATCGCCTTTCTTGCAGTTTTTTCAGACGTAATTGTACCAACAGCCAAGGTTTGGAAATTCCATCGGTTGCTTCAATATATTGCGCTACATCTTTGCTATTCATAGTTTTTGGGGAATGGGGAATGGGGGAATGGGGAATGGGGGAATGGGGAATGGGGCATAGGTAATCGGTAATCGGTAATGGTTAGTGGTTACTGGCTAGGATTTGTTTAAATAACAAGTAACAAATTTCCAATCCACGATGCCCGATGCCCGATGCCCGATGCCCGATGCCCGATGCCCAATTCCCAATTCCCAATGCCCCATTCCCAATGACTACCTGTAATCGGAAGTCTGAATATCCTTCAACTTAGCTGCGTATTTCATGCCGTATTCGGGGCGGCAGAAGCGATCGATCTGAGACTCAAAAAATGCCCGATTTGCCTTCAAATGCTTCGGATTTGGGTCATCCAAAGGATATAACAGCGCAGCCCGCAGCGCGTGAATCACCGCCGAAGTTACACAATACATCGATCGCTGAAATGTTACTCCAATTTGATTGAGAATATCATCTTCCCCGCGACACCGCTGTTTGTAGAAATCCATCAAATAAGGCGGCAAGAAATGCAGCATATCTTGGGCTAGCAATGTCGGTGGAATTCCGGCAGTACCTACGGGGAATTTGTCTGCATACAAAACTCCGTAGTGGAAGTCTTTTTGATCGTCGGGAACTTCCCTAGCTTGGGCATTGTAAGATTTCGTGCCTCGGAACGGTGAAGTGCGGTAAAATACAGCTTCCACGTAGGGTAATGCTGCTTCGTAAAGCCATGTGAAACCTTTGGATTTGGGGATAATTTCGTATGTTTCGCCGTCGATTAGGACGTGGTGGTAAATGGGCCTTCCGGCGATCGCAAATATGCCATTTACCAAAAAATCCATTGCTTGCGGGACTGTGGTAACTTTCCCTTCATCATACAAGTCTGACACTTCAAAAAACACCGGTGCCATTACTTCCCAGAATAAACCGAGATTGCTGTAGTAAGACATTTGGCGACACTGTTCTAAAAACATTTCGGGGAATGCTTTGTGCAGTCCTAGCATGAATGGGTCTTTTTTGAAGTAAGCTTTAATGGCGCGATCGGCATTTGCTTTATATTCGTCACTGTCCAAATAAGGATCGAATTGATTCGTCGGCACGTACAAGCCCCGGTGCCAAAGCATTCCCCTCATGCACTCTTCGGCAAATTCCATGTTAATGCGATCGTGCCACAAATGGTGAAACAATCGTGGCTTTTTACCAGTTTCTCCATTTTCCATGAACTCCAAAAGTTCGGGGTGAGCACTTCCAGTACCGCGCCAAATCCGCAAATCTGCACCATCGCCTGAATAGTGATTTTGCAAGTCTAAATACTCCTGGGGTATGAAGTATTTAAAGAAGGGGAGCGGTTGTAAAAATACCCGTTCGGCGATGTAAAGCAAATCTCGCCAATAGAAGTCCATTGGCACCGCGTAGGCTTTCCAGATGGCAATGATTTGCATCAGGTTTTCTGGCGTATCTGGAATCATTGCGCCGCCAGCTTCCAGCCTGTGAATTACGTCGGCAAATTCGTGCTTGGAAGGAGGTAGTTTTGTTGCTGGTTTAGTAGGTGTTTGTACCATTTTCTGTTTCTCCTAATCAATAGCAATATTATTTGAACTGTTGATGCTGATTAACTGGTTCCTAGGCTCTGCCTGGGAACCAATATCTAGAGGCTATGCCTCGAATAGCGAAAGGAAAATTGGAGGCATAGCCTCCGGCTCTGCCTTGCCAGGCAGAGCCTGGGAACCAGTTAAACGAGTAGAATTTACTCGTTATTTGGGGAAGAAAGACTCAATTCGCGACGCAACCGTAAAGCATGAAAGATACTCAAAACATCATGCTTCCACTCTGGTAATAGCAGTGTCATGGCAATCTCTTCTACAGTATGAATGATTCCAGAAATAATAGCTAGCCAAAGGGTAATTCCAGAATAGTTAAAGCCGAAAAGAGCAACAGTAGCAATGAACAGAGTTATTCCCCAAAATTTAGCGGAGTACGTGTGGTAGCTGGCTGGTTTACCATATTTTACCAAGTTAACAATCCACCAGACTAACTGTACAAAAACAACAGCAAGCAGTGGCACTCTAAAGGCTATTACTACTTCTTGATGTACCAGCCATGCACTGGCAAATACGCAGATATAGAAGCAGACATCAGCCCAACTATCAGCTTGGCGCAGTTGTGCAGTGCTGACACCGATGCGTCTGGCAATAACGCCGTCGAAGATATCTGACAAAAAACCGACTAAGTAACCGATGATGAACCAGACACTGATTGTGCCATCAATAGCATCCCATAATAGAAGTGGCGCGATCGCAGCACGGACGGCAACCAGCATACCAGGAATGAATTTCATCATCGGCGGTTAGTTAATAATGACTAATGATTAATCAAAATCTGCTCTGATTGCATCGGCTTATAGCTAATCGCTACTTGAGCAATTCTGTCTTTTGGAAGAGTAGCTGCGATCGCAGTTGTTGTCGATTCACTCCATTTTAGCAGCCAAGCAGGTTGAATTCCCAACACAAAAATGATGCTCGCCAAAACCAGCGCTGGTATATTTTCGGCAAACGTAACTGCTGGATAATAAGCTGTGGCATTATCCAACTTCCCGAAACAGGTACGGTTGAGCAAAATTACAAAATAAACTGCGGTTAAACCAGAGGCTAAAATGCAGATTAAGATTGGAATTGGAAAGACCGCAAAACTGCCCTGAAATACTAAGAATTCGGAAATAAAACCCACCAAACCGGGAATTCCGGCGCTTGCCATTCCACCTAATACTAACAGTGAACTAGCCGTGGGTAAACCCCGCATCGGGTTCATTAAGCCATTGAGTACATCCAAATCGCGCGTACCGACTTTGGATTCGATGATGCCTACTAAATAAAATAGCAAAGCTAGAATCAAGCCGTGGCTAACCATTTGTCCGACTGCGCCGATTAAGGCGAGTTTCGTGCCGGCGGCGCAAGCAACCATGATGTATCCCATATGCCCGATCGAACTATAGGCTACCATGCGCTTGATGTCTTTTTGGGCGATCGCGCTCAAAGCCCCGTACATCACACTCACAGTCCCGATAATCGCCAAACCTGGAGCCACAATTGACCAAGTTTCGGGGAACAACTGCAAGCAAAATCGGACTAAACCATAAGTTCCCAACTTTGCCAAAATGCCGCCCAGCAAAATTGCGGTTGCTGGTGAAGCTTCGACATAGGCATCAGGTAGCCAGGTATGTAAGGGTACTAAGGGAATTTTGATTGCAAACCCAACTACCACAATTGTTAACAACGTCAATTGTGTTGTAAAGGGCAAATCCTGAGTATTCATCGCACTGTAATCAAAGTTAAAAGAACCACTTAGCCAAGCAATTCCTAGAAATCCTCCTAAAACTAAAAATCCTGAAACAGCCGTGTAAATGAGAAACTTCATAGCAGCATATTCTCGCTGCTTGCCGCCCCAAATCGCAATCAACAGGTAGAAAGGAATTAATTCTAGTTCGTAAAATAGTACGAACAGCAGCAAGTTCTGAGACATCAAAGCTCCGGCAACACCCGCATTGATTAACAGAATTAATGCGTAGTACAACTGGGGACGAGCCACCACTTCGCCGGTGCCATAAATAACTAATAGTGTTAGTAATGAACTTAAAACTAGCAGTGGCAAAGACAAGCCGTCAATGCCTAAATTGTAGCTCAAACCTAACTGGGGAATCCAAGGCAAATATTCTTGAAATTGCAGTCCCGAATTGGCTTGATCGAATTGAGTCAGCAGCCATATATTTAACAGGAGAACAGCAAGAGCAAAAGCTGAGGCTATTGAACGCAGGCGCATTCCACTCATATTTCCGGGTAGGAACCCGACTACCGCAGCACCCAACGCGGGCAACCAGAGCAAGGCACTAAGCATAATGTGTGAAGAGTAAAGAGTAAAAAATTAATTTCTCACGTTTTGCTTGATAATTTGAGAGTTAAGATGTTAACTTTTCTATAAATTATCAATCCCAAATTGGATCAAGACTCAACTAAAATATTAACTGCGCCCGTATCTAAATCGTAGTATCCACCAATTACTTTCAGCTTATTCTCCTCAATTAGCTTAGAGATAACTGGAGATGCTTTCAATCGTTGATCGAAAATAATCTCGGAAGGAAAGCGGGAATCTGCACAACCGAGAATCGCAGCAAAGGGTTTTTGAGATTTTGCAACTTCGGCGAGGCGGGGTAAGCTTTGATTGGGACTTTGACGTTTTCTGTCAACAAACCGCTTATTCCCGTCCATCAACTTTTCCATGGCTGCATCGGGAGTCAAGTCATTTTGAGCAATGGCTGGTTCCGGTGCAACCACATCAGCGCCTACTCGTGCTGCGAGTATTCCTGTACCAATTGCCCCTGCGGCAAATTTAATCGAATTGCGGCGAGAAAGATTTACTTTTTTGTCATTTGGATTCATGGATGCTGCCTTATTTGAGAATATTTGAAATCTTTGTAGAAGAATTCATGATTTTAAGATTTTAGATTAAAAGTGTCACCTAAAATCTTAAACTTTATCTTTCTTTACAAATGTTTACCCACCGACAATCAGCGACAAACGGGCTAGTAATGGCCAGCTTACAATTAGTCCTAAAAGTCCAACTCCGAAGAGAATTGTCAAGGCGTAAAACTGAGTTTGACCGTTAACGTTGTACTTGAGGCTTTGCCCGCCAAAAACCGTTGCAAAACCGATGAGATTTACGAATCCGTCAACAATATTACGATCGACCCAAGAGACAATTTGAGCAACTAGACCAACTCCAAATATGATGGTGATGCGGTAAAGTTTAGCGGTGTAAAAGTCGTAGGCAAAAAAGTCTTGCACAGCTTGAGAACCAATTCGCACTGGTTTTTCCCATTTCTCATTCAGATAAACAAATGCTCCTGTACCGATGCCGATCGCCGTTGACAAAACGAGCAGCCCAGTTGCGGTATAATTCAAACTTGCCACAGGTAACAATTGCCACGCCGCCAGCAAGTGCGGAACGTGCAAAGTAAAGCCCATTAAAACAGTCATTGGTAAAATGAAAGGCCAGTGAACTTCTGGTGAACGTTCGGTCATTTGCTTTGGTTTGCCACCAAAAACTAAACCGAAGACACGCACCAAGCCAAAAGCAGTGACACCGTTAACAAATAGGACTACTACTAACAAGGAAGGATGAGTTTCCGAAAGTTCTGATGTGAATTCTTCCAAAGCCCAGAAACAGCCGAAGGGCGGAAGTCCTACCAATCCAGCCGCGCCGACAAGAAATGATATGGCAGATATCGGCCGCTTGGCCCACAAACCGCCGAGAGAACGGACATCCTGAGTGATGCTGTTCCAAACTACCGAACCGATACTCATCACCAACAAACCCATTGCCAAAGTGTAGGCAAACATTAATGTCAGGGCTGTTTGGATTTGTCCAGTACCGACGGCGATAAAAACTAAGCCCATGTATGAGCTGACTATATAGGAAAGCGTGCGTTTGATATCGATTTGGGCGATCGCAATTAAAGAAGCACCAACGGCCGTCGCAGCACCTACAATAATAGTTGTCTTCAGTGCGATCGGCGACAAAGCAATCACCGGCTGCAATTTAATCAAAATCCAAGCACCGGTTTCCACAACAACGGTGTTCCGCAAAACCGTTGCCGGTAAAGGGCCCTCCATTGCCTCATCCAGCCACAGGTGCAAGGGAAATTGAGCGCATTTGCCCATCGGGCCGGCAATTAAAGCCAAGGCCAACAACGTCGCTACAGTCGGGTTTAGGTTTGCAGTCTGAGCCCACACAGCCAACTCGTCAAAATTCCAAGTTCCAGCCAGAGGCAAAATTGAGACTACTCCCATCAGCAGGAATAAGTCTCCTACCCGCTTGGTTAAGAAAGCATCGCGAGCTCCTGTCACCACCAGAGACTGATTGAACCACAGCCCGATTAGCAAATAGGTTCCCAAGGTGAGAACTTCCAAAATCATGTAGCTGAAAAACAGGGAATTGCACAACACCAAGCCGCACATCCCGGCTTCAAACAGCCCCATCAGCGAAAAGAACCTTGCCCAGCCCCAGTCCATTTCCATGTAGCCAAAGGCATAAATCTGCGCCAGCAAGTTCAAGCCAGTAATTAAAACTGTCGCCCCAACGGTGACACTAGAGATTTCGACGGGAATGGTTAAGTCTAAACCTGCGACATTCAGCCAGGGAATGAACTGCTGTTGTGCGGGTTGGTTCCAGATAGCTGTCAGGGCGATGACCCCGTGTAGGAAACCGCAGAATGTTAAGATGGCGTTCACATAACCGGATGGTCTTGGCCCCGTGCGGCGGGTAACAGCGGGGAACCACAGTATCGACAGAAATGCGCCGATGAGTGGATAGCAAGGTATAAACCAAACGGTCTGGAGTAGGATTTGAGCCATTGGCATTACCTGTAAATGTTACAAAACTTTAAAAATCTGAGAATAATCTCGATCGCGCTGACTACAGTAGTGCAAAGCCAGAACCTAATAATTGTAGGCTATTTTGGCGTCAGTCTTCTAGTTGCTCGTTGTTTTGAGACTAGGCGCTTCAGCATAGACTTATTAATTTTATATTAACTATTACGTTAAATTTTCATATTTCTGATTTGGTATATCTATCTCTACCTATGAATATGCTTATAGGTATTTAAACAGTGGATTCTTTGTAAAGAAATATTGCTCGATCGCACTTTCGATCGACTCTATGATTGATTTCTCTAAAATCTTAGAAGGGTTCAATTTCCCAAGCGGCTGCTGGAAGTTTGGCTTGGCGCTGTCCCATCGCCCTTGACCTCACATTCACTAGACCGATCGGTGTATCCAACAAGTCTACCAGTTCCGCTTTACCGATCCTCTTCGAGGGCTTCGCTAACGCACTTTTGATCGCAGCAACTGGCAACTCCTTCAACAGCCACCTAGCCAGCCGATACAAATATTCCTGTGTTGTCAATTCTCGCATCAAATCGACACCGTGAAGTTCGTGCAAGTATTTATTAGATTCGCCGTACCGATACCATTGACTTTGTAACTGTTTTATTGTAGAACGGTGGCGGTGTCGGACGATCGCATTTTCCACAAAATGCAACTTATAGGATGTTTCCCGCAAAATCCGCCAACACAAATCCGCATCGCCACCACTCGTAAGGTACGGGCGAAATAAACCGACTTCTGCTAAAACTTGTCTGCGTACAGCTAAATTGGCAGTTTGACCGTAGGCACAAAAAGGGTGAGCGAGAGTATGTTTTTGAGATAAAGTATTTTGGCGGGTTGCGTGCTGTTCTAAAATAGTTTTACCGGGTAATGCGAGTATTTCGCCGGCGGAAAGCGCGATTTCGGGATTGACAAAAGGCTTAACTAAATTTTCCAACCATTGAGATTCCGGGCGACAGTCTGCATCGGTAAAAGCAATGATTTCACCTTTCGAGTTGTGAATGCCTTTGTTGCGGGCGGCGTAGGAACTTTGAATCTGGTTTTCGGTGAAGTGGCGAATGGTTATTTTATCCAAATTGCCTTCCCCCCTTACCAAGGGGGGGTTATCCAAATTGCCTCCCCCCCTTACCAAGGGGGGATTATCCAAATTGCCTCCCCCCCTTACCAAGGGGGG
>NZ_JAKJHX010000057.1:10157-10645 GCF_021648855.1 Tychonema litorale BBK16 | reverse complement strand
CCCCCCTTACCAAGGGGGGATTATCCAAATTGCCTCCCCCCCTTACCAAGGGGGGATTATCCAAATTGCCTTCCCCCCTTACCAAGGGGGGATTATCCAAATTGCCTCCCCCCCTTACCAAGGGGGGGACTGAGGGGGGGTTCAAGTTTGTAGCTGTGTGGATAATTGCTGAAGTGCGATCGCAACTATTGTTGTCTACTAAGAGATATTCTACCTTGTCTGGGGGATAAGTTTGCGATCGCAGGCACTCAATTAAATCAGGCAAATCTGCCTCGCCATTGTAAATTGGCACTACCACTGAAACTTCTGGTAAAAACATTTTTGGCGTTACTGATTTGGAGTGTGATTTGCCTCCGAAATTTACAGTAGGGGCAATTCATGAATTGCCCTTACTGTAAATTGCCCTTACTGTAAATTGCCCTTACTGTAAATTACCCTTACTGTAAATTGCCCTTACTGTAAATTACCCTTACTGTAAATTACCCTTA
>NZ_JAKJHX010000057.1:0-10057 GCF_021648855.1 Tychonema litorale BBK16 | reverse complement strand
CTGTAAATTGCCCTTACTGTAAATTGCCCTTACTGTAAATTGCCCTTACTGTAAATTGCCCTTACTGTAAAACAAATTTTATGGCACTTTAGATTATTTTATAATTTCTACTTCTGTACCTCTCTCTACAAACCGAAATAACTCATCAACATCCTTATTTTCCAACGAAACGCAGCCCAAAGTCCAGTTAGACTTATTTTTGATAATATTCTCCGAATTAGTTGGTACACCGTGAATCCCGACTTCGCTACCCACACTGTCTCCCCAGCTAATTGTACCATTTTGCTTAGCTTTGAGATGTTTGCGCCAAGATTGTTTCGTTGGATAATCCAGCCACAGAAACTTTGACCAACTTTCGTGAGGATACATATCTTTAATTCTAAAAACACCTTCCGGTGTCCTCGAATCCCCTTCTTTTAATTTATCGCCTGTAGGATTGCCACCAAATACAACAGGATAAGACTTAATTGGCTTTTTATCTGAATATACAGTCAGTCTATATTTTGATTTTTCAACTAGGATGGAAATTCTGCTTTTATCTAGTTTATCCGGTTCGCCTAAAATTTGTGTTAACGGCTTGTCGTAGTTTAATGAATTATCTGAGGGGAATTGCTTATGCAAAACATTTAAGTCATCAGCACAATTATTTAAACAGAAAACATCTAAAATGTCGGGAATTGGCACAGCATAACCTAGTCTGACAAGCTTCCAGTAAAAAATTGAGCACGCAGCTAGGAAGAGAAGACTTGCAAATGAACTAATTATCCAAATATTGACTCGTCTTTTTTTTAGTTCCATTAGATTAACTGGGATATCAGTTCTCAAGATTATCACCTCTGAGCCTGTAACGGGCAAGATGCCCGTTCCAAAACTGAATTTAGTAGTTGTGGAACAGGCATCTTTCCTGTTTTTAGACTGAATTTAGTAGTTGTGGAACAGGCATCTTTCCTGTTTATTTCAAATAGTAGAAAATATTTGTTACATCCCTGTTATATCAATCACTAAATCCACCTTCAAATATTCCCCATCAACAAAATCATCATCAGAACCAGAAATCCGTTAGTCAAGTAAAATATACCGACAACCTGAGTTTCTAACCAGCCAGAAAGTTCTAAATGATGGTGAAGAGGAGCCATTTTTAATAGACGCTTGCCGATGCCATCGGGGCCTTTTGTTGCTTTGTAATAACCTACTTGAGCAATTACTGACAGCGTTTCTACCAAGAAAATCCCACTGATTATTAATAATATCCAAAGGCTATTAGTCAATAAAGCTACTGCACCCAACGCGCCTCCCAAGGCCAAGGCACCTGTATCACCCATAAACACGCGGGCTGGATTGCGATTGTGGGCGAGGAAACCCAAGCAACTGCCACTTACGCAGGCGCAAAATATCATCAATTCTGGCGAAGTTGAAGCTACAGATGCACCTAATCCCAAAAGTGCGATCGCGCCTAAACCACCCATCAATCCGTCAACGCCATCCGTAAGATTAGTAGCATTACTTTCAGCGACTAATACAAAACCAGCCAGTGGCCAAAACAGCAAACCTAATGGCAATACCCAACCGAAAGGCAAAGCAATATTTGTAGAAATAGTTGGATTATGGAACATTAGCCACAGACAAAATAGAGTAGCAAAACCCATTTGCAAAGACAATTTCATCCGAGGAGAAATACCTTTGTTAGACTTGCGCCGAAGAATTTGCCAGTCATCTAACCAGCCAATGAAACCATAAGCTAAAGTTAAAGCTGAAACTGCCACAACATCTGAGTTAAACCTAGACCAAAGTACAGCGACTACAACCCCCGCCGGGACAAAAAATATGCCTCCCATTGTCGGGGTTCCCGCTTTTTTCAAGTGGGCTTGGGGGCCGTCTTCCCGAATTACTTGTCCTGCTTTTAGTTGTTGAAGTATGGGTATAACTACATAGCCCAACCCCGAAGCGACTAAAGCACAAACAAGTAGCGGAATAAACAGTGATGCAGGTGAATTCAAAAATCTACCCGCCGCCAAATCTAAACCAATAGCTGTAATGCCTAGCCCCAAACCCAGCAGTAAGAATAAATTCTTACCTGTAAGTTTAAAAGGCATACTCAAAGAAACTTTCTCATCCAAAAAGTTATCCATAAAACTCCTCACCACACACCATTTGATAACAATAAATTGAGAATTAGAAAATCGGGTATGGCAGTGGCCATTGGGAAGTTGTTAGTTTTTTCTCTTCCCTTTTGCTAGTTAATTGCTGCACCCTGGTAGTCGTCATTCGTCGCCTGTAGCAGTATCGTCTTCGGCTTCATCTTCCAAATCATCGTAAGGATTGTCGTCAACGGCCATCAATTCGGAGATTTCTTCTTCGTGCAGATAGTCCGGTTCTTGGACATCCCTTGCTAACAGGCGATTGTTAGATTCCAACCAGTCCAAGAGAGAAGCTTGCTGCTTTAAAGGAATTACATCAGCAGGGAGATGGCGGGGTATTTGACGCAGAGAGGGATTGTACATAATTCTCGGTTTTTAAACACAAATAGTCGATCAACTTCAGGATATTTGCTATTTGACCAATCTTTCGATCTAGCCTCACAAATCTGGTATTTAGCAGGGCTAAAGCATTATACCACAGGCTCCCTTTGGTTCCGGATCGAGGTAGGATGGGATGTGGTCAAGGCGATTTAACGCTTCCTTGGGCGCTAGATTAACATAAAATCCGTTCCTAGTCATCCTCCTTTTGTAGTAACATCTTAATTTGAAACAAAAATTTTGAAGATATCGTCGGATACATTTCGACACATTGTGATCGACTATTGAGTCTAACCAATCTACCCTATACACCCAGTCTCAAAAGCTCAAACTCTTTGAGGTTATTGCTTTTATCGTTTCTGGGGATCAAAAGTTGCCCACTTAAAGTCTCTACAACTTGCGTCAAGGACAATAAATCTCAGGATGGACATAACGGCGGCGGTTTTATACAACAAAGACGGCTACCACACAGGTGGAAAAAGGCTTCTGGGGCGTCATTCAGCCGGAGAAGGATTTCTCAAAAGCTTAGTCCAAGACGGAACTGCTGACTATCTCTACTGTTGCGCCGACAGCGAAGCAACGTTTAAAGAATTTTGTACCCGCATCCAACCCTGGCTTTCTCAACCTCGGAAAGTCCGGTGGATTCAGGCAGATAGACCCGATTTACTATCTCAACCTGGTACAATTTATCGACCAGACCCCGCCCTTGCAGATATGGTTTGGGCGCGCAGATTTTTTGACCAGAGGGCTTACAGCGTTTGCGGCGTTACCCATACGATCGCAACTAAGTATGTCATGGATGCGATCGGAAATTTAGTCACCGCACCCGTACAACCTTGGGACGCACTCATCTGCACCTCCGCCGCCGTCAAAACCACAGTCGAACAAGTTATGACTGCCTGGGGTGAGTATCTATCCCAGCGTACAGGCGGCAAGTCTAAAATTTTAGTCAAATTGCCGATTATTCCCCTCGGAGTGGATTCCAGCGCATTTCCGCAGGGTGTGGAGGCACTTAATCTTCGTCACCAGCAGCGCCAAGAACTCAACATTTCTGCCGACGATATAGTTGTGTTATTTGTCGGGAGATTGACTTTTTCTGCCAAAGGTCATCCAGTCCCGATGTACATCGCTCTGGAACGCGCCGCGCAACAAACCAAAACGAAAATTCACTTAGTCCAAGCCGGTTGGATAGAAGATCCGAGAGAAGAATCCGACTTTAAATATAGCGCCCAAATTTTTTGTCCCTCAGTAAATACTATTTTTTTAGACGGCAGAAAACCAGACATTAGAGTAAATATTTGGTCGGCTGCCGATATTTTCATTTCGCTATCAGACAATATTCAAGAAACCTTTGGACTAACGCCAATTGAAGCGATGGCGAATGGATTGCCGGCCATTGTTTCAGATTGGAACGGATACAAAGAATCAGTACGCCACGAAATAGATGGCTTCAGAATTCCCACACTAATACCCCCGCCGGAATCTTGTTTAGATTTAGCGCTAAATTATCTCGACGGTAGTTTGAATTGGCCGACTTACATGGGTCACACTTCCCTAGCCACAGCAATTGATATTGATGCTTGTACTCGTGCTTTATGCCAATTAATTTCAGATAGCGAATTGAGAAAGCGGATGGGAGAAAATGGCAGACAAAGGGTGAGAGAGATTTATGATTGGAAAGTAGTAATTGCGGCTTACGAAAATTTGTGGCGGGAATTAGCAGAAATTCGCGTTTCCGCAACTGAATCTGTGCCTTTGAAAGCAGGAATGCCGCCTTATCCCCTCGGTGACGATCCGTTTCGGGTGCTAAGCCATTATTCGACTAGAACTTTAAGCAATGAGATGATGCTAAGTCTGGGAGAAATAGCCACACCGGAACTTGTGAAGCAGTTACAGACAATTTGGTTTACTGGTTTTGGTCAAGATCGGAGAATATCTGTTAAAATACAGATGGAGATGTTAGCCACAGTTAAAGAAAAGGGTGTTGTCAGCATCGGAGAAGTTATCAGACTCTACGTTAAAAACGATCAAGAATTAGCATATCTCTATCGCACTCTACTCTATTTCGTAAAGTTTGGTATTTTAGTGATTAGTGATTAGTTATTGGTTATTGGTTATTTGTAGCAGCCAACAGTCAACAATTAACAGTCAACCGTCAACAAACAAAATTATGATTGGAAAATCTGGACTATTAGAAATAATTGCGGGTACAAATCGTGGTTTGCTGGCGACGGCTAGCGACAAACAAGCGATTTTAAGTGCGATCGCCCAATTGGAAGATTACAACCCCACACCTCGCCCTGTCGAAGCCGCAGAGCTTTTAAATGGCGATTGGCGATTACTATATACCACCAGCCATGCGCTGCTAAATCTAGACGGTTTTCCCTTGTTAAAACTAGGTCAAATTTATCAATCTATCCGAATTGCAGAATCTAAAATTTACAATATTGCCGAACTTTATGGCTTGCCTTATTTAGAAGGAATAGTTAGCGTAGCCGCCAAATTTGAAGCGACTTCAGAACGTCGAGTGCAAGTAAAATTTGAGCGGTCAATTTTAGGTTTACGCAGCTTGATTGGCTATGAATCTCCGGTTAAGTTTATCAATGAGATTGAGTCGGGTAAAAAGTTCGTTGCTGTCGATTTTGGGATCGAGGCGCGAGAACAGCAAGGATGGCTCGATATTACTTATTTGGATAGCGATTTGCGAATTGGGCGCGGGAATGAAGGAAGTGTTTTTGTATTGACAAAAGAGTGATTTATTATTGGCTGTAGGGGCGGCTTCACCGAAAATCAGTGCATAAGACTATATAATCAAGTTAAGTGACTTCAAAAAAATTATGACAACAACAACTGTAGTAGACATCGGCACTTTAATTATCTGCGATCGCAACCTTCGAGGCGGCCGTCCAATTATTGCCGAAACTGGTACTTCTGTACGCCGGATAGCCGTTTTGTATAAGCAGGGTAACAGTGCGGAAGAAATTGCTAGGCTGATGACTCATTTATCGATTGCACAAGTTTATGCAGCTTTAACATATTATCATGCTAATCGATTAGAGATTGATACAGATTTAGCTGAGGAAGAAGAAGCTTACGAACAGCTAGCAGAGTTACACTACAAAAACCTCAAGACACAACCATGAGCATTATTCTACTGCTGCTAGACGAAGATGCGATAAAGTTATTTTATATTGACCAAGTAAACTAAAAGCGCCGTTTCATCCAAAAAATACAACTCAAGTGCGCGTTAGCTGAGGTATCCCGATCGTGAATCGCATACAATAGAATCAACACTTCTCCTCTCAAGCGCCATGCAAATTGTTTTGTCACCTGAAGTCGAAGCCCTCGTGCAGCGTCAACTCACGACTGGCAAATACAAAAGTGCGATCGAAGTCATCCTCGCAGCCATTCAACTACTCGAACAACAGGAAGACATTTATCAAGGACGACTGCAAGAAATGCAACGAGACGCACTAATTGGACATCTTGCATCCCAACGCGGTGAAGTCGTAGATGGCGCTACAGCCATAGCACAAATTCGCGCTAATTTGCGATCGCGCTACACTGAATTAGAAGCATGACTCCAAAATTTCTCCTCACTGAACCCGCAATTCAAGACATTGAGCAAATTGCAGACTACATCGCTAGTCAATCGGGACTCGATAAAGCCGATCGCTTTTTAAGCAAGCTAGACATAAAATTGACCAAAATTGCTCAGTTTCCCAACCTTGGACGACAACGAGATGAGATCTTAACAAGTCTACGCAGTATCCCAATCAATAACTATCTCATACTCTATATGGCGATCGGGCAGGATGTAGAAATTTTTCGAGTTGTCAGTGGTTATCGAGATTTGTTAGTCCTGTTCACCGATGTTGATGATTGAATTTAATTTATCTCAGAATAAGAGATAGTTTGGGCGCATAAACTGTCACGTAAATTTCATAATTGGAATAAAAAATCTTACCAAAAACAAAAGAAATAACACATAAAAAATGTTCCGACTCTCCCAAACCCAACTCAAAATCATCCAAGAATGCCCCCGCAAATTTCAACACAGCTACCTAGAACTCCTCGCCACCCATTCCCCCCCAGAACACCAAGCAAAACTTGAATGGGGAAGCCGATTTCACCTACTAATGCAGCAGCGAGAACTCGGATTAGCGATCGCATCCACCACCAAACCTGACATAGAAATTCAACGCTGTCTCCTAGCATTTGTCAATAGCGCACCAGAACTTTTTACCCCGTCAGAAAATGACAACAAAACCTTCCGCCAAGCCGAACACGTCCGCACCCTAATTTTCCAAGATTACCTATTCACCGTCATTTACGATTTACTAATAGCAGAACCTAATCAAGCTCAAATTCTCGACTGGAAAACCTATCCCCGCCCTCGAAAATCAAAACCTATCGCCGAAAGTTGGCAAACACGTCTCTATTTATATGTGTTAGTAGAAACCAGTGACTATTCGCCCGAACAAGTCTCCATGACATATTGGTTTGTCCAATTGCAAGGAGAAGAACCGCCACAAAGTCTCACATTTACTTATAATCAAATAGAGCACGATCGCACAAAACAAGATTTAACCAACCTCTTGCGCCAGCTAACCGACTGGCGACAACGCTATAGTCACAAAGGCGAATTTTTACCCCAAGTAGACATCAGTTCCCATCTTTGCGACTCCTGTCAATTCGCCACTCGCTGTCACCGCACCCAAGACACCAAAGCTTCCTTCACAAATCTGGCTCTAGAAAATCCCACAGATTGGATGCCAAACATTGCTATAATTGATGAAATATTTATTTAATAGTCAATTATGGCAGTCGCCAAGTCTATACGGTCACTGAGTCCTTCGACCCTTCGACTCTCAGAATAACAGAATGTCGGAATCTAAAATCGGATGACAGAACTATCTCAAAACTGGCAAACTCAATCCTTACCCCAACCTCCAACTTGGGTAATTCAAGCTGTCAACAAACACGCCCCAAAACTCCCAGGAAAATATGCTGCCGCACTCCTCTGGTGTAGAGGAATCCAAAATCTCGAACAAATACCCGGATTCTTAAATCCCAAACTTTATCAACCAGCAAGCCCCTGGGAATTCGGGCAAGAAATGAACTGGGCAATAGACAGAATTCTACGAGCACGAAACACCGGCGAACAAGTCGCAATTTGGGGGGATTTCGATGCTGACGGTATCACCTCAACCTCGGTTTTGTGGGATGGATTGGGAGAATTTTTTACTCAAAATGACCGACTAACTTATTATATTCCCAATCGCTTAACCGAATCTCATGGCTTGAATATCCCTGGTATAGATAAGTTGGCAAAATCTGGGATTGGTTTAATTATTACCTGCGATACTGGCAGTACAAACATCGCCGAAATCGAATATGCCAATAGTTTAAATATAGATATAATTATTACTGACCATCATACCTTGCCGGACGATCGCCCTCCCGCAATAGCGATTATCAATCCCCGCTACTTTTCCCCCAATCACCAACTATTTCACCTATCCGGTGTCGCCGTAGCCTACAAATTAATCGAAGCATTATATGAAACTTTGCCAGATATCCCACAGCGTGCTAAAGAAGAGTTATTGGAGTTAGTTGCGATCGGGCTAATTGCCGATTTAGTCCAACTCACTGGAGACTGTCGCTACCTAGCACAATTAGGCATAGAACAACTGCAAAAACAAATAAAAAATCCCACTCGCCCAGGAGTTGCAAAATTGCTAGAATTGTGCAATAGAAATGGCGATCGCCCCACCGACATTTCCTTCGGACTCGGCCCCCGAATCAACGCCGTTAGCCGTATTCAAGGCGATGCCAGCTTCTGCGTAGAACTCCTCACCAGCACTGACAAGAAACGCTGCGAAGAACTAGCACTTTTAACCGAAATTGCCAACTCCCGACGCAAATCTTTACAAAAAGATGTCGCCAAAGATGCAGCGGCAAAATTAGCCCAACTTGACCTATCTACCACAAGTGTAATCGTCCTCGCTGACCCCCAATGGGCCGTGGGAGTATTAGGATTAGTAGCAGGACAAATCGCCCAAGAATACGGCCGCCCTGTTATTCTATTCAGTACGGAAGGAACAGCAGAAATCAATGAAAATCTTCCAGAAACAGAATTTCTTGAATCTTCAGACTCGGAATTGCCAACACTTTCTCAATCGAAAACCGAAAATCAAAAATCGAAAATTGCTAGAGGTTCTGCCCGTTCAGCCAATCAAATTGACCTTTACCAATTAGTCAAAGACCAAGCACATTTATTGGATAGATTCGGCGGTCATCCCTTCGCCGCCGGATTGAGTCTCCCCATTGAAAATATTCCCTTGTTTACTGATGCTGTAAATCAGCAATTGCGACAAAAATACAGCGCTGAAAGTCTAACAGTTGCTCCCGTTCAAGCCGATCTCACAATTAGTGTATCGGAGTTGGGAAAAGACTTATTTCAAGAACTAAAATTGCTCGAACCCTGTGGCATGGGGAATCCTGCACCTAAATTGCTAATTGAAAACTGCTGGTTTGAAAATGTTTGGAATCAAAAAATCAAAGATTTTAAAGGACAAAAAATAGAATATATCAAAACAACTTTTACCATTTGGGATGAATCTAGCGATGGGGGATTTCGTGGGATTTGGTGGGGACATTACCAAGACGAGGTTCCTCAAAGTCGGTGTGACGCTGTAGTGGAACTCGATTTCAATACATATGAGGAAAAATATGAAGTGCGGCTGATAGCAGTGCGTTCCCGTAATGCGGAAAACCCAATCAATTCTCGACATCAAATAGATTGGATAATAGACTGGCGCAATCGAAATCAGGATCAAGAGTTATTAGCAGATCACAAAAAATTAGTATCTGAAATCCTAGCCGAAAATCTAGTGGATAATTCAGAAATATGCGATCGCAAAAACTCCCTGATTCTCCAAGAATGCCCCGCCAGTTGGGACGAACTACGAATCTGGTTTAGACAAGCACAGTACAATCAACAAAAACTGGCGATCGCCTACAGCTTACCCCCAACCATACCCCCAGTCCAAATCTGGGAACAACTAATCGGCATCGCTAAATATCTCAGTCGCACCACCAAGCCCGTCACCAGACAACAACTCCGCCAAAAACTCGGAATCAGCGACACATCTCTGCAACTGGGATTCAAATCCCTAACCTATCTTGGTTTCAAAGTCAATTATCGCGATCGGGCTTTTCACATCACCAGACAATCCGAAACCGGAAATGCCCCAAAAATCGGGAATAAAGGAGACAAATTCCTCAAACCCTCATTCTCTAACTCATCTAGCCAACTCGCCAACTCCGTAGCCCAATTCCTAGCAGCAGTCTCAGAAGAACACTTCCGCCGCAAATATTTCTGTGAAGTACCCCTCTCAACTATTCAATCCATCGCCAGAGAGACTTTTTTTCCAGAAGATTCCATAGCGATTCCCTTCTAAAATAGAAACTATAGCAACCTTCTTCTTCCTTCTTCCTTCTTCCTTCTTCCTTCTTCCTTCTTCCTTCTTCCTTCT
>NZ_JAKJHX010000056.1 GCF_021648855.1 Tychonema litorale BBK16 | reverse complement strand
TCAAACTATTCTTTTTTCTAGGTTCAGCGCGCGTTTCGGTGAATCGCTTCTCTTCCGGCGCTTTATTAATATACTTACTTACCCGATTCTTGTCAAGCGTTTTGGCAAAGTATTTTTGTTTGATTTGTAAACCTATACAGGGAGAGAGTTTAACCTGTTTTGACTGATACGGCATTTGCTGCCTGAATCTTCTATTCGGTGTTTTCCTCAAGACTGACCCCGAAAGTGGGGTTTTCGGCAGGGATTCTGCTTTGGGTATGGATAATTTTTCAGGGCTTCAACATCGTGGAACTAACCACGTAAGCAGGTTAGGAGTACATATATATGTAGCAATCCTCAAAGCGATCATGGCATAGACTGGAAGTGGTCTTGAGTCCTCTGGGTAGATCGCCCAAAATCCCATAATTACGAGCTCCGTCATACAGTTATGTCCGGTATCAAACTCCCTGACCCGAAAAAAAGTGACATCTGGCAGGCGTGAAACAGATTGTCGTAACGCTATAGAGTTATAGATCAAGCTGTCAGTCAGAATTGGTGACTTGCGTGGTTTACCCTGTAAGAGCTTAGTAGTAATGTCGATCGCATGACAGATCGCGTAAAATAGATTGAGGCTAGCTAAGACTAATGGGGATACCACAAAAGTTGAGATCGCTTTACGTTGGAGTGATCGCACCATCTCACGGGCATTAAACAAAGACAACCTAGAGCAAGTATTTTTATGTATAAGATGAAATATCTCTGAGGGTAATGAGGTGTCTCAGGGTGCGATATTCACAGATTTC
This sequence comes from Tychonema litorale BBK16, assembly GCF_021648855.1. Lineage (GTDB taxonomy): Bacteria > Cyanobacteriota > Cyanobacteriia > Cyanobacteriales > Microcoleaceae > Microcoleus. Next base: position 31,569 of record NZ_JAKJHX010000056.1, on the reverse strand, counting down.
AAATCCAAAATTCAAAATCGAATGAGTTACTGCCTAAATCCTAGCTGTTCCAAGCCGCAAAACCCAGACACAGCCAAACTATGCAAAAATTGTCGCTCGAAACTGCTGCTGCGGGATCGCTATCGGGCGGTAAAGGTGATCGGACAAGGAGGTTTTGGCAGAACATTCCTCGCGGTTGACGAAGACAAACCCTCGAAACCTCGCTGCGTCATCAAACAATTTTTACCCGCTGAAGCCGTGCTAATCCCTTCAGCCAGCAATCGCAACAGCAAAAAAGCAGCCGAACTTTTTGAACAAGAAGCAATGCGATTAGACGAATTGGGCAAACATCCTCAAATTCCCGAATTATTAGCATATTGCATCCAAGACAACCGACAATATGTAGTCCAAGAATTTATAGATGGGCAAAACTTAGCACAAATTGTAGCAACAGAAGGCATTTTTACAGACAATGAAATTCAAGACTTACTCAATAGCTTACTGCCCGTACTTCACTTCATCCACTCACATAATGTTATTCACCGAGATATCAAGCCCGGAAACATCATTCGCCGCGCAAACAAAGAATTAATTTTAGTAGACTTTGGTGCAGCCAAAATTGCCACAGGTACAGCATTACTTAAAACAGGAACCAGTATTGGTAGTCCTGAATATATCGCCCCAGAACAAGCCAGAGGCAAAGCATTCTTTACCAGCGATTTATACAGTTTAGGCGTAACTTGCCTTTATTTACTAACTCAGGTTTCCCCGTTTGACCTTTTCGATCCGGGAGAAGATGTCTGGATATGGCGGCAGTATTTGGCGAACAACCCAATCACTGAAGAATTGGGTAAAATCTTAGACAACATGATTGAAAATGCTACTAACCGTCGCTATCAAACAGCAGTAGAAATATTAAAAATATTAAACCCACAAGCAGCAATAAATCTTACTGTTGCCCCAACAATTAGCAAGCCAACTCAACCCAGATTCCTTCACATTTCGTCCCAATATCCAACTTTTAACTGGCAATGTATTCATACTTTGAGAGGACACAAAAATTTGATTTCATCTGTTGCTTTTAGCCCGAATGGAGAAGTAATTGTGAGCGCTAGCGATGACAAAACAATTAAACTTTGGCGAGTACAAGATGCACAAGAAATCACTACGCTTACAGGACATAAAAACTCGGTTCATACGGTGGCTTTCAGCCCCGATGGAGAGATTATTGCTAGCAGTAGCCACGACAAAACAATCAAACTTTGGGGGATGAAAGATGGGAAAGAAATGGGTACCCTTATTGGTCACAACAACTCAGTTTATGGCGTAGCTTTTAGTCCAGACGGTGAAACTATTGCTAGCAGCAGTTGGGACAGAACAATTAAGCTTTGGCGAGTCAAAGACGGACAAGAAATTCGCACACTCATTGGCCACATAAATTTAGTGTATTTTGTTGCTTTTAGTCCTGATGGGGAAATCTTAGCTAGCTGTAGCTGGGATAGAACAATCAAGATTTGGCGAGTCAAAGATGGGAAACTAATTCATACGCTGACAGGTCATACAGATTGCGTTAGGTGTATTATCTTTAGTCCCAATGGAGAACTTTTAGCTAGCGGTAGTCACGATAATACTATCAAAATTTGGTGGGTAAAAGATTGGCAAGAGGTTTTAAGTATTACAGGTCATTCTTGGTATGTGGATTCGGTTGCTTTTAGTCCTGATGGCGAAACTATTGCTAGCAGCAGTAATCAAACTATTAAGATTTGGAAAGTCAAAGATGGTCAAGAAATTTGCAGTATTGTTGGTCATACAAATTCTGTTTATTCTGTTAATTTCAGCCCGGAAGGACAGTTTATTGCGAGTGGAAGTAGTGATAAAACCATTAAGATTTGGCACAACGTTCTCGTGTGATTTAGATGCAGTTCAGCTTATTTGCCTCAATTGAGGTAAAAAAACTCCCTACTTAGGGTTTGCTGAATAATCGATCGCAAACTATGAACAGGAGCGATCGATATATTCAAACTCAACTAAAGATAGGTTTTTCTGTGTCAATTCCACCCAATTATAATTGTAGGTTATCTTCAGCCCCAAAATAGGTTTTCTGTTTCCAAATAGACATAAAAACACACAAAAAACCCGGCGCCACCAGGTAACAAGGTTCATTACCAAAAAAGTAATTGCAATAAATGCCTTTTTCTTTACACCATGCTCGGTTCTCTCTTGTACGGTAAATGCGATCTGCATGAACGGACTCTGGATAATATCCTGTAAACCTATGATATGATTCTACTTGTGCTTTTAAGTCCCCTGATTCATTGGGGCGCAGGTTGCGTCTATGATGAGTTTTCCGCGATTGGATGACTCATTTTTGCCGTCCGAATCCTTTTTTTTTCGGGTTTGACTGGCTTGAGTTCTCGCATTTTTTCGACCATGCGTTCGTTGACTTGATTAATTAGGTTGGGACTGATTCGTTGCCGAAAGTGTACTAAAAGTGATGGGTCAAATGGTAGTTAGTTACTGTAGCTTAATTGACCGATGAAGTATTGCAGATAGGGGTTTTCGCGGATTTGTTCTACTGTTTCCCGATCGCTAATTCCTAATTTTTCTTTAATAATTAATGCCCCCAATGCCATCCTCCATGATTTGGCTGGTGCACCCTTTTCTGTCGGGAAGTTGGCCGCATATTCTGATTCAAATTCAGACCACGGGATTATTTGAGCCATTTTTACCCAACGGTTGTCCGCCGACAATTTAGACCCGTTGGCTAGTTCAAAGTCTAAGGGTGGGAGGGGAGCAAACTCAGCTTTTCTGTACACGATCGCAGGTGGTGATGCACGGGTTTTGATCTATTTTACCTGTTTATTTTGCATCTAACTCTTGATCGCACCAGTTCTTAACCCATGCCACGTCAAGTGCCATCAATATATTCAGCAAGCCCTACTTATCGAACTATCTCCCGAATCACAGTTTGATCCGGAATAAGACCCCAACCGGAAGATATATGGAGAGAAGTTCCCGATGCCCCAATGCAGGAATGCCACCTAAAGCCCACCTAGAATCTCACCTGACGGCAGAGGAACTCAAAATTCGCTACCGGCAGGCCGAAAACACTACAGAATCTCGCCGCTGGCACTTGCTGCTGTTGGTTTCCAGAAATTGGACTATCAAGCAAGCAGCTCAAGTTATAGGGATCAATTATGATTACGCCAAAGAAATTGTCCAGCGCTATAACCGAGAAGGGCCTAACTCTGTTAAAAACCGCAGTAGAGACCGCCAGCCACCTCCTGCTAAATCTTTACTGAATCCAGAACAGCAAGAAGAACTGCGACAAGCGCTGCAAGGCTTGGCCCCCGACGGGGGAATTTGGACTGGTCCTAAAGTAGCTCGCTGGATTGCTGAAAAGACTGGTAAAGCTCATGTCTGGCCTCAACGTGGCTGGGATTACCTAAATCGCTTAGGTGTTGACTGGCGACGCACGCGGCGAAGATAGATGATAGATTGTATTTAGTGTGGGGCGATCGTTCAAATGCGATCGCCCTTTTTTGATCTACCATCGGCGTTGATTTTTTAGGATTTTTCAGTCATAATCTAGAATATCAAATAAGCTGTTCGGCATTTAAAAGACGATGGTAGGGTGCGTCAGTTTTAAGGTATTTCCCATGTATAGTCAGTGTTCTAGCTGACGCACCCTACAGGCCTCGTTAGTGGTTTAAATGCTCCACAGCTTATAGAGTCTCAAATAGTTTGACTCTTGTAATAATAGCTGCTTATATTGAGTGTAGTTGTGTTCAGGGAGTTAACTATGCTGGGGATTAGACGTTTTTTGTGTGCTACAAACAAGACTGTTGGAATAGTAATTGGAGTTGGATTAATTCAAGTATTAACCATTGCCAGTTCATTTTCTCAATCATCAAACCAGCGTTCCCTGGATGAACTATACAAAATCCGCGATCGCATCATCACTCAATTAGAACAACCTCCGTCTCCCTCCCCAGAACCAACTCTACTTTCTCGCTTAGTACCTTTCACTGCTAATACTTCAGAAAAATTACTACAGGAGTTGCAGTCAGTAGAGGTACAAATATTAGTAGAACAGAGGGCTAATGATAATTTTCAGCAAGCAGTCCGTTTAGCTAACCAAGCCCTAGAAACTGGACGTGGGCAAAATCAGTCAATTGACTCTTCGCAAAAAAGTCAATTTCTGTGGCAACAAGCCCTCGACAACTTGTCCGAAGTTCCCAAAAATTCTTTTTTGGCAAATTTAACTGCCTCAAAAACTGAAGAATATGGCAAAAACTTAACAGCAGCAAGCTTTCAAGTCAAACAAGCAAAATCAGATTTTTTGGGTTCTGTTGCTAGGGAAAGCGGCTTATCTAATCAAGCTTCGATTGGCATTTGCCAGCTTTCCAGAGACTGCATTCACCTGCGGGGTAATTCGCCTCCTGTCAGTCCGGCTAGCTTGATCAAGCTGCCAATTGCTGTCGCGCTGATGCAGAAAGTGGAACAAGAAAAAATTAGTCTCAATCAGCAAGTATTTGTCACTCCCGGTAATTTCACTGAAGATTCATCGACACAGATTGTCTCCAAGCAGAATTACCCGATACAGATGTTGTTAGAAGAAATGATCGATCGCAGTAGTAACATCGCCACCAATCAACTGATCGATTATTTGGGTTCAGATTATATCAATCAATTCTTAGAAAATCGTGGCTACCAAGTGACCCGCGTTAACTTCAAGTTAATGGGGAAAAATATTATGCCTACCAACCCCGGTACTGGTGCTAACCGGGTGACGGTCAACGAACTAACAGAAATGATGGTGCAAATCTACAACGGCGAAACACCTGGTGCTAAAATGTTAGTGGAGACTCTGAATCGCCAGTACGATCGCAATCTGGGATTTGCTGCTTTGCAGGGAACTAAAGCTCAGTGGCTGGGCGAAAAAACTGGGGAAAATTCTCTGGTTCTCGGTACAACTTTAGCGATGAGTATTGACGGTGAAGCCTATGTGATGACTGTGATTGATAAGAGCAGCGGTAGTGATATAGAAATGCGTAGGTCGATCGCAAAAATAGCCGATTATATTGCCCGCAACCCTGACTTCTAATAGTAAAGAAGCATACAGTCAAATTGAAGCAAGCGAATAAAAATTTGGAGTAACTTGCAATGAGCGTAGTACAACATTTATGGGAATTGATTTTATTTTTGATTATTTTAGTCGGCCCGATTCCCTTGTGTTTAGATCTGAGCTTTGAGCAGAAGCAAGAAAATAGTAACTATTCATTTGCCCATTTTTTACTTGTATTTTTAACTGGGTGGAGTATTATACAAGTCTCTACAGGCTTAATCTTAGGAAGTTGCGATCGATTAAATATTTATGCTGTTATCTTAGCAGAATTTGCGATTTTTGTCGTCGGCTCTAGCTTAATTTATTACAAAAAAAGCAGAGATTTTTATGTCACAAATTGGCAAAAATTACAACTCAAGGAATCTCTGAGTCGATGGGAATGGCTAATTATTATTTCCGTTACTTTAGTGGGAATTATATTATTAAAAAATCTAGCGACTCAGCCCATAACAAATTATGATTCATTATGGTTTCATCTCCCTGTAATTGCAAGATGGTATCAAACAGGTTCGTTGACTTTATTAGATGCTACTGGAAATTGGATTTTTGAACAAGAGCAAGCCAAAATATATCCTTACAATTGGCATATTTTGTCTGCTTTATCATTGCTTCCCTTCAAAACAGATTTTTTGGCAGCTTTTCCTATGCTAATTGCGTGGGTAATTCAGGGACTTTCGGTCTATCTTTTGGGGGTTAAATTTGGAGCAACTAGAATTCACAGCATGGGAGCATCATCTTTGGTATTGACAGTGCCAATGATGCTCAACCAGGTTAATACAATTCACCCAGACTTACCGCTAGCTGCAATATTTACAGTTGGCTTGTATTTAGGTTTATCTTTTTATAAAAGCCGTTCGTTATCCGAATTATCCCTATTTTTTGCATCGACGGGAATGCTAGCAGGAATCAAAATCACTGGTATAGTCTATGCAGCGTCTCTTTTAGGAGGATTACTAATATTAGAGATTCAAAGATTTTTAGCTGATATAAAATTCCAAAAAACTAAATTTAAAATTTTCCAACTTATCAAGCCTGTCTTGTTATGTGGCATAGTTTGTTTGTTGCTTTTAGGAGGTTTTTGGTATGGGAGAAACTTGTTACTGATAAATTATCCTGCTAGTAATGTTAGCAAAATGGAAGTTCCCTTACAACCAGTTACAATACCATCTCCTGTAAAGCCGTCAACATCTTGGATACAGACATCGCAATCTTCTGTAAAGCCGTCAACACCTTTGGTAAAAGAGCAGCCAGTTTCGCCACCTTTTAATATTTGGCAAAGCACTTTGGCTGCTCAATTTAATCCTACCAATATTTCTCACTGGCAAACTCTGGGCTTGCAAATTATCATAAGATTGCAAGTGCCATTTATAGCACTTGCCTTTCAGGTATTGGCTGTACCTCTTGGTTTTACTAAGGGTAAAAATAGAGTAATTAATCAAAACACTATTATTCTAATTGTAGTTCTATTCAGCACAGGAATTTTGTATTTGATTACGCCTTATACTTCTGGTACTGCGGGAGAGTCGATCGGTCAATTAAGTCCTATACTCGGTTTTAACCTCAGATATGGATTCCCATTTTTAAGTGTACTAGGTGTAGCTGCCGCAGCTACAGCAACTTTTTTGAACACTGGAAATCTAGTTGTTGTGGCTGTTGTTGTGGTTAGCAGTTTTTTGGGAATTACTAGCAACACAATTTTTGATTATATTAAAAATGCTTCTTTTACCGGAGATAGTATTGTTTGGGGGAGTGGGTTGATTGACAGTTTCAAATCAAATCCAGTAGCAGCCAGCAAGACAGTCGGACAAATATTAGCTCCCCATTCGGCATACATATTAAAAGACGGGATATTTTATATTGTGTCAATTATATTGTTGTCTTGGATATTGTTTAAAATAAATCCTGGTTTAGGATGGCTAAACAATCTATTTTCAAACAGAAAAAAAATAAGTTGCATACTGATAGTCTGTGTATGTGTAGGATTGATTGTAATTGGTGATTGGAGGGAAAAACGAGATATTGCTTGCACAGAAATGTATGGTGGTATTCACGAGTATATTAATGAAAACACGGTGCCAAATGAAAAGATTGGATTCTTTCTGAGTTCTCGCAGTTACCTTTTTTATGGAAAAAATTTGAATAGAAAAGTTTTGTATGTACCTTTTAAAGCCGATCGCATTTCTGCATGGATTGACAACCTGCGACACAATGGAGTTAGGATTGTGGGGTTCGGGCCCCTGACTGAGACAGACGCAGATACCAGAAAATCTCTATTTTGGCTGACAAGTGCTGAGGGCCCGCTGGAACTTGTTTTCGGGAAGGATTTTAAGACGGAATCAGTGCTATATCGCTTGAAAAATTAAAACATATCAGTTATGGTTAACTTAGACCCAATGGTATTTTCAATTATTGTTCCAACCTACGCTCGTCCTGAAAATTTGACGGCGTGTCTTGGGTCTTTTTGTAAACTTGAATATCCGCGCGATCGCTTTGAAGTTATTGTTGTGAATGATAGTACCGAAATATCTTTAGAATCAATAGTTTCCTCTTTTCAAGATCAGCTAAATCTCAGACTTTTAGTCCAGAAAAATTCTGGACCGGCAATAGCCAGAAATACTGGTTCTTTGGCAGCTACAGGGAAATTTTTAGTGTTTACAGATGATGATTGTAGTGTTGCGCCAGACTGGCTGCAAACTCTAGAAGCTAGATTTGCTAAAACACCAGACTGCCTAATCGGAGGTCGCATTATTAATGCACTTCCTGATAATGTATATTCTACTGCTAGCCAGCAATTGATTGATTATCTTTACAGTTATTATAATGCTATTCCCGATCGCGCAAAATACTTCACTTCTAATAATTTTGCCCTTCCGGCTGACTCCTTCAGGAAAATCGGTGGCTTTGGCACAACTTTTTCGTTTGCTGGAGAAGATCGGGAATTTTGCGATCGGTGGCTCAATTCCGGCTATGGTGCGGTTTACGCTCCCGAAGTTATAGTTTATCATTCCCATGAGCTGTCACTGCACAAATTTTGGGAACAGCAATTCAATTACGGTAAGGGTGCTTTTTTATTTCAGCAAATTACTGCTAAACGTGAGGGAAATAAGAAACTGCAACATCCGTCATTTTATCTGAATTTACTAACTTATCCATTGATTCACACACCGGGTATTCAAAAGCTATTAATCGCAGGATTGTTTGTGGTTTCACAGGTGGCAATTGCAGCGGGTTTGTTTTGGGAGAAGAACATTCATTATGATGAATAATGGATGGGTGGCTAGAAACCGGGTTTTTTTCCGATATCATGTATTATAGCCCGCGAAAATGGCAAAAACCCGGTTTCTTTGGTTTTGATGCGTCCAAGACTAAGATTAAATAAATCCGTGTTCTGCTAAGAATTCTGGGGTAATGCCTGCCAAACTGTTAATGGCGGGGGCTTCTTCCCAGGGTTCTGGATGGATTTTAGAGCCACTGCGGAGGAATTTTGCGACGTATTTGGCGAGAATATCTGCTTCTAAGTTGACTAAACTTCCTGGCTGCAAATAGCGGAGATTCGTCTCACCAAAACTGTGGGGAATGACTGCAACTTCAAACCAATTACCGTCTGCATCGCAATCTGCCACGGTCAAACTGATGCCGTTGACGGCGATACTGCCCTTGGAAACAAGGTAAGGTGCAATTTGACGTTGCCATCCTGAATTTGTGGTTGCTGGGGCTGTAAACCGCATTTCCCAGGCGTTGGCGGTTTGGGTTGATGTAGCTAAAGTCCCGATCGCATCTACGTGTCCAGTCACAAAATGTCCGCCTAACTTGCTACCAGCACGCAACGAGGTTTCTATGTTAACAGAAGCATCGGGGAATGATCCGAGATTCGTGCGGCGCAGGGTTTCGGGGGAAGCGATGGCGACAAAGCCCTGGGGCAAAACTGAGACTACTGTCAAACACACGCCATCCACGGCTACACTGTCGCCGATCGCCAAATCTTGTAAAATTTGGTGGGAGTTGCTGGAGGTGCAGGAAATCTGAAAGCGGTCATTTCCTAGGGATTTCAGTTGTCCAAGAGATTGAATGAGTCCTGTAAACATAATTATTTTCCTGTATTCGATCGCTGATTGACAAAAAGCATAGGCAAAAACAAAAACAGACGCAGGAGTCCGTTGCCGTCTTACCTCTTTCAGGAGATTAATTTGACCTCGATCGATTGTAGATTCATGCGAAGATCAAGTAATACTGGATTCAAGTTATGTTTAAACTCAAGTTCTCCACCGCCTTACAGTATTCTATGAGGCCGATCCAATGATTGAAATGAAAGTCGCTGGAATTGCCTTAGATGCAGCCACGCGCAGTCCTATTGTACTGTTGAGAGACGCTACGGAGCGACGTGCTCTGCCTATTTATATCGGTCAGGAGCAAGCAAAAGCGATTATCAGCGCTCTGGAAGGCCACAAGCCTCCTCGACCTTTAACTCACGATCTGATGGTTAATTTCTTGGAAGCATGGAATCTGACATTGGAGCGAATCGTGATTCACTCCCTGCAAGATAACACCTTCTATGCTGTGCTAATCACTCGTCACGGGGAAATTAAAAAAGAAATCGATGCCCGACCTAGCGATGCGATCGCCCTTGCCCTGCGGACGAACTGCCCTATCTGGGTGATGGAAGAAGTCATCGCTGATGCTTCCATACCGGTCGATCGAGATGCTGATGAGGCCGAACGCAGGGCCTTCCGAGAATTTATCTCAAATCTCCGTCCAGAGGATTTGATCAAGGGCAGTGGCTTCAGTCCGGGCGAAACTTCTTCTTCGTAAAAGTTAACTAAGCTAGTTATGCGCTATCGAAGGTTTGGCAAAACCCACCTAAATCTATCCGTATTTTCCTTGGGAACCATGCGCTATTTGGCTTCTGAGGAAACTGCTTGTCAGACTGTACAACAGGCGGTGTCTCAGGGAATTAATCATCTAGAAACAGCGGCCGGTTATGGTTGCAGTGAGGAATATCTCGGTGCAGCACTGAAGACTGGGTTGGCTTTGGATCGATCGCGCCTGCACATCACCACGAAAATTTCCCCAACGGACGATGCTGCTGCAATGGAACGTTCGATCGATCAGTCACTAAAACGCCTGAATTTAGACTACCTAGATTGTCTGGCAATTCACGGTTTGAATACTTGGGAACATTTGGCTTGGGTGCAAGCAGAAACAGGCTGTATGGCAACTGTCCAAAAAGCTGTTGCCGATGGCAGAATTCGGCACGTCGGCTTCTCCACTCACGGCCCATTGGAGTTAATTCTGGCAGCTATTAATACAGATTTGTTTGAATTTGTCAATCTGCATTATTACTATTTTTTCCAGCGCAACGCCCCAGCAATTGAACTAGCCAGCCAAAAAGATCTGGGTATTTTCATCATTTCGCCGGCAGACAAAGGTGGACAACTCTACACTCCGCCCGAAACCGTGAAACAATTGTGTTTGCCTTTCTCGCCACTAGAGTTGAATTATCGGTTTTTATTGAGCGATACTAGGATTGGGACTTTGAGCGTGGGGGCTGCAAACCCGATGGAATTAGAGGAACCATTGAAATATGGCGATCGCGACTTTCCGCTCACACCGAGGGAAATCACTGCCTTCGATCACCTAGAATCTTTGATAGCATCCAATTTGGGAACCGACAAATGTAGCCAGTGCTATGCCTGTTTACCTTGCCCAGAAAACATCAACATTCCCGAAATATTGCGACTCCGCAATCTCGCCGTCGGCTGCGACATGACTGACTTTGGTAAATACCGTTACGCCATGTTTGAAAACGCCGGACATTGGTTTCCTGGCAACAAAGGCAATCGCTGCAATGATTGTGGCGAATGTTTGCCCCGATGTCCCGAAAAATTAGACATTCCAGCCCTGCTGAAAGATACTCACCAGCGGCTGGGTGGCAAATCAGGGAGGCGGTTGTGGGATTGAAAAACATCGGTTTCTGGGCAAAACCCGATCGCACCTACCACAAAATACCCTACAAAAACTTGGTTTTGGAAGAACCCTGCGTAACTCCAGTTTTTAACTACTGCTGGCATAAAGTAAACGATTTCCTAAAAAGTCAAGGAAAATCCTAGTAAAACCCGGTACTATAGATGAAAAAAAAATCTTTAAAGACATTGGAGGCGGATTCAATTTCAAAAGAAAAGCGCTGCTTGCCCTTTTGGGACAAGTCATGTCAGGAAATATCTCAACAATTGTGGTCAGACACCAAGACAGACTCGCCAGGTTTAGTGGCGACCTCATCAAATGGTTTGATGAGCAAAACAATTGCCAACTCATGGTTCTCAGTAGAAACGAGTTGTCTCCAGAACGAGAGATGGTTGAAGATATCCTTGCCATCATCCACGTCTTTAGTTGCCGACTCTACGGTCTGCGAAAGTACAAATCTGCTATCAAAGAAGATTCGAGTTTACCCGGAAACCAAGCTAGCAGACAAGTGGAGGACTTGGATTGCAGCAAGCAGATGGTGCTATAACCAAGCAATTGCTATCCTTAAAACCGAAAGGATTGGTAAGTATGACCTCAGAAAAAAGATTATGGACTCAGCGCCAATCTGGGTTTCCGAACAACCTTATAACCCACGACAAATGGCAGTGTTCCAAGCTTTTGAAGCACACAAAGCCGCCCAAAAGTTAAAAGGAACTGCCAAATTTAGAAGTCGCTTTGATGTATCTCAGACCATCAGATTTCAAGTTGGTAATTGGAAGTCTAGAACTTTTTATCCACAAGCAACCAAAGGACTATCATTTAAAGCGTCTGAACCAATTATAGAAGTGATGGAACACGAGCCAACACTATCACTAATCAATGGGCAATGGTTTATTTGCTATGCAGTTGACATCACAAAGCCAGAGCAACTCCAAAGCGATTTAGCTATTGCTTTAGACCCTGGTATTAGAACATTTTTGACTGGATTCGATGGTAGTGATATTGTCGAACTAGGTAAGGGTGATATTGGTCGTATCTACCGACTGGCAAGACATTTAGATAAGTTGATGTCGAGAATAGGGGTAAATAAAGGAGGGCGATTCAAGAGATTAAGATATTGTTTGAGAAAGTCAGCGGCAAAGATTCGGATTAAGATTAAAAACTTAGTCAATGAGTTGCACAAGAAGGCTGCTAAATACTTGGTAACAAAGTATCAACTAATTTTCCTACCGACCTTTGAAACACAACAAATGGTAAAAAAAGGTAAACGAAAATTAGCGACTAAAACAGCTAGGGCGATGGTTACTTTAAGCCATTATCGTTTTAAACAAATGTTGAAGCATCAGGCTGTTAAATATGGCAGCACTGTAGTAGACGTAACCCAAGAATACACATCCAAAACCTGCTCAAAATGTGGACTAATTCATCCTAAATTAGGCGGGTCTAAAAAGTTTAAATGTCCAGAATGCGGGCACACTCTGGACAGAGAATTAAATGGCGCTTTCAATATTTTATTGAAAGCTTTGAGAGATACCTCCTTGACAGGAGAGCTTGCAGCTTTTTCTGTCTTGCCATACACGGTAGCTTCAGGCTTAGTCCTGGATTTACCGGGTTAAATGTATCTGCAACAATTAGGTTAAACTCGTTCTAAAGCGTTAGGTGAAGACGGGTTTACAAATTGTGGGTTTGAGGCAATGATTGTCGGTGAATCCATCCTTACAAACTGGTCACTATCAAGAATAGACTTCTACCAAAATTAGATTAATTGGCAGCTCGCGTCTACTACCGATTTAGCATCTACTCCTATGGCTCAGACTCAGTTAAATAACATCCAGTCAAATTGTACGCAGCCAACTACAACAGTAAATCCCGATCAATTTGCAGTAGCTGTCATGCCTTGCGTCTACAATTTGTCTCTCACTCACAAACAACTAATTGGACTTCTAACTTTACTAATAATCTTGCCACTGGGACTTGGAGGAACGGCCCTTTGGATGATCTGGACAGCGGGGCTGAAGCAAGTACAAACTAAAGCTAAATCAGAATTAGCTGTTAGTGAAATTAACTATAATCTCAAATTAGATCGTGCTGCTTTCAGTTTAAAATACTCATCTGATCGACTGGCGATCGCTCAGACAGCGATAGCTTATAACAGTGGCAAAAAATCACCATATTTACAAAATTCTGTCAAGCAAATTCTGGAAAATCAAGTCAAAACAGGGGGAATACACAGTGCAGTTTTAGTGGGGAAAGATGGGAAGATAATTGTGAGCGTTAATCTCAACCAGGAAGGACAAAGTTTTAATCCTCGTAATCTAGCCAATCCAGTATTAGCAAAAAAAACACCAATTATAGCCAGCAAAATTCTGGCTAAATCGGAAAATCAAAAACAATTGCCCACTTTGCAACCGGGATTGACCGAAAGTGCCTTTGTTAATTATGTAGAAATTCCCGTAAAAAATCCCAAAAATCAGACAGTTATTGGTGCATTATTTCTAGGGGGAAATCTGAGCAAAATCCCGATGGTTGCCAGTACGGAAACCGTCAATTCACTCCTCGGCGGATTTTACGCTATTTATGCACCACTGAATGACGGAAAATATGTCTTGGTAAGTGCACAAAATGTTAAGGGAAATCAACTTTTGCCGGACTTACAATCGATGGACCGATCGCTACTGAGATCTGCTGCGATCGCCGCTGATGGCAAACCAGTTGCTGAGCAAATAAAAATAGGTAATCAGACTTATACAGTAGCAGCAAAATCTCTGAAGAATTTAGGCGGAAAACCAGCAGCAATTTTAGTCCGGGGAATCCCCCAAACCGGGCTAGGCGACAATTGGCTGTTGTTGGTACTGTCTGGGGCCGTCTTAGCGGCGCCAATTGGCTTGGTAATTGCGATCGCCCGCAAAGCCAATTTTAGATTTTGGATTCAGACCAAAGAAAGCTTGCAGGATTTAAACCGCCTCAACTTGGAATTGCAGCGAGAAATAGTCGATCGCGAACACGCCGAAAAAGCCCTGCAAAATAGCCAAGGATTACTACAAGCTATCTTAGATAATTCCACAGCAGTGATCTACATCAAGGATGCTGAAGGAAATTATTTGCTAGTAAACCACTATTTTGAAACCCTATTCCACATCACAAAACAGCAAATTGGAGGCAAAACTGATTTCGATATTTTTCCCAAAGAAAAAGCAGAAATTTTGCGAGCCAACGACCTCAAAGTTATTCTGGAAGACTCCCCGCTCACCCTCGAAGAAGTTGTCTCTCTAGACGACGGAGAACACACCTATATTTCCCTAAAATTTCCTCTATACAATTCCGAAGGAATAGCTTACGCAGTCGGTACTATTTCTACAGATATGAGCGAGCGAAAACTTGCTGAATTAGCCCTAGAAGAAGCCAAAGAAAAATTAGAAATAGAAGTCAAAGAACGTACTATATTCCTAAAACAATCCAACGAACAGTTGCAGTTAGAACTCTCAGCCAGAGTCCGTGGTGCCATCAGCGTCAGACAAATGACCGCTCAAGTGGCCAGGCACGCTAGAACTGTTGACGGCATTCTCGGCGCATCCCTAGACCTAATTTTTCTAGTTAACCAGTCCGGAAAGTACACTTATGTCAGTCGCACTGCCGCTCAAGCCGCTGGTATGAACCCTAGAGAAATGATTGGCAAAAGCTGGCAGGAATTGGGTTGGTCTCCCAAAATTATGGAACAGGTTCACCAAAAGTGTGACGTTGTATTTGCCACAACAATCCCTGCCAAAGGCGAAGTAATAGTCCCCACCGCCTCCTGGGGAATGCGTGACTATGAGTACATTCTCAGCCCGGTTTGCGCTACAGATGGCAGTGTCGAATCAGTGGTTGCGACGCTGCGGGATATCACGGAACGCAAAGACGCGGAGGAAGCGTGGCAATTGGCGAAAGAAGCCGCAGAACTCGCCAACCGCGCCAAGAGTGCGTTTTTGGCAAACATGAGCCACGAGTTGCGTACCCCCCTCAACGCCATTATTGGGTACAGCGATATGCTGGCGGAAGATGCTCAAGAGTTGGGGGAGGAACAGACTGTCTCGGATTTAAATAAGATTCGCAATGCTGGCAAACATTTGTTGCGATTGATTGACGATATTCTGGATATCTCGAAAATTGAGGCTGACAAGATGGAACTTTGTCTTGAAAGCTTCGATGTTGGTGGATTAATTGAGGAGGTGGCAATTACAGTGAAACCGCTAATGGAGAAAAACCATAATACGTTGCAAGTGAATATTGCTGAAGGTATAGGCGCGATGCACGCTGATTTGATGAAAGTGCAGCAGGTATTGCTTAATTTATTGAGTAATGCTGCTAAATTTTCGACATTAAGTGCGATCGAGCTTAATGTCGAAAGAGTTACCTGTGAAAATTTAAAAAATAAATATCAACCGACAGTTGCTCAAATGTTAATTTTGGATTCAGATTTTTTAATTTTTCGAGTTACGGATACAGGCATCGGCATGACAGAAGAGCAGCAGCAACGGCTGTTTCAACCTTTTACTCAAGCCGACAATTCAACTACTCGCAAGTATGGTGGTACTGGTTTGGGACTGACTATCAGTCAGCGTTTCTGTCAGATGATGGGCGGCGATATTGAAATTGAAAGCGAGATTGATTGTGGTTCTACTTTTACGGTTTGTTTGCCTGCGGCATTATTCAAACGTCATGAGTTATGACATTTATTGTAGGGAATTGGGCATTGGGCATTGGGCATTGGACTTCTACCCTTCGGCTCCGCTCAGGGTACGACTACGCTCAGAGATCAGGATAAATGCAGTCATTGTGCCCTTCGACTTCGCTCAGGGCACAATGACTAAAGCACCTTAATAGCCTTTGCTATTGCTATAATATGAAAGAAAATAATTATGAAATATGATGTTTGTTGTGGCAAAAAATCCCCTTTTACAAAAAGTTTATTTCTGTTTTTAATTGCTGGTTTTACTGGGATTATTGCTTTGCAGCCAGAGGAATCTGCTGTAATGGGACAACAGCCTGTGTGTCCAAAAGGGGATGTTGCTGATTTTCCTGCGCCTCCACTGTCGCAAAACCAAAAGAGTGTGCCGAGTTTGTGGTTGGCTCAAAAACAGTTTGGTGGACAATTGCTCGATCGCTGGTTCATTGATTCTAATTCAACCAATAGTTGGGTAGTTCTCGTTGTCAATCGCCAGCTTTGGAGTGGATTGGATTATGTAGCGCGCTACCAATTTGTGAATCGGTTCGGCGTGGCTGCTAGCGAATATGGATATAATGTGCGAGTGTGCAATCGTCAAGGTGCGGGTTTGGCTGTTTATTCATGTAATCGCGATCGGCTAAGTTGTCGCATTGACTTAGAATCGGTATCAAATCCCGGTATTCAGAGAAGGCCAAAGCTATTTTAGATAGAAGACTTCTGGATCCATTAACATGGACAATTTCCAATAATTTATGGTGTGATGACATTATTCAGTAATTTATTTGAGCTTCCGCATTGCTTGCCATTGCGATCGATATTGTGCGATCGCAGTATCGCCAAAAGGCAGCAAAAATTCACTGCGATCCAGAATCTTCGCATCGGGTAATAATACAGGATTAGTGCGAATATTCGCTGGCAAATCCTCCGGTTTCATGCCCACAATTATCGGCGAACTAACTTGAGTTAGCAAAGATAATTGAGGTGCAACCGAAGTTTTTAAACAAAAATTAATCCATTCTTTTGCTAAAGTAACTGAATTTGCAGATGCTGGTTCTACCCACAAATCTGTCCAAAGCGCAGTTCCAGAAACGGGAATTATTACAGCTATATCTTTCTGAGTTTGCAATAGTGGTAGCACGTCTGCTGATGAACCGACGGCCAGCCAAGTATCACCTAAAATCAAAGGTTGTAGGTAACCATCGGAACTATAAAGTTTAACTTGGTGATTTAATCTGGTGAGTTCTGTTTTGAGATTCGGAACTTGATCTAATTGCTGGGTATTGTAGGATTTACCTAATTTTTTTAAAGTTAAACCAATGACTTCTCTGGCGTTGTTTGGTAGAGAAATGCGATCGCGCAATTCCTCACGCCACAGGTCGCTCCAATCTGTGGGAGTCCATCCCAAAGCTTTGAATTTGTCAGTTCGATAGGCAATTACTGTGTTTCCCCAGCGGTAAGGTGTCGCCCAAATTTTACCTTTTGGGTCTAATTGACCGTCATCGTTGCGTTTTACCAGTGTTCTCCATCTTTCTGGAATTTGTGGCCAATTAGAAATTTTATTTGGATCAATGGGCTTAATCAATTTTTGCCGAATTGCTAAAGTTAGCCAGTAATCTCCTAGCATCACTAAGTCAGCTTGATCTTTGGATTGGGGAAGTCGTTTCCAATCTTGTAATAGGGCGAACAATTCTGTTAATTGCGCTGACTGCGTTACTTGTAAAACTGAAGAGGGCTTTGAATCGCGGCTAAAATTACTTACGAGTTGGGGCGGAATCGCATTTTTGAGCGATCGAATTTTGAGACTAGGTTTCGACTCGCACCCTGCCGCCAATTGACTTAATGTTAGGGTTGCTGTCCCCAATAGCAAAGACCTTCGTTTCACTTTTGAATGCGCTTTTCTAAATGTTGATAGTATAGCAGAAGGAAGAAAGATGCAATTCTGGGTACTGGTTTTAGCTTCAGTCGTCCCCAGTGCGATCGACTGATACGCAATTTATAGCACAACAGTAAGCTCAAAAATTAAATAATTTAGTGATAAATCGTAGTTATGTCAAGAGATGCCTAAGATATAGACACATAACTTAACATACACAGGATTGTTTTATGGAAGCGCTTCGTCAACAAGTGTCACTATTGACTCAACAAGTCGATGGTCTATACAAACTCATAGAAAATCTGAATCAAACTTTATTGCAATCAGCTAATGAGACTAAGCTGGCCCAGCAACAGAACAACGAGCGTTCAAGAATCGAAGAAACTGAGACAATTCCATCTTATCAAAATTACAGCGGTTTTGATGGGATGCTGGATCACAAAGACATCCTGTTAGATGACAGTTACTTTGACAAGAATTCTCAAAATCTAGAAAAAGAACTGACTTCCGAGATTCAAATCCAGCGTCTAACAGCTCAGTTAACAGCAGCTTACAATCGAATCGCCGCCCTAGAAGAACAGTTATTGTCAAGAAGAATGCTTTCACAAAGATAGGCTAACTCAATTATTTAATTTCACACTCTGAGGCTAATTTTTCAACGGCTTCTAGGAGTTGATTTGGACTCCAATTTCCGATCAGGTGAGATGCGATCGCGCACGCTCCAGCACCGACACCTTCTTTAACATATCCGCGATCGTAAGCTTGCAATTGCGGGTAACGGGAGCCTGCAAAACTTAGCTGTGCAGCCAACAAAGGTACACCACCAATATCATTAGCGAGACCTATTGTGTCCCCTGTAGCATCTTCAGCTACCCAGCCCGTAGTCCCCACCACGACTCGTTCTGGATTCCATATAAGAGCATATTCGCGGGATAGAGCCTTGATCAAGGCGTAGACTGCGAGCATTTGGGTGCCTCCAGCTAGGATCACGCCACAGGTCCGACTTGCTG
The DNA here is from genome assembly GCF_021648855.1 of Tychonema litorale BBK16. GTDB lineage: Bacteria > Cyanobacteriota > Cyanobacteriia > Cyanobacteriales > Microcoleaceae > Microcoleus. The sequence continues at coordinate 12,913 of NZ_JAKJHX010000056.1, read as the reverse complement.
CGATCGCCATTCCGGCAGTTGCTATCTGCATAGGATCGCCAACAGCCGCCACTACTTCGAGAGGAGACATTTTTTTTCCGGCAATTTCCCAGCCAGCAATGTTGAGTCCCATTGTCACCGCAGCCAATTTTTGAGCGTGATTGCACTGAGGATGACTGCTATTAACTTTCCCCGCTGCGGCTATACCCAAACCCATTAATACTCCCAAAGCTGTAGTGGTTCCGCCAACTACGCACTCCCCTAAAATCAGGTAGCTATCATGGGTTTTAGCAGCTAATTTAGCTCCCCAAATTAGTCCTTGTTCCAGCAAATGTTTGACTTTTCCTATTTCTAAAGCATTCCCAGATGTGAGACATTTGGCTGGGACGCCGCCTAAATCGATCGCAGGTACGGGAAGAAGCAAGGGCAAACCGGCGTTGAATAGTTCAAGGGGAATGTCCAAAGCTTGGATTACGGCGCGAGATATGAGTACAGGAGATGCGCCTGCTTCTAGGGGTGGTAGGGGATATTGGGGCTGGGTTTGGGGGCCGTTGTATAAGAATTCTGCGTCTGCTAAGCAGGTAAATTGGCGATCGTGGGGGGTTGCGCCTGCTGCGGAAATACCGGGAATTAAGCCTGTATCTGTAAATCCTAAAATGCAGGCAAATATCGGTTTTTTTCCTCGATAGCGTTCCAGCCATCTTTGACCTTGTTCAATTTCCGTATAAATACCAATCATTTTGTTATTAGTTATTCGTTATTTGTTATTGGTTATTGGTTAACAGTCAACAGTCAACAGTCAACAGTCAACAATTCCCATAACTATTCTTCGTAATCAATCAAAATTTGTACCCAACGTGGGGGTCGGGGAATCGGATTTCCTAAACGATCTAATAAGAGTAAGGCTACTAAATGTACTACAAATAAATAAATAATGTTATTCACTAAAATCATAGCTGCGGCGATCGCCTGAATGCTGTTCAAACTCGGTACACTCAGCCAACCGAATTTCACAAATACCCATTCCACCATCTCTGTAACCTGGGCGGTGACGTAAACCCAGAGGTCTTGACCAACCAAGGCTGACAATAGCCAAAATCGAAAAAAGAAGCCAAAAGTCCCAATTAGGCCACCCAAACTAATCGAAACAGCCCAACTTGTGGTTTTGCGCCGCCACAGTCCTCCGAGGGCGACTCCCATAACTCCAAACGGAATCACGTATAAAATGCTGCGGGTTGGGCCCATGAGTACCGATAGGAGTAAACCGGAGACTAAGGCTGACATCCAAGCGGCTCGTTTGCCCCATCGCAGGTAGACGAGGGCGATCGGTATTGGAAAGAATACGCGCAGTAAAGGGCCTAGGGGAAAGTAGTAATTGACTAGCCAAATTAAGCTGGCGGTACTTGCCAAAAATGCGGTTTCCACTAGCCTCAAGGGTGCGGCTTTAGCGGTGTCTGATGTTGTGTCTACGTCGTCTGGATCTGGATTTGTGCGATCGGCTGAGGAATCTGAAATAGCAGCCGCTTGTGGGTCGTTATTTGTATTAGATGAATTGTTCAAATTTGACGCAGAATTTGATGATAAAAAATCACTCATCCGATTTTAGATTTGATGTTTTAGTAACTGAGGACACGGCAATGCCGTGTCCTGATGGCTCGACTCAGCAAAAATTTTCAGCACGATTATTTTTTGCTATTGGGTTCCTGAATTACAAAAACCGAGCAAGATGCGTGGTGAACTACATAATTGCTGACGCTACCGAGGAAAGCTTCTGTTAGTCCCGTGCGGCCACGTCTCCCTAATATGATTAGATCTGCACCCCAATTTTCGGCATATTCACAGATACAATGGCCAGGATCACTATTTATTTGGGAGTCGAATTCTACCTGTACTCCTTGATTGGCTGCTGTTTCGCAGTATTTTTTCAGCAAACTCTCACTGTGTTTGACTTCTGTTTCTAGTAACAAACGTTGAGTTTGATAAGCCTGATCCATTAACTGCACATTCATGCCCAAATCTACTGGAATTGGTACTGCTGACTGGCCAAAGGTGTTGACACTAACACAATGAAATAGCATCACTTCAGCTTGATTAGCCTGAGCTAATTCTAGAGTTTGGCTGAAGACGCGGTGGCTCAATTCAGAGTCATCTAAGGCTGCGAAGATTTTCTTAAAAGTCATAAATTAACCTCCTATTTGGCATTTAAGTCCAACTCTTATAGTTCTAGACTAACAGGCGTTCTAAGGCGTGTAAGTCAGGAATACACAAAACGTCGCGATCGCGCTGAATAGTTCCTTTTTTCTCCAGCTTGCTCAACACCCGTGTTACTGTTTCCCTTGCCAAGCCGCTGAGGCTGCTTAATTCTCTGTGTGGGAGGTTGGGAATTTCTGTACCTCCTGTTACCATGATTTTTCCTTGTCCCTCTGCCAAAAATAATAGAATATCTGCAACTCGCGAGGTACTGTCGGATTCTCGCAAACGGAGACGACGATTGACTTGTCGCAGTCTGCGGGCCATCAGTTGAGCGAGACGAATGCCTGCTAGGGGCTCGGTGTGAATTAGTTGCACAAAATCCTGAGATGGCATATTGCCAATCAGTGTGGGTGCTAGGGTGATGACATCTGTCGATCGCGGTGTTTCTTCGATCGCGGCCATTTCACCAAATAGTTCTCCTTTGCCCAAAATATTCAGGGTTACTTCTTTTCCATCTAGGTTGTAGGTGCGAATTTTCACCCAACCATCCAATATGAAATACACCGATGTACCCCAGTCATTTTCCAACAAAATCACTTGATTTGATGGATGGCTACGGGTAACGATATGGAGAGTTGCTCTCTCAATTACAGGATCGGGCAAGCCCAAAAAGAAAGGAGTAGAGACTATCTGTTGATTTATATTCGATTGGGGATCTCGGGTGTTAAAGCGGTCTTCCATGAGGCCATCATTTTAATTTATGCGCTTGAGCTGTACTGGTAGTTAGAAATAGCTTGCAGTGGAGTAATTGGATTTGTAGAAACCAAAAACCAGAAACAAGTATCTAAAAATTAGAAATTTTACCTCTAAAGGTTTGTGGTCAAAGTTCAAAGAATGGATTAATGGGCTACATCTCTGATTGGGAGCTAGAAACTAAAAAACATACCACAATTTTTGGGATGTATACCTGTGGCTAAAATTTTGCTACGAAATTTTAGGATCGTCAGGCAGTGAGTGAATGAGACTACTTTTTTGATATACTCCCCGTCAAGCAGCTAGCGAGAGATAGCTTAACATTACTGAGAGCTTTTTTGTCATGCGAACCCAACCGTAGACCGATACAGTACGCTAGGCGGTGATGCTAGGAACAAAATAGGACTTTCTACTGCCGGGAGCCTCTCAAATGTCAGTATCAATGGAATATCGACGGGAATGGTAGCCGCAAGGTTGGCGATCGCCATGCGTCTCATCAGTGAAAAACTTGACACTATATTACCCTAAGAACATTGTACCATTAATGTCTAGTCATAGATAAAGATCAAAAGTTATGATCAATGCTTACCGATGGCAGGCAAAAAGTAGATAGCAGTTGGCAACAAGCAAAAAGAACCCTACAGATGGTCGGGCTAAAAAATACGATACCCGAAACAGCGGGCTCGCATCCAGATTATTCTGTCTATTGAACATGGCTATTTCATCGCTTCAGCCTTTTTTTTGGTAAAGTTTTTCGCAAGTCGCATTCTTAGAGGTTCCACCCTTGAATTCTCAGAAGTACAAAATTCAAGCACTAATTGCTGAGATTGATGAGGTACTCAGCAAACCCGTACCCCGATTGCCTTGGACGGGTTCGATCGATCTTGTGCACCAACGTCAAATTTTAGAGCGAGTTCGCACCTATCTGGTTTCCCCAGACTCAAAGCTAATGGCGGGGCACAAACAGGCAAACAGCCCCAAGATTCCGCCACCACCCGTTCCAGTACCAAAAGTACCAGTGGGTACCACTAATCAACAATCAGCGACACAGCAAATTTTGCAAGCTGTCACCGGAGAAATCAGTTACCTGCGAGAAAGCCTGACAGGCCCACTGGAAGCAGATATACAAGCTCTGCGCGAAGAGCAACAAGCTCTAGTTCAAGAAATTAAGCTGCTGGAAGTAAGACGTCAGCAGCAACAATCCTTGGCCCAACAACAAGCTAACCAACAGCAAATCATTTCCGATTTTTTGCAGGCTATGACTAGCCGTTTGTCAGAAACTTTGGTTGCAGATTTCTCCCTAAGTCCACGCAATCTGCAAAATCAGTCTTTAGGAAGTGCATCTAATTCTTTGGATTTGAACCAACAAATTCCCATCGAACAAAGACTGCTGACACCCGCAGAAAGATTGGAACAGATGCAACAGTTCGAGACTGGGGCCGATCGCCTGCTGATGAGACTCGACTCTACCATGAATATTGTATTTGAGGCTTTGCAAGGAAATCTGGAAACCTATCAAGGATCTTTGTCCCAAGGACTCGAAAGAATGCACGGCCTGGGCCAACAGAGCGAGATGATGTTCACAGCTTTGGTCAACCACTTGGCGGAGGAATTGGGTCGAGAAGCGTCATCCTACGTGCAGCAGCCGACGATCGACTTATCAAACCAAAATGCAACATCAACCAGCCAGATGCTGCCAAACACGGCTCAAATCCAGTTAACTGGAGAGACTCTAATGGCAGAAGGGGCGATCGCAGATAGGAGCAACGAAGGACTCCGGGAACAAGAAAGATTTCCCTACGCCGGAACAGAACTTTCTCCGCAATTTGGACAATTGAAGCGCGATCGCACTTCCACAGCCATCTCACTCCCGGATTTGGCAGAAAACTTGTTCAATGCTGTACCCCAAAGCGATCGACCGACAACTGCATTCCCAGGTGCCCAATCCGAACCAGAGTCGGCTGAAAGTGATGAAGATGTTGAGGATGTGTATGCGAATTTGTTCCTGGAAGAAGAAGTCGCAGAACTTGACCTCGAAGACTTCGTTATAGAAAATACTGCTACTGAAATTGAATTAGTACAATCTGAAACACAGCCAGTTAGTAGCAGGAGTAGACCATCAATAAATACTCAAGATTTATTCGCGAGTCTACTAGGCGAAGAAGATTTACCACCTCAAGAACCAGCAGGTAATGCCAACGCTCAATCATCAGCAGATACTGAAGATCTGTTCTCTAATCTAGTAGATGACGACGATTTATTTCCAGAAGAACTGACAATCAGTGACAGGGATGAATCATCAATAGATACTGAAGATTTGTTCTCTAATCTAGTAGATGATGAATCACAATTTCCAGAAGAACCAGCAATTTCAGAAACTGATGCACCCCTGAATGCTGGGTTTGAGTTGTCCCCAAATACATTGGATGAAGATGACTCAGTGGCAGATTTTCTGGTCGATGAAAACTCAGATTTCGTAAATTCAAATTCTGTAGAAAATCTCACATTAGATACTCCAAATCCCTTGAGAGAGGAAGAAGTGGTCACAGTACGCCTGTTTCCTGAAACAACCGTCTCAAGAACGATCGCCCAAACTAATTTAGATCGCAGCCATGTCGCGCCGGGCGATGTCTACATCCAAGCTTCGCCGGACGAAAATTTGCTGCCGGTAGAACAGGAGAATGAGGAAGATGTCGATCGCTCTTTAAACTTAGACAACGATATTCTGGAACAATTAGAGTCAGACCTTTATAGTCTGGAAGGATTGCCAAACATTAGCCCTAGGCGATCGCAACCATCAGCAACACTCAACTCAGGTTTCTTGATAAGTACCTCAGATGGTGATGCAAAGAACCCCTTTGCGGAACTGGCTGAGGAAGAACTTGGCACCCTAGAAGATTTGTTCCCAGATATGTTGGAACTGTCATCTGAGGATGAAATGGCTGAAATTTTTACTTTGGAAGAGAAGCTGGATGTTGAGTTGTTGGCCCAAGAGGAAGACGAGAATGTCAGCCTAGATGATATTTTGGCTAGTTTGATCGAAGCAGATCAAGCCTCGGCCCAAATTAGCCAGCAAACTAACAAACTGCGGTCAAATTCTCCAGAAAGTCAAAAAAAAAACTAATCGCGATCGCAACTAAAGCAGAATCAGTTACAGACAAATCGGTGACAAATCCTACCACAGGATCGATCGCGCCTTCATTCCCAGAAACTTCAATCGGATCTCCCAATCGCCCAAATTCTCACTGGTATTTAGGTATCGACTTCGGCACCAGCGGGCTTTCGGCAGCTTTGGTCGATCGCCAAAGTGGCCAATTATACCCGATTCATTGGGAGACCAGACAGGACTCAGAAACACCAAATAAGGACGTTTTCGAGTCTGTTAGCACTTATCGAATCCCCTCCGTTGCAATTTTGAAGGAAACAGCCAATGGGAGCTTAGGACAGCAAATAACAGTCAATTCTGTGGGTTGTCAACCACAGACCTTGGCCGTTGGGGAATTTTTGCTACGAAATTTTAAACTCCCTTTGAAGGTGGCAATTCCCTATTTGCGGGGAACGGGAGTGGTTTATGAGCCTCTGTTGGAGTTTTCGGGCGATCGGGCTATTTCCATCGCCTTGCCGCTAAACTGTTTACGGGCGCTGTTGACGACATTAAATCCCCGTTTGTCGGCGAATTTTGAGGGTTTATCAATTCCTAATTTAATCTGTCGAGCTTCGGGACTAGAGACGGAAGCTTTCGATAAAGCGCTCGAAGGCTTACAGGGCGTAATTTTGGGGACTCCGGCTGGTTGGAGTAATGCTTATCGGTTTAACCTGCGAGAAGCAGTCTTGGGTGCGGGATTGGTGGGGGAATGTGAGCAGATTTTTGTGGTGGAAGATGCGATCGCCACTTTGCTTTCGGCCATCACTCCGATGCAAAATGCTAATCCTGGGTATTCGGAAGCTACTGAAGCGATCGATGATCGCGATATATCCAACAGAAAATTGGCTGTTCAAGCTTCTTCTTTTAGTGGTGGAACTTTGATTTTGAATGCTGGTGCGACGACAGTAGAATTGGGTTTAGTTGACTTGCCAGAAAATACTCAACCCTTCGACTTCGCTCAGGGCACGCATTTAACTTATGCTGATTTTAGTTGCCAAAGTTTTGCTTTTGCTGGCGATGCTTTCGACCAAGATATTATCTGTCAACTATTAGCAAAAAACGAAACCTTTGGAATGTCGATGAATTTGCCACGTCCCGGACATCCCGATTTGCCCAATCGCTATGAATTGCAACAGCGATTGCAAAGTTCAGATTTTGGTCTGCAATTGTTGGATGCTGCGAGACATTTGAAAGTAATTTTGCAACATCAAGAAAGCTTTGTTTTGGATATTGGTGAAAAACGCTGGAATGTACGGCGAAGAGATTTAGAAACTCAAGTTTTAGTGCCTTTTGTCCAGCAGTTGAACCGTGAATTAAATGCTTTATTGAGTCGTGTGGGAATGTCGCCTGCGGGGATTAATCAGGCTATTTGTGCTGGGGGAATGGGTGGTTGGTCTGCGATCGCGCGTTGGTTGCGCCAAAAACTCCCAAATGCGATCGTGGTTCAATACCCAGAATTTCAGGATATGAAAATCAGTCGAGTTGCTTGTGGACTAGCAAATTTAGCTCTTTATCCTCGCATTTTAGATGTTTCCAGACACCAGTATGGCAACTTTTGTTTGCTGTGGGAATTGATGCAAGTATTGGGGGAAGCAGCTTTGAGTTTTGAGCAAATTGTGCAGTTATTGGAACGTCGCGGTGTGAATACTCGCACCTGTGAGTCACGGATTTTGGAGATTTTATCGGGAAATTGGGTCGCTGGACTTTTGCCCGATCGCACAGATTTAATGTTATTAGCCCCGGATTCACGCCAAAATCCTGATTGGGAGGCTATTTCAGCGGCGGTGTTGTTTATCCAAAATGGCGATTCTCTACGGGATAGCTGCGCTTCACGGACTTATAGTTTGAATATCCAACAGGCTGCTATTGTCCGCGAATATTTGACCAAACTCGCCTCTAGCACTCAGCAAAAAATTCTAGAACCCCTCACAATTTCTTGGGGTGTTCATAGCGATATTTGAAGGAAGAAGGAAGAAGGAAGAAGGAAGAAACTATGCCCAATTCCCAATTCCCAATTCCCAATTCCCAATTCCCAATTCCCAATTCCCAATGCCTTTTAATTTATGAACTTACCTAATCTGATTACTTTTTCTCGCTTACTAGGAGTACCTTTTCTACTCTACGGCTTGTACGATCCAAGCGTACAAAGTCGCTGGATTTGTGTAGCTATTTTCGTCGTAGCTGCGGCTACAGATTGGCTAGACGGCTATTTGGCTAGAAAGCTCAATCAAATTACAGATCTGGGAAAATTTCTCGATCCTTTGGTAGATAAATTGTTAGTGTTAGCCCCGCTTTTAGTATTGATTGAATTGGGAAAAGTTCCAGCTTGGGCGGTATTTCTGATTTTGGGCAGAGAGTTGACAATTGCAGGATGGCGTGTTAACAAAACTACGATTTCTGGTGCTAATATTTGGGGTAAGTTGAAAACCGTAAGTCAGATTGTCGCGATCGCACTTTTAATTGCTCCCCTCTCTGAAGCCTGGAATCTTCCGGCATTAATTGCTTTTTGGGTATCAGTCGCTTTAACCTTGATTTCTGGACTGATTTATCTGTGGCCGGAACAGGGGGCTGAGGAAAAGTAAGGGATTTTGGCAGCTTTACTATTTGCTACTCGATATAATAAATTAGGACACAACAGTGTTGTGTCCCTACAGTATTATTTGCGGTAGGGACACAACACTGTTGTGTCCTCTATACCTGATGAACGACAAATGCCTTCTTAATAATGACTCCCAGACTTCCGATAGTGCACTGCTGTCACCCCGTCATTTTTCAATAAATGACCACTATCAACGGCGGCATAAACTACCCAATGATCGCCGCATTCCATCCGACTCACCACCTCACATTCCAGATAAGCCAAAGCTTCAGTTAACACCGGACAACCATTGCTAGCTTCCATCGTTTCAACTCCGGCAAATCTATCTTCTCCGGGCGCAAAGTTTTTCATGAAATACTTCCGCAACTGTCGGCCTTCTGCGAGGATATTAAGCACAAATTTATCGCCGGCATACATCAAAGCTTCGATCGATCGATCCTTAGCAACCGCGATCGTCAAACCAGGAGGAGTGAACGTCGCTTGTGATACCCACGATGCAAGCATGGCACTGCTAACATCCCCCCGTTTGGCGGAGAGTACGCACAGGGAACCAACCAGCCTTCCTACGGCTTGTTCTGTGCGATCGCTCCCAGCAGTCAAAGTCGGTTTTGGGGCTCGCAATTTTTGCGATTTGATCAAAGCTTGAGCAAAATCTGTTCCCGCCTCTTTGCACTCATGAATCGTCGCAGCCGTCGGCTTAAACTTCGCTCGAATCGGTTCAAATCCGATGCGATAACCAGCATCTTTCAACTTACCTTCTACCAAATCGATCGCCTCTCCACTCCAACCAAAAGAACCGAAAACCCCAGCCAGCTTACTCTTGGTTGCTGTCGATAACACAATTCCCAAAGCCGTTTGAATCTGCGTCGGTGCGTGTCCGGCCAGCGTGGGAGTCCCGATGATAAATCCAGCACATTTCTCGATCGCCTCTTGAATCTCTCCCGGTTCAACAAATTCACAGTTGATTGTTTCTACCGCAACACCTGCTTTAGTAATTCCTTTCGCGATCGCCTGTGCTAAAGTAGCCGTATTACCATAAGCCGAAGCATAAAGCAACGCAACTGTCAAGTCTTTGGAATTTTGTTGTTGACTCCATTCTCTATACAAATTGCTTAATTCATGCAAGCCATAACGAACAATTGGGCCGTGACCAGGAGCATAAAATGCTGTTGATAAATCAGCTAATTTATCCATTGCTGTCAGCACTTGTTTCGCCTGGGAAGAGTGCAGAGAATCGTAATAATAGCGTCTATCTTCGCTGTAAACAGTCCAACCTTCATCAAACACTTGATCGCCGCAAACGTGAGCTCCAAAAAACTTATCAGTAAACACAATACGAGTCTGCGGATCGTAAGTGCAAAGCTCATCTGGCCACCGAGGAGTAGGAGTAGCGATGAATCTTAATTCATGACCTTTTCCTAAATTGAGTCTTTCTTCACCTCGAACGATCAAAATATTCAATTCTTGCTCTGGAAAAGCAGCCCGCAGACCAATAGCTGCTGGATTTGTACAAACAAATGCTACTTCAGGATACAACTCTAACAGAGCTTTAATTGTGACTGACCTGTTAGCATTAAAATGTCCCAAAATTACATAATCTAACTTTTTGAAATCCACCCGTTTCTGTAAACAATCCAGATAGTTTTGAGTGAAAGATTCCCCAGGCGGGTCAAACAAAGCAGTTCTGTCGGCTTGAATGATATAGCTATTTGCCGTTGTCCCCTTTTGCAGGGAATATTCTACTTCAAATTTGAGTCTATCCCAAGTTCGCGATCGCACTGCGGCCGTATCTGTGGCAATTTGGACAAACTGCACATCGCGAGGTTTAACATTGGATGCAGGCATGGGAATTAGAGTATTAATCATTGATTGCACCTATTTTTATGAATTTTGTTACAGGAATGTCATTGATTTTTTGAATCAGATTTTTTTGATTAACCGAAGAGTAGGGGCAATTCATGAATTGCCCCTACTCTAAATTTCAGGGATTGCCTATTAGAAAAAGTTCAAATAAGAAACATCGGGGAAGACAAACAAAAGATGGTTTTTCTTCTTTCTTCCTTCTTCCTTCTTCCTTCTTCCTTCGTTAATAGTGATTCCCAACTTTGCGATGGTGAACTGCTGGGAGTGCATCGGGATTGGATACGCGGCCGCTATCTACCGTCGCATACACGACATGATGATCCGAAAGTTCCATCCGACTTACTACTTCGCATTCCATGTACGCCAAAGCATCTGTCAAAATGGGAGAACCATTACTACCCGGTTGAGTTTTGACTCCAGCAAATCGATCGGCACCTGGTTGAAAACGCTTTAAAAAATGCCTCATCAAGGTTTGATAATTGCCTTCTTCGAGCACATTTAAAACAAATTTGTCTCCCGCGTGCATCATCGATTCAATCGCCCGATCTTTTGCAACCGCAATTGTTAAACCCAGTGGTTTAAAGCTGGCTTGCGTTACCCAAGAAGCTAGCATTGCACCACTCAAATCACCTTTTTGAGTCGTGATTATATACAGGCCACCGCTGATTCTTCCCAAGGCTTTATCGACGTCACTATCCAGAGCTTTCATCTGTTTGACAGCTTTGTCCCGTGTTAGCCATTGTCCCAAGTCAGTACCAGCTTCGTCACAAAGTTGATAAATTGTGTCTGTCGGCGTTTCTTTAATTAAAATGTTGGGAAATATCTCTTTCAAACCCAACTCTTTGAACTTGTTTCGCAGCGGATAAATTGATGAATCATCGCCGCCGCCAGATTCGCACAAACCGAAGGATTGTTTGTTATTAGCAGCTACTAAAATTGTGTTGATGGCGGCTTCGGCATTCACCGCAGCAGCACCGGTACTCGGTGGTGAACAAATCACAATCCCGGCGGCTGTACCAACAAGTTCCCGCACTTCTTGTAAGTCGGCGATTCTTAAATCCATCATTTCTACGGCGACACCGGTTTTGGTGATTCCGTGGGCGATCGCCTGACTGAGCCGATCGCTAAAACCGTAGTCGGAAGTGTAAAATACTGCTACCGTAGTTTCTGCCTTAGTTTGTTCTTGGCTCCATTTTTTGTAGCGCCCGGTGAGTTCCAGCACGTTGTATCGTAGCAAAGGGCCGTGACCTGTCGCCACAGTGCCAATTTCCCCCAATTCTGCCATGCGTTTCATTGCACTCAGGACCGATCGGGCATTCGGAGCCATCAAACACTCATAATAAAAGTGGTAATCTTCCTCAACCGCTGCTAAATCGTCATCGTAGGTGCTATCGGAACAGTAGTGCATCCCAAAAGCATCGCAGGTGAACAGCACTTTGGTTTTGTGATCGTAGCTGAAAATCGTATCAGGCCAGTGCAAATTCGGTGCCGATACAAATTCGATAATGTGGTCGTTTCCTAAATCTAGTTTGTCACCATTTTTGACTACCAGTCGCTCAAATGGCTGGTGTATCAGGTTCTCTAAAAATTGAATTGCTACTTTCGCGCCTACAACAATCGCTTGAGGTGCCAGCGCCAGCACATCCTTCACCAAACCGCTATGGTCGGGTTCGGTATGGCTGATAATTAGATAGTCAATCTGCTTCGGGTCGATTTCGCCCGTCAGACAGTCCATGTATTGTTGGCGAAATTTCTCGTGAGAGGTATCGACGAGGGCCGTCTTTTCACCCCGAATGATAAATGAGTTGTAAGTTGTACCGTTTTTGAGTCCGAACTCAATGTCAAAGCGGTCTCTATCCCAGTCTAGGCATCGAATTGCCGTTGTATCAGTGGCAATTTCGACCTTTTCCACCGTCAATCTGCGTTGGACTCGTTCAGTCAGCGCTACCATAACGTGCCTCCTTGTCAGCGACTCGTACCTTATTACTTACATTCTTGCACGTTTTTTTTGTAAATCTTTATTAAATTTCCTATGACACAGTTAAGCATTTTAAAAGTCATGTCGATCGAATCGATTTGAGAATTGAGCCGTGATTTCAGTCTAAAAGAAGTTGACAAAAGTTAATATATGTGTTATATAAAAGTTTAGTCGCTAGGCGATCGCACTTTCAGAAAACTACCAGTCTAAATGTAGTCGGTCAATCGGCAGATTGGATTACAAAGCAATTCTCATAAGACTACGCTATACTTTGAGATTTTGTGGGCAAGTTTTACATCTGAGAACAATCTTTTGGCAGTAACAGCTTGTACTCAATATAGCAATCCTCAATCATTTGTGAATTTCTTACTCCCTCCCCTTACTAAGGGGAGGGTTGGGGTGG
>NZ_JAKJHX010000055.1:21698-33431 GCF_021648855.1 Tychonema litorale BBK16 | reverse complement strand
CAATTCACCGTCAGGGCAATTCACCGTCAGGGCAATTCACAGTAGGGGCAATTCATGAATTGCCCCTACTGTGAATTTTGGAGGTAAATCATACTCCAAATTAGCAACACCGAAAATTACTAATCTCCGGGATTTTTGCGTTTCATAAATTTCATCTCACTCACATCAGCGAATTTCCATCGTTCATAAAATGGTATCATCTTCGGCAAACAGTGAAGTCCTAATGTTTCAACAGCTTGCAATTTGGGATGATTTACAACTGCATCCATCAACTTCTTACCCAGTCCCATTTTTCGGTGTGTCGGGTTGACGATGACATCAAAAACCGTTCCTCTATAAACAAAATCGGTGATAACGCGAGTGAAAGCAATTAACCGATCGCCCTCATCGACAAAACCTATGATAACATCAGTGGTGGCGAGCATTTTCACCACATCCTCGCGAGTACGCTTGTCACACCAGAATTCGTTTTTGTATAAATCCATCAAATCCGAAACTTGACTTTCCGTCAGAGTTTCAACAATCCGATATTGATCCAGTGTGTCGGTCATACTCTATTTTACCGTAATCTAGTTTAATTGCGCGATCGGCAATGTCAAAATAGCGGTCATCATGACTAATCACAAACACCGTTTTTCCCCGTCGCTTCAACTCCGGTAACAACTGCTTGTAGAAAATATCCCGGAAAAACGGATCTTGATCCGAAGCCCATTCATCAAACAAATAAATCGGTCTATCTTCCAAATACGCAGTCAGCAAAGCCAACCGTTTTCGTTGTCCCTGAGACAAAGCCGTAGTCGATAATATACCATCTTTCACCTCAACTTTTTTATCCAAATGAAACTCTCGCAAATATTCGGCGGCTTGCGCGTCCAAATCGTGGTTAGTCATGCCCAAAAGCCGTTCAAACAAATAGAAATCCGAAAATATCACCGAAAAATGCTGCCTATACCATTCTCTATTCTCATCAGTAATCGGCTGTCCATCTAACAATATTTCTCCCGATTCAGGAATATATAAACCAGTAATTAACTTTGCCAAAGTAGACTTACCGCTACCATTTCCCCCAATGATAAAAACCAACTTACCCGCATGAAACTTCAAACTAATCTCACCCAAAATAAAATTGCTATCTTCCTTCTCTCCAGGATAGCGATGAGTTGCTTCCTTTAATTCCAGAGTCTGCCAATCAGCAGTTTCAACCCTTTTTGCTACAGAACTTATCTCAGCTTGACTCGCCAAAGCCAATCCCATTTTCTCTATCTTTTCCACCGAAGTATTAGCCCGAAAAATCGCCGGCAATCTTTGCAAAATATTCTGAAACGGAGACATCAAATAGGTGCTTGTCAGAATATAAGCCGACAAAACCGGAGTAGAGACTGGCACAAACTTGGGTAAAACAAATAACAGCAAACCCATTAACATAAAAAACAGCAATTGCCCAACTCCAATCGCCACAGCCCCCGTATTCAAAGCAGTGACATTGTAATCGCGGGAAGCATCAGCACTTACCTGCAATTCTTCAGTAAAAAACTCTTGGCGACGCAATGAATGCAGCTTGAGTTCCTTAATTCCATCAGTAATACTGCGAAAATGCTTGAATAATGTATCTTGTTCTTCTCTGGCTAAATCGAAGAATTTTCGCATTTTATTCAGCAGCAGTTGTACAGTGCCAATCATCAGCACCAAAAAACCAAATACCACCACAAAAACCGTGCCAGAAATCGTGCTTAAATAAGCCAAACAGCCGACAACAACGGCGATATCAACACAGAGAAAAGGAATTAAAAAAATAGTATTAGAAAGAGTTCCCACATCATCAGTCAGAGTTGCCAACAAGCGATTAGCGCCCAACTCTTCCAAATTTCGCAAAGGAGTAGACAAAATGCCACGACTCAAACTCAGTCGCAGGTTATAAACTGCTTCTTGAGAGAGATAGATTAACAAAAATTGGGAGACAAAGCCGCTCAAAAGAGCCAAGATTGCTAATCCCCCAAAATACCAAACTAAATTACTATTAGAATTGTCGCTGATGGCGCGGTTAATTAGGGAAATTAACATAGCACTACAACCGCCGCTGATTAAGCCAGTGAATATGGCGATGGAAACATTTAACCAAGAAGCCTTTAACAGTAACCAAATTACATTCATCTAATTCTATTCAAATACTACTTTATTATAAATCTCGCTCATAGAGATTTCCACTCCCAGCGCTGCGAAAGCAACTATTACTGATTCTCCCTCATATTCCCTAAACAACCAATCATTCGATTCAGTTTTAATATATTGTGCGACTAAAAACTCAGATTGATTGACTAATACATATTCATGGAATTCAGGAATCGAGCGATAAAACCGAAACTTATCCTCTTTATCGAAATCCTTGGTAGACTTAGAAAGCACTTCCACAATCAGCACAGGATTGAGTATTTCATCACTGCGTCCCTCGTTAAAAATGGGTTCTCCTTCAATCACCATCACATCAGGATAAGTTCCCCGTCGATACCGAGGAATCCACAACCGCAAATCGTTATGAAAAAGCTCATAGGGCTGATCCTCAAGCAAATTTCCCAAAACTCTACTCAGATTGCGGATAATCCGGCTGTGATTAATAGTACCACCACTCATTTGGACAATTTCTCCATCGCGGTATTCATTTCTAAACTCAGCAGTTTCCTCTAACTCCCGGTACTCATCTAAAGTATAAATCTTTTGCTTATTTTGTACTAACATTTTTACCTCCGTACAAACTCTTATCTGCATTAATCCGCGTTAATCTGCCTACATCTGCGGTTAAAAATCATAATTAACAGTATATCACAACAATAAAAAAACGCCCAACTCCAAAGAGTTAGGCGCTTTCTAATCTTTCAAAACCAGGAAAAATTAATCCTGGCGAGAAAACAAATTAGATTCGATTTTCGCGGTAGCTACAACAGGTTGCACCTGACTCAACGCCGACTGCAACATGGGAGTATTAGCAACAGCATCATTAGCCATATTAAACAAAGGATTCGACAAAATACCAGCCAAAGTTGTCGCAACCAAAGTCAATACAACGCTGACTTGCAAAGGCCGCATTCCTTCAAGATTCCAGCGAACTTCGGGATAATTCTTGACAACCTCAGACATCTCTTGAGGTTCCTTGACTACCATCATCTTGACGACGCGGATGTAGTAGTAAATCGAAATTACGCTGGTAATTAATCCCAGAATAACTAAGCCGTAAAGTCCAGCTTGCCAGCCGGCCCAGAACAGATAAATTTTGCCGAAAAATCCAGCCAATGGTGGTATTCCGCCGAGGGAAAGCAAACAAATACTCAAGGCCAAAGTTAACAGCGGGTCTTTTTGGTACAAACCTGAGTAGTCGCTAATTTGGTCGGTTCCAGTCCGCAATGAGAACAGAATGATGCAGGCGAAAGCGCCTAAATTCATAAACAGGTAAACCAACAGATAAAAGATCATGCTGGAATAACCGGCTGATGTTCCTGCAACCAAACCAATGATCACAAAACCGGCTTGGGCGATCGACGAATAAGCCAAAAGCCGCTTCATGCTAGTCTGGGCGAGGGCGACTACATTTCCCAACACCATGCTGAGTATGGCTAGGGCTGTGAATACGAAGTGCCACTGTTCGATAAGTACGGGGAAAACCGTAGTTAACAAGCGGATTGCTAGGGCAAAACCTGCTGCTTTGGAACCGACAGAAAGGAAAGCCACAACGGGTGTTGGCGAACCTTCGTAAACGTCTGGAGTCCATTGGTGGAAGGGAACTGCGGAGATTTTGAAGGCGATTCCGGCGATCGCAAAAACCAACGCAATCACTAAACCAAGAGATTGACCGTCATTAACAGTAGAAAGATGAGATGCGATCGCACTTAATGTAGTTTCACCACCAGACAACCCGTACAACAGCGATAGTCCGTAGAGAAACACCGCCGAAGAAGACGCACCAATTAACAAATATTTCAAAGCAGCTTCATTGGAACGCGGATCGCGTTTTGTGTAACCTGTCAGCAAATACGACGAGATACTGAGGGTTTCCAATGAAATAAAAATCATCACCAATTCATTAGCACCGGAAAGGAACATTCCCCCCAAAGTAGCGGCCAGCAAAATGCCGATGAATTCCGCTAAAGCAGTACCAGTTTGGAGTACATAGCGAACGGATATCAAAATAGTGACAGCCGATGTCAAAGCAATAATTCCGCGAAATACTAAGCTCAAGGCATCGCTATTAAAACCGCCTAGAAACGAGATAGTATTAGTGCTATCTGCTTGCAAACATAAGGCACCGACGGCTGCCAGCAAACCGGCAACAGCCACGTAGGGAGTCCAAGCAGAGGAACTGCGGCCCACGATTAAATCACCGACGAGCACAACCAAGAGGGTGACAATGATGATTCCCTCTGGCAATATAGTTCCAGCATTTAGCTGGGCGGCAAGAGTAGCAAAATCCATATTTTCAGACAAGTTGGGTAATACAGGCCCCAAAGCCTGTAAAGGGCAGTGAACTGTTAGAAATTCTTGACTAAACTGGATTGTAGCTGATTAGAGCCTCGCGATCCCAGTTTTCTCAGTGTTTGTTGCGATCGCCCTGGTAGAGGCGGTGCTCCCCGTGCCCGCCCAGGGCTGTTTCATTCTCACCTTTAAAAACTCAAATGATGGGGAAAGAGGGGGAAGGGGAGAGGGGTAGAAAGAGTTGTAGGAATGACTGAAAAAGTGATGAATTCTTGTTTCTCTTTGTTTGCCCCATCTCCCCCTCAACCGAGAATGAAACAGCCCTGCCTACCCACCCCAATCTATTACCACTGCCAGTAAAAAAGTTGACTGCGATCGCCCTCAACGGCAAGAGTTGCTATCATCTCTGAAGCTGGGATTAATTCAATCAGAGACCACCTGAATACTTCTTGGGGGTTTTCTGGAAAATTCAACAGCGCTGCTGGTTCTCCTGGGGCTACCGTGACATCAAACCCATCCAGAGGAATCGACAATCCTTTACCGACTGCTTTGATATAAGCTTCTTTTCGAGTCCAGCAAGTGAAAAAAGCCTGATGTTGAATATCCACAGGAAGCGATCGCAGTACAGCATTCTCTAATGGCGAAAAAAAGCTTTCAGCAATCTGCTGCCAGGGGAAATCGGCGCGTATACTTTCAATATCGATACCAATGTTGCGATTTTTGGTAACAGCAATTAAAGCAACTCCGCCAGCATGAGACAAATTAAAACAAAGCATATCTCCCCCTTGTGCTGGGATTAAAAAAGGTTTGCCATAGGGGTTATAGCCAAACCGTAGATCCCTGGGTTCTATGTTCAGATAGTAACTCAGAATTTCTCTCAGTACACCACGACCAACAATAAATTGCGATCGGTCTTTTTCAAAGTAAAAATTCCCCGCCCTTGTCCGTTCGTCCATAGACAGAGTCTGTTGTAAACTCTGCAAGCAAGATACTCGATCCAAATAGACACGCCAAACATGAATTTCACCGCTACACAATTTCAAGTCTTCCGGTGAATCCTTCCACGAATGAAGAAAATCGATCGTAGGATTGATATAGATACAACACTCCTGAATAATTTATCTTTTTCTTTTTTGCCATACTATAGCTTTTCTCAGAAAGATGAGGTACGACGGAGAATTGGTAATTAGTAATTGGTAATTGGTAATGCCCAATGCCCGATGCCCGATTACCCCGTACCTCACCTAACTGAGAAAGGCTATACATATGACATCCAAGCACAAGTCGTATATAATCATAATGAAGAGAAGTAATAAAAGTCTTTCCCTAAGTAAAAAGCAACCGCTGCTAACTATGAATAAATTGTCCTACAAACTCTCGCCCATGCAGGCAGGAATGCTGTTCAACCACCTTCAATCTGAACAACCCGGAGTGGATATCGAGCAGATGATTTGTTCCCTGCATGAAGACCTGAACATCTCAACTTTGACCCAAGCATGGCAGCGAGTGTTTGAACGACATCCAATCTTGAGAACCAGCTTTGCATGGCAAGGTTTAGACGAGCCAATGCAAACGGTGGACGATGGAGTTCAAATACCTTTAGAATACCAAGACTGGAGTCAGTTGTCAAAAAGCGATCGCGAACAAAAACTCCAAGCATATCTCAAAACCGATCGCCAGCAAGGCTTCGATTTGACTCAACCCCCTCTGATGCGCTTGGCACTATTTCAACTAGAGGAAGCCAACTATAAATTAATTTGGACTTTTCACCACATCTTGTTAGACGGTAGATCCTTGCAGCTTATTTTAAAAGAAGTCTTTGCATTCTACGAAGCCTTCAACCAAGGTGAGGACTTACAGTTAACACAACCCCTCCCTTATCAAGACTATATTGAGTGGTTAGAGCGTCAAGATTTTGGCAAATCAGAAGCTTTTTGGAGGACAACACTCAATGGTTTTACAACCCCAACTCCTCTAGTCATAGATCGAGTTACCGATCGCAAAAACAACCAAGAATTAGGTCACGGAGAACAAGAGTGCCGACTATCAGAAGCAGCCACAGAAGCATTGAAGTCCCTAGCGCGATCGCATGAATTGACACTCAACACTTTAGTCCAAGGGGCTTGGGCTCTACTCCTAAGTCGCTACAGTGGAGAGGAAGACGTAGTATTCGCCACAACTAGAGCCTGTCGTCGATCGACCATAGCAGGAGGAGAGTTGATGATTGGAATCTTCATCAATACTCTGCCGATACGAGTACGTGTATCCCCTGATTTACTAATACTTCCATGGCTGGCAGAACTCCGCCAACAGTGGATAAATTTGCGAGACTACGAACATACTCCATTGATCCAGGTACAGCAATGGAGTGACATTCCTGGTGGTGTATCCTTGTTCGATAGTCTTTTGGTGTTTGAAAATTATCAAATGACTTCTGCTTTACAGTCCATCGGTGATAGCTGGCAATGTCGAGAATTTCAGCTCTTAGAACAAACAAGTTTTCCCTTGACCGTAGCTGGTTATGCAGGAACAGAATTGTTATTAAAAATTGAATACGATCGCCAAAAATTCGACCGCGCCGCAATTGGTCGAATGTTGGGACATCTCCAAACCTTACTCGAAGGCATCGTAGCAAATCCAAATCAGAGTCTTGGCGATTTAACACTTTTAACAGAAACAGAACGGCATCAACTACTGGTCGAATGGAACAATACCCACAGTGAATTTCCCGATCGATGTATGCACGATCTGTTTGAAATTCAAGTAGAAAAAACTCCCGATGCTGTAGCCGTAGTCTCTGGAAACCAACAGCTAACCTACCGAGAACTGAATGCAAAAGCAAATCAATTGGCACACTACTTGCGATCGCTCGGAGTAGGGCCTGATGTCCTGGTGGGCATATCTATAGAGCGTTCCTTAGAAATGGCAGTGGGTTTTTTGGGCATCTTCAAAGCCGGTGGAGCATATGTGCCACTAGATCCAAATTATCCCAGCAAGCGTCTAGCTTTCATGATAGAAGATTCCCAAATCAAAGTGCTTTTAACTCAAAGCCGACTGGTGGGAATTCTGCCCGATTATAGCCATCACATAGTCTGTCTAGATAGCGATTGGGAACCGATCGCCCAATATAGTCAAGATAACCCCCTCCCCCAAACAACATCTCAAAATCTCGCCTATGTGATATATACATCAGGATCCACAGGAAAACCCAAGGGAGTAATGATTACCCATCAAGGATTGGTAAATCACAATATAGCGATGATTAACGAGTTAAATCTACAACCTAGCGATCGCATACTACAATTTGCTTCCATCAGTTTTGATATTGCTGTAGAAGAAATATTTCCCTCATGGATTACTGGTATGACCATAATCCTTCGCCCTGAAGAAATATTTTCTTCAATCAAGAATCTTTTCCAATTTTGCGAACAAGAACAGTTGACCATTCTCGACGTACCAACAGCCTTCTGGCATGAAATGGTAGGAGAAATGTCTGTAGGAAAACTCTCTTTACCTAGTAGTCTGCGTCTCATAGTTGTGGGTGGAGAAGCCGCCTCACTATCACTTTATTTGACCTGGTTGCAGCTAGTTGGCGATCGTTGTCGTTGGGTTAATACCTACGGGCCCACCGAAACCACGGTGACAGCCACAGTCTATAATCCTCCGGTACTTAAATCAGACGAAACTCTGTCAGAAATCCCGATCGGTCGTCCGCTAGCTAATACTCAAATCTACATTCTCGATCAACAATTGCAACCAGTACCGATCGGCGTAAGTGGTGAGATGCACATTGGTGGTGCTGGGGTCGCCCGTGGCTATCTCAACCGTCCCGAAAGGAACGCCAGCAAATTCATGATTAACCCCTTTACCAACGATCCAAATGCACGGCTTTACAAAACAGGAGATTCAGCCCGCTATCTACCAGACGGCAACATTGAGTTTATTGGTCGCATCGATTTTCAGGTGAAAATCCGAGGCTTCCGTATTGAACTCAGAGAAATTGAAGCAGCTATGGAAAAGCATCCTGCCGTTCAGCAAGCCGTGGTTTTAGCCCGCGAGGATGTATCTGGAAATAAACGTTTAATTGCCTATGTAATCCCAAATTCAGAGTCACTGACAGCAGCATCCGCAGTCCCACCAGATACTATGGGAGATTCTTGTGCCATAGTCGAGGTCATGTCACCACAAGAGCAAATTCTCGATAGCAATCGCCTACGTCAATTTGTGCAAAAAAGACTGCCAGAGTACATGATACCTGCTGGATTTGTATTCCTCAACAGTTTGCCCTTAAATCCCAATGGCAAAGTAGACCGCAAGGCTTTAGCCAATCAAAAGTGTCAACTTAGCACCATCGAATCCAATGAAGTAAATACTGTTCCTCCCCGCGACGATTTAGAACTCCAGGTAGCAAAAATGTGGGAAAAAGTTTTAGGCATCAATGCGATCGGAGTCACAGACAATTTCTTCGAGAAAGGAGGACACTCCTTGCTAGCCATGCGCCTCTTAGCCGAAATAGAGAGAACCTTTGACAAAAAGTTACCACTGTCTTCTATTTTTCAATCACCAACTGTTGAACAATTAGCTAATATTCTGCGGGATAATAACTGGTCATCGCCTTCTCCATCAATGGTCGTGATTCAACCGGGAACAGGAGGTGATAAACCACCTATATTTTGCATCCACGTACTCGGCAGAGGATTAGAATTTTACCGTCCAATGCTAGCTTATTTGGATAAATCACAACCACTTCTGGGACTATCAACCCAGATCATGGATCGAAAACTGGCTCCTCCCAATCGAGTTGAAGAATTAGCAGCATACTATATCAAAGAAATGCAAACTTTCCAGCCGATGGGCCCTTATTTGATGTTGGGAGTATCCTTTGGTGGAACAGTCGCTTTTGAGATAGCTCGCCAACTTTTCGATCGAGGTGAAAAAGTAGCTTTACTAGGATTTTTTGACACCTATGGACTCAGATCAAAGGTTAACAAAGATTTATCTGTTATCAAAAAAACCAATCTCATAACTAGACTATTAGAACTCAAACCTGCGGTGTTTCTGGAGAAAGCGAAAAGCAATCTGAGGGGAAAAGTTGAGATGTTGACTTATGCAATTTATAGAATCTTAGTGAAGTTTTACCGGGCGATAGATCGTCCTTTGCCGATTTATCTGGAAGACTTTAATCATGGAGATGAAAATGAAGACGCAGCAAAACAATATATAGCGGGAATTTACCCTGGTCAAGCGATTCTCTTCAAAGCAGTTGAGAGTGCCATCTTGTTTGGCGATGACCATGAAATGGGTTGGGGAGAGGTAGTTACTGGAGGAATAGAAGTTCACGAGATTCCTAGCAGCCATCTAGGGATGTTAAAAGAACCTCACGTCCAGTTATTAGGGGAAACATTGCAGGCTATTGTCGATCGAACTTAGCACAAAGATTCGTAGGGCGAAGCATTTCGGCAGTAAATCAATGAAACAGCCCTGTCATTAGATTTTCCTAATTTATCGATCGCACATAATTCATTAACGCGCCGTTTCAGCTTGAATTTCTCGGATAATGGTTGATATTTCTGCTTCCGAATCAAGGTGTCTGGCTAGAACTTGAGCAGTTGTATCCAGCAGGCGTTCTGAAAAGGCTTTAGTTAAGTCTACCCGCAGGCCTTGGCCTATATAAAACTTCAGCAGTGCTTCTACAGAAATATCTCGATTTGCTGCTATTTTTTTAAGTGATTCTAAAGTATCTGTTGGGATTTGAATCGAGACTGTTTCCGTGATGCGCGATCGCAATTGTAATGTAATTTCTGATTCTGGATTATTCATATAATTGTCTTTCTGTGCGGGTAGCAGGACGGGAAGAAATGATGCGGTTTCGCAGGCCGCGTTCTACATAAACTACGAGTAATAGGCGTTGAGAAAGGGAGTAACCAAGAATAAAATCGCGCAGTTCGTCATTGGTAGTCGCGTCTCCCTCCTGATAGAATGGATCGAAGAAAACTTCTGCTGCTTCTTCAAAGCTAACACCATGTTTTTCTAGGTTGCTCTTGGCTTTGTTTGTGTCCCATTCAAACTCAACGCCTTCGAGTCTGTACACTTTATCCATGTTTCAATTTTAACATCGCTAGAGTGGCAAAATTTGAACTTAAATTAAAAATACCGATCGCCCTCAACTCTTCCTCGCTTTACACTAAGCGGGCTAGTGAGTAAGATTGAATTAAATACAGAGAGGGGAGTGGTTATGCTCGATCGCACTAAATTAGTTTTCGCTGGTATGTCGATCGCACTTTCGGTTCAGTTAACTCAGCCAGTTGCAGCGATGCCCGTTGGCAAAGTCGCACAAACAGCACAAACTAATAGTATTGGCGTTGCTGAAGCAGCATTAAAAGAGGGACTGCTACTTTACCAACAAGGAACGGTAGAAGCTAAAAAAAGTGCGATAGTCCAGTTTGAAATAGCATTAAAATTGTTTCGGGAAGCGGGCGATAGTTACGGGGAAGCTGTCACCCTCCTGAGCATCGGCAAAACCTACTCAGATTTGGGAGAAAAACAGAAAGCGCTAGAGTATTACAGCCAGTCCCTTCCCCTATTTCGGGTCGTGAGCGATCGCTCTGGGGAAGCTGTTAACCTCAATAACATCGGCCAAGTCTACTCAGATTTGGGAGAAAAACAGAAAGCGCTAGAGTATTACAGCCAGTCACTTCTCCTGCGTCGGGCAGTAGTCGATCGCCACGGGGAAGCTCGCACTCTCAACAACATCGGCCAAGTCTACTCAGATTTGGGAGAAAAACAGAAAGCAAGAGAGTATTTCAGCCAGTCCCTTCCCCTATTTCGGGCCGTGAGCGATCGCCCTGGGGAGGCCACCACCCTCAACAACATCGGCAAAGTCTACTCAGACTTGGGAGAAAAACAGAAAGCGCTAGAGTATTACAGCCAGTCCCTTCCCCTGCGTCGGGCAGTAGGCGATCGCTCTGGGGAAGCTATTACCCTCAACAACATCGGCAGCGTCTACTCAGCATTGGGAGAACAACAGAAAGCACTAGAGTATTACAGCCAGTCCCTTCCCCTATTTCAGGCCGCGGGCGATCGTTCTGGGGAAGCTGGCACCCTCAACAACATCGGCTTAGTCTACTCAGAACTGGGAGAACAACAGAAAGCGTTAGAGTATTACAGCCAGTCCCTTACCCTATCTCGAACAATAAGCGATCGCCACGGGGAAGCTCGCACCCTCAACAACATCGGCTTAGTCTACTCAGAACTGGGAGAACAACAGAAAGC
>NZ_JAKJHX010000055.1:0-21598 GCF_021648855.1 Tychonema litorale BBK16 | reverse complement strand
GCTAGAGTATTACAGCCAGTCCCTTCCCCTATCTCGATCCGTGAGCGATCGCTCACAGAAAGCTGACACCCTTAACAACATCGGCTTAGTCTACTCAGCATTGGGAGAACAACAGAAAGCACTAGAGTATTACAGTCAGTCTCTTCCCCTATCTCGGGCAGTAGGCGATCGCTCTGGGGAAGCTATTACCCTCAACAACATCGGCGGTGTCTACTCACAATTGGGAGAACAGCTCAAAGCAAAAGACTATTTCAGTCAGTCCCTTCCCCTATTTCGAGCCGTGAGCGATCGCTCTGGGGAAGCTCTCACCCTCAACAACATCGGCGGTGTCTACAATAAATTGGGAGAACAACAAAAAGCGCTAAAGTATTACAGCCAGTCCCTTCCCCTCTCTCAGGCAATAGGCGATCGTCGCGGGGAAGCTCGCACCCTCAACAACATCGGCTTAGTCTACTCACAATTAGGAGAACAAATCAAAGCAAGAGAGTATTTCAGCCAATCCCTTCCCCTATCTCGAGCCGTGGGCTATCGCTCTGGGGAAGCTTTTGCCCTCAACAACATTGGCAGTGTCTACTCAGATTTGGGAGAACAACAGAAAGCGCTAGAGTATTACAGCCAGTCCCTTCCTCTGCATCGGGCAGTAGGCGATCGCTCTGGGGAAGCTCTCACCCTTTACAACATAGCTTATGTCAAACGTACTCAAAACAATCTTACCGAAGCCCTCAATGACATTGAAGCCTCTCTCAAAATCATCGAAAATCTCCGCACCAAAATAGCCAGCCCAGAACTCCGCACCTCATACTTTGCCACAGTACAAAACTATTACGAATTCTACATCGATTTGTTAATGCAACTGCATAAAACTAATCCTAAATCCGGTTACGATACCAAAGCCTTAGAAGCCAGCGAACGTTCTCGCGCCCGCAGTCTTCTCGAACTGCTCCAAGAAACTAACGCCAACATTCGCGAAGGCATTTCACCCGATTTACTGCAACAAGAAAATCGCGCCAAACAGCAACTTGATGGCATAGAAAAACAGCGCATTCAAGAACTCAGCAACCTTAACACCAATCCAATTAAAATCGCTGAAATCGACAAACAGCGCCTCGCACTTTTGCAACAATATCAGCAAATTCAAACCCAAATTCGTACCACCAGCCCCCGCTACGCCGCCCTCACCCAACCCCAACCTTTAACACTCCCAGAAATTCAGAAACAGATTCTTGATGAAAACACTATTATATTGCAATATTCCCTTGGTAAAGACCGCAGTTATCTTTGGGTGATTAGCCAAAAAGGACTAACTAGCTATGAATTGCCAAAACGCGCCGACATTGAAACAGCAGCCAAGAATTTCCGAGACACCGTTACCAACCCCCGTTTGAGAAATGTTCCCGAAAAAGTTGCAGAAGCGAGTGCAAATCTCAGTCAATTAATTTTACAACCCGCCGCCGCCCAATTAGGAGATAAACGCTTATTAATTGTTCCAGATGGTGTTCTACACTATACCCCTTTTCCCGCTTTAACTATTTCCCAAACAGCCGAAAAAAATGCCAATATTCCCTTAATTGCCAAACATGAAATTATCACCCTGCCTTCCGCCTCAACTCTCGGAATTCTCAGACAAAATTATGGAGATAGAAAACCGCCAAATCAAACTTTAGCCATTTTAGCCGATCCAGTTTTCAGTCCAGACGATGAAAGAATCAAAGGAAAGCTGACCAAAGAAACGACCGAAAAATTAGAATCAAACAACCTCGGTTTAAATCGATCGCTCCGTGCTTCCAATCTGGGCTGGCCACCCAATCGCTTACCCTTTACCCGCCAAGAAGCCCAAACAATATTAAGCTTAGTACCCTCAGCTTCTAGCAGTGAAAAAATTGATTTTTCTGCCAATCGCACTAATGCTACAGATGGCAGTTTAGCCAATTATCAAATCGTTCACTTTGCCACCCACGGCATTGCCAATAGCAAAAATCCCGAACTGTCAGGAATTTTGATGTCGATGGTGGATGACAAGGGGAATCTTGTAAATGGATTTTTGCGACTGGGGGATATTTTTAACTTGAAACTGTCAGCAAATTTAGTAGTTTTAAGTGCTTGTCAAACGGGAATGGGACAGAATGTTAAAGGCGAAGGAATGGTGGGATTAACTAGAGGTTTTATGTATGCGGGTGCTCAACGGATAGCAGTGAGTTTGTGGAATGTGGATGATGAAGGAACTTCTGTTTTGATGCAAAAGTTTTATCAGAAAATGCTCCAACAAAAGTTAGCGCCGGCAGCAGCTTTGAGGGCCGCACAGATGGAAATGATGCAGCAGGAACAATGGAAATCGCCCTATTATTGGGCTGCTTTTACGCTACAAGGGGAGTGGAAATAGCTGTAGGGTGGTGTTCCCGTGGATTTCCAGGAACTATCAGTCCACATCCACCAGTCTCACCATCCAGTGCATCTTATCGAGAGGCGATAGTTAGGAGACGGCAATGCCGTCTCATGATTTCTGGTAATCTTTCACGCGATCGGCAGTAATCGACAAATTAAGGTAGTTTGAAAATAAGCCCTCAGTTTTTCCAAAAGCCTTGACATCTGACATACACTCTGTAAATTAAACACTCCCTTCTGCGCCGCCATCCATATATAAAAGATGCCATGTCAACCTTAGTCATCGTCGAATCTCCCACAAAAGCCCGTACCATTCGCAACTTCCTGCCCTCCAACTACCGAGTAGAGGCATCAATGGGCCATGTGCGCGACCTCCCATCCTCCGCCGAAGAAATACCAGAAGCCGTTAAAGGAGAAAAATGGGCGCAACTCGGCGTAAACGTGGAGGCAGACTTTGAACCCCTCTACGTCATCCCGAAAGACAAAAGGAAAATTGTCAAAGAACTCAAAGACGCCCTCAAAGACGCAACAGAACTGATTCTGGCCACAGACGAAGACCGAGAAGGCGAAAGCATTTCCTGGCATTTGCTGCAAATCCTCAAACCCAAAGTTCCCATCAAGCGGATGGTGTTCCACGAAATCACCCGCGAAGCCATCCGCGATGCTTTGACTCACTGTCGCGACATCGACAATCGAGTAGTACAAGCCCAAGAAACTCGCCGAATTCTAGACAGACTCGTCGGTTACACCCTTTCGCCCCTGTTGTGGAAAAAAATCGCTTGGGGCTTGTCCGCCGGCCGAGTCCAGTCCGTCGCCGTCCGCCTTTTGGTACGCCGGGAACGGGAACGCCGCGCCTTCCGCCAAGGTAGCTACTGGGATTTGAAAGCGACTTTGACCCCTCCCAAACCTCCCGCCAAGGGACAAGCGGCTTCATTTGAAGCAAAACTGGTAACAGTCGCCAATGTGAAAGTTGCCAACGGTAGCGATTTCGATGAAAATACCGGGCAAATTATCTCCGGCCGCCGCGTACTTTTGCTGAACGAAGAACAGGCGCGGGCTTTACTAGAACGCATCCAAAACAAGCCTTGGACTGTCACCAATCTCGAAGAACGGCCTGTCACCCGCAAACCTTCGCCACCATTTACGACCTCGACTTTGCAGCAGGAAGCCAACCGCAAGCTGAGACTGGGGGCGCGGGAAACCATGCGAATCGCCCAAAGTCTCTACGAACGCGGTTTTATCACCTATATGCGGACGGATTCGGTACATTTATCCGAACAGGCGATTACCGCCGCCCGCAGTTGCGTCCAAGAACTGTACGGTAGCGAATATCTCAGCCCGCAACCGCGCAAATATACAACCAAAAGCAAAGGTGCTCAGGAAGCCCACGAAGCTATCCGGCCGGCCGGTAGCACTTTTCGGACTCCGCAGCAAACCGGACTAGATGGCGTTGACTTCCGCCTCTACGATTTAATTTGGAAGCGGACTGTGGCTTCTCAAATGGCTGATGCGCGCCAAACTCACGTCACACTGCTAACTTTGGTGGAAGATGCGGGTTTCCGTTCCAGTGGGAAACGCATCGATTTTGCCGGCTTTTTGCGCGCCTACGTGGAAGGTTCCGATGACCCGGATGCGGCTTTGGAAGACCAAGAGGTGATTTTGCCGGCGCTGAAAGTCGGGGATAAACCTAATTGCAAAGATGTAGAAGCCGTTGGCCATGAAACTCAGCCGCCCGCCCGTTTCACCGAAGCTTCCCTGGTGAAAATGCTGGAAAGCGAAGGCGTGGGTCGTCCGAGTACCTATGCGAGTATTATCGGCACTATAGTCGATCGAGGTTACGCCAAATTAATCACCAACGCCTTAATTCCCACATTCACCGCTTTCGCCGTCACAACTTTATTGGAAACCCATTTTCCCGATTTAGTAGACACCGGTTTTACTTCCAGAATGGAACAAACCCTGGATGAAATTGCCACCGGCGAAGCTAAATGGCTACCGTATTTGGACAAGTTTTATCGAGGGGAAACTGGACTTCAAACTCAAGTCAAAGAACAGGAAAGTCAAATCGATGCCAAAGTTGCCCGAACTGTAGTTTTGGAGAATATTTCTGCCAAAGTGTGCATCGGTAAATACGGCGCTTATCTGGAAGCTGAAAGCGAAGAGGGGCCGGTGAAAGCATCGATTCCTCAAGATTTGACTCCGGCGGATTTAGACCCGGAACAAGTCGAGTTTCTGTTAAAACAAAAGACTGAAGGCCCAGAACAATTGGGGCTCCACCCAGAAACTGGGGAACCGATTTATGTGTTGATTGGTAGTTACGGCCCCTACGTTCAGTTAGGAGAAATTACTGAAACTAACAAGAAACCGAAACGGAGTTCTTTGCCGAAGGGGACGGACAAGGATAGTGTGACGTTAGAGATGGCTGTGAGCTTGCTGACTCTGCCGCGCCTGTTGGGGACTCACCCGGATACGGGGGCGAAGGTGCAGGCTGCTTTGGGGATGTACGGGCCTTATGTGGTGCATGACCAGGGTAAGGTTGGTAAGGATTATCGATCGATCAAGGTTCCTGATGATGTTTTGACTATAACGCTCGATCGGGCATTGGAACTATTAGCGCAACCGAAAGCCGTTCGGGGTAGCAGCAAAACAGCCACACCGTTGAAGGAATTGGGCGCACATCCAGAATCGGGAGAAATGCTGAATGTTTACGACGGCCGTTATGGGCCCTACGTGAAACACGGAGATATCAATGCTTCCTTGTCCAAGGATGAATCTGTGGAGAATTTCACCTTACAAAAAGCCCTGGATTTGTTAGCAGCGAAGGAAGCAGCGGGAGGCGGCAAATCTAGCAAGTCGAAGAAGTCTACTAAGACTACTGCGGCGAAGTCGGAAACGGCGGCTAAGAAAACAACTACTGCGAAGAAAACCACTGCGGCGAAGTCGGAAACTACTGCGAAGAAAACAACTACTAAGAAGTCGGAAACTGCTGCTAAGAAAACAACTACTAAGAAGGCGGCGACTGCTACGGCGAGTAAGAAGAAAACAGAGTGAAATTAGTAAGGAGACGTTAAAATCAGTAGGGACACAGCAGTGCTGTGTCCCTACTCACGGATTTCTTTTGGATGATGCGTTATCGAAGAAATAGAAACTTTTTGGCTACTGTATTGCACGAGCAAAATAAAAAGGATGGAGAGATTTCAGGGTGAAAATTCCAAAAGATGCGGTCATCCCAGACGATAAGATAACTGGTTATCTGCTGGTACACAAAGCCAGAAATGATAAGTCAAAATTCTTGGGACGGGCTGGATTTACCTCGGAAAACCCAGAAGCACTGAAAGCAGCCATCCAGTCAGTTGTGGGAATAGGTGAGGCGATTGAAGAGAGGAATAACGAGTATGGAATCTTTTACCGAGTTGTAGGAGAACTCGTTGGTACAAATGGTATAAACCTATCTG
Organism: Tychonema litorale BBK16; assembly: GCF_021648855.1. Taxonomy (GTDB): domain Bacteria; phylum Cyanobacteriota; class Cyanobacteriia; order Cyanobacteriales; family Microcoleaceae; genus Microcoleus. Next base: position 15,761 of record NZ_JAKJHX010000055.1, on the reverse strand, counting down.
TCGTTACAATTTGGCTGCAACGACGGATTGATGGAAAATTTCAGTTTGTGACGCTACAACCTTTTAAGGAGACTTAACATGATTCTAAAGCTATATCAGGAAGTTGCTTTAACTCGTGACTTACCAGAATATCAACTCAGAGCTGGAGATATTGCCACATTGGTTGATTTTGTTCCTCATCCTAGTGGTGGTGAAGAAGGCTGTCTGTTGGAAGTATTTAATGCTGTTGGTGAGTCTCTTACAGTTATAGCCGTCCCTATCTCTACTGTAGAAGTTCTCCGCCCTGATGAAATCTTAACTGTTCGTTCTTTGGCAACAGCAGGTTAATATTGATTCACATCGAGGTTGTAGAAACCATGGCATCGGAACATTTTGTTTTCATGATATAATCCAGACTATCCATGTAGTAATTGGAGTAATTGAATCACCATGATAGCTGAACTTATGGTACAACCTTCCTACTGGATCGATCGGGAGATTTCGATGCAGAAAGTCAGAAATATTTACTTATTCAAATTTACGGAAAATCTGCAAGCCAGATTAGAAGAATTAGCCGAGAGAAAAAAGGCTAATGTTTTAACTTCAGAAGAGGCTGTAGAATTAGCAAGTTTACTCGAAATCGATCGGATTTTCACATTAATTAATGCTAAAGTTATAGCAGCCTCATGTCCGTAAACCGCGCTACTAGAAACTTAGTGGCTTGTAGGGTGCGTCCCTTTCGATGGAGAATGCAGTAATTAAAGTTTCTCTGGGGACGCACCCTACTCGATCCGCTACCATATTATAATAAAGTTTTATCGTAAAAAAACCGGAGTCAATTTCGGGAATATATGGAAAAATATACAAATGAGTTCACGTCCTTTGACCTAAGAATTCCTCGATCTTCTGGAGGCAAACCAATCAATCTCACTATCAATATTGAGGCAGTATCATATGGTGCTTAAACATTTGCTGGAGAAAGTAGTTCTTGAGTATCCAGAAGCTAGCAAAGATAGCTTTACAGGACACCCATTTGCTAGCTATTTCAGAAAGACGATCCCAAAATCTATAGAGTCATTCTTACATCTCCCCGATATGTACAGCATTGAAGCTTCGGCCGGTAAGGGTGGTTGGGCTAAAGTTCCTTGGATTGCAATATTTAATAAATTAGTCACTGAGACTGTAACTTCAGGATTTTACTGTGTTTACTTTTTTCCTGTGGATGGCTCTGGTGTTTATCTTTCTTTAAATCAGGGTATTGCAGATATACGCGATGACTGTGGGCTTCCTGGCTCAAGAAATATGGTGAGAAATCAAGCAATATTTTTTAGAGATACCCTTGGAGAAGAAGCGATTAAAGATTTTTCTGATTCACTAGACTTAAAGCTAACTTTCATTCCTAAAAAAGACGCTAGAAGATTGGGGCAGGCTTATGAAGCAGGTAACATTGCATCCAAATTTTACCCTAGAAATGAGATACCTGATGATGAGATATTGACTGACGACCTCAATAAACTCCTAGAAATTTACTTTACTCTTTTTGAAAAAGCTTTTTTAATAAATGATATTCAGAACTCCGCTCAAAAAGAAGACGACTGGTTTGAAGATTTGACAAAATATAGAATACATAAAGTTACTGAAAGAAACCAAAGTTTATCTAAAAAAGTCAAGCAGTTGCAAGGTTATATATGCAAAGCTTGCCATTTCAACTTTGAAGCTCGATATGGAGAAGTAGGTAAGCAATTTATAGAGGCGCATCATACTGTTCCAATATCAAGCTTGAGCAAGGCGAGAATTAAATTAGATCCAATACAAGACTTTACGGTTCTTTGCTCCAACTGTCATCGCATGATCCATCGAATTAAGCCAACGCCAACTTTGGAGGAATTCAAGAAAATATTGAAGATGTAAAATGCTAAATATGCTGATCTCGCGCCCCCAACGCCGCAAAAACCCCTTATGAATAACCAGACGTTGGTCTAAAATTTCCTCAACCAGCAAAAAGACGATATGTGCGATCGACTTTCCTGCCCATATCACCCAGCAGGCGATCACTTAAGATATAGACGGCTGCCCAGAACGATATACTCGAATCACTTTTCCCATCAAAGTCTCAGCAATAGATATCGCATCATTAATATTAGCCGTCAGTCTAGCAATATCGTCATCTCGCGTGCAGGCAATAATACCGCAGTGGTCAGGTTTTAGCTTGTGCAGTTGAAAAAAATCGCGCCGATTGACGGTCAAAACAGCCCGATTTTCAACGATCGCAAATGCTAATACATCCTCATCAGGTAGTCCAGCATTTCCTGCTTCTTGAACAGTCAGGACATCATGCCCTAAAGACCGCAGATTTTGCACGACTTGTCGGGGAAAGTGTTCGTCTGCATAGATACGCGCCATAGGTTTATTGAATATTTTCAGGTGTATCTAATATTTCGTCAGCCTGATCTTGCTGTCGAATTGCTTCCTCAATTTCGTCTGGATAAGCTTCAGTATAAGCCCAAACATTTACTAAATCAGCAGCACTAAGATGGGGATAGCAATCTAGGATAAAAGCATCGGTAGCGCCGTCATTGCGATAGCTGGCTAGCAACCAAACGGGAATGCGAGTTTTGTCAATACAAGCATCGCCGCCCATCACGCCGGGAGTTTTTGTAATCGGGCGGCCGCTGTTTTTCAGACTCTGGATTAAGATGCTGATTGCCTCAGCTTTGTCGATCGGCATTAAGGCCAAAAGTTGTGCTTCTAATTCTGGGATTGTCATAGAATCTATGTGATTTATGAATTAGGTATCTATTTGCTATTATAGTGCAAACGAGCGATGTTTGAAATCTTGATGATTTTCTGGAGTAGAACTTGACTCGACCTTTTAATAAAATTTGAATTAAGGCCGATCGCATATTTTGCGCGAACCATTATGCAGTAATATTAATTTGTCTCTCTTTCTTTGCAAATTTTTCATGCGGCGAGATTCAATATTCTACAAACTGTTCGGACAAGCGCCCACTTTGCTGTTCGATCTACTAGCGACAACTCCAGCAAATGCTGCCAATTATCGCTTTGACTCGGTGGCAGTCAAAGAACCTAAATTTGAAATAGACGGCGTATTTTTGCCCCCAGAATCTGAGGAACCGGGCATTGTCTATTTTTGTGAAGTTCAGTTTCAGAAAGACGAACAGCTTTATGAACGATTGTTTGGCGAATCGTTTTTATATTTTTACCGCAATCGCAGTCGTTATAGCGATTGGCAAGCTGTGGTAATTTATCCATCACGCAGTGCCGAACAAAGCGATGTTCATCCCTATCGAGCTTTGCTCAACAGCAATCAAGTGCATCGGGTATGCTTGGATGAGTTGGGGGATATTCGCGCTTTGCCTTTAGGAATTGCGCTGATGGTTTTGACGACTGTCGGGGAGACTCAAGCACCAGCAGAAGCAAGATATTTGCTGAGGCGAGTGCAGCAAGAAGTTCCACCAGCGGCAGGTCGTGACATAATAGACCTATTAGCTACTATTTTGTCGTACAAATTTACATCGTTGAGTCGAGCCGAGGTGGAATCAATGTTGGGAATTACATTACAGGAAACGAGATTCTATCAAGAAGCTAAGGCGGAAGGCCGGCAGGAAGGACGGCAGGAAGGACGGCAGGAAGGACGGCAGGCAGAAGCCTGTGCCCTGATTGTCCGACTATTAACCCGTCGGTTGCGGCAAGAAATTTCTGAGGAAATGCGATCGCGCCTTGCTAATCTGCCCTTGCTAGTGCTCGAAGATTTGAGTGAGGCGCTGTTGGATTTTGCTACTATGGCGGATTTGCAGGCTTGGCTGGAGGTGCAGCAGTCGGAAAGATAAGAATTTAGCGAGTTATTGAGGGCTTCAATAGCTGATGCACTTTACTCGCTAAATTTCGTCAGCATCATTTTGCTGTCGAATTGCTTCCTCAATTTCGTCTGGATAAGCTTCAGTATAGAACCCATTTGAGATCTTTTGGGCGATCAAGTAAAATCAAAAAAACCGCAGTGGACAACCCTAATCATGAGTGACTCACAAGCTGTGAAAAACTAAGTCCGATGAAACTGAGCTTAGATTTATAAAAAGAATTTATACGGTCAAAGTCGTCATAGCTAGTGTGCGTGTATTTGCAGTTTAAAAATCAAAATTAGCCAAAAAACAGAGGGCGAGTTCACACAAAACTTGACTGCAAAAGTCCAATTTTATGCTCTAAACCCGCCCTCGCAAAACTCACTTAATAAGCGTCTTGCAATTCGTAAAAATCAGGGGAAATGTAATCCTTCCGCAACGGCCAGCCTACCCAATCTTCGTTCATCAAAATCCGTTTCAGATTCGGATGTCCTTCGTAGACGATGCCGTACATATCGTAGGATTCCCGCTCTTGGAAATCAACGGCTTTCCAAATCCAGTAGACTGATGGCACTCTGGGATCGGCGCGGGGAATAAATACTTTGACGCGGACTTCTTCGGGATGCGAAGCGTTGTCCGTCAGTTTAGCCAAGTGGTAGACGCTGACTAAATCTTGTCCGGGGCCTTGGTCGTAGGCGCACTGGCACTGCATATAATTGAACCCGTAGGCATACAATGCTGTTGACATGGGAATTAAGAAGTCGCGATCGACCTTTAATATCTCCACACCCAAATTATCAGCCGCTAGTGCTTCGTGATCGAAACCATTCTGAGTCAACCACTGGGAAACTTTACCTGCTTCAACAATTGAGGTTTCTGTCTCAGCCACGTTGTACCTCCTGTTTTTGTGCAGTTAGCAAGCCTGGTGGTACGGGCATTCCCATCGCTTCCGTCAATTCCTTCGGCGGTGCAATCCGGCCGGGAATTGACAAATATTTGCCATCCAAAATATCGTCTACTACCTTCATTTTGTGGGGTCTGGTGTAGTAGCGGTGCGTTGGTAGCAAGTTGCCACGTTCTTGCATGGAATCATTGGCGATTTTTTTCCGCAGTTTGATAATTGCGTCAATAATCGCTTCGGGACGCGGGGGACAACCTGGTATGTACACGTCTACGGGGATTAGTTTGTCAACGCCTCTGACTGCTGTGGGGGAGTCTACGCTGAACATTCCGCCGGTGATTGTGCACGCGCCCATCGCGATCACGTATTTGGGTTCGGGCATTTGTTCGTACAGTCGCACCAAAATGGGGGCGTACTTCATGGTGATGGTGCCGGCGGTGATTAGCAAGTCGGCTTGTCGTGGGCTCGATCGCGGTACTAAGCCAAAGCGATCGAAGTCAAATCGCGAACCAATCAAAGCTGCAAATTCAATGAAGCAGCAAGCAGTGCCGTAAAGCAATGGCCACAAACTCGAAAGTCTCGCCCAGTTATAGAGGTCATCAACTGTAGTTAAGATGATGTTCTCTGATAATTCGGTTGTGACTTCAGGGCGTAGGGCGGGGTTGACAATTAGCGATTTTTGTGATTTGTCAGAAGTTAAGACCATTCTAAGGCTCCTTTGCGCCAAGCATATACAAGAGCTATAACGAGGATCGTAATGAAAAACAAGGCTTCGATAAAAGCCAAGAGTCCTAGTTGGTTGAAAGCAACCGCCCAAGGATAGAGAAAGACGGTCTCCACATCAAAAATGACGAAGACCAAGGCGAACATATAATATCGGATGTTGAACTGAATCCAAGCTCCGCCGATCGGCTCAACGCCAGATTCGTAGGTAGTCCGTCGGTCGTAGGGACGACTTTTGGGCCGCAGTAGCTTCGCCGCCGTGAGGGCGAGGATAGGGACTAGGCTGGAAATTAACAGGAAGCCTAAGAAATACTCGTAGCCACTAAGTGCAAACACGGTGAATTATTACTGCCTCTGTGAAAGGATTCTGTAACTTGTCTTTACATTATTTGTATTATATAGATTTTTTGTGACTGAAATTACCAGTTAGTTAAGATAAATCGTCCATATTCTGCAATAATTTGTAATGTATGTTTTAAGATTAGCTTACCCACTCTGTTTGAGTTATGAGCGATGCAGCCACTGAGACTCAAACCCTCGATCGGCATGAGTGCCGAGCCTGCGGCTACGTCTACAATCCTAAAAAAGGCGATCCCAAAAATGCAATTGCCCCCGGCACTGCTTTTATAGATGTGATCCAAACTTGGGTCTGTCCCGGTTGCGGGGCGCGCAAGTCGATGTTTCAAAATGTCGGTCAGATGGAAGGGGCGTCGGGATTTAAGCAAAATCAGCGCTACGGCGTCGGCGTCAACGGCATGACTGAGGGTCAGAAAAGTTTACTGATTTTTGGCGGCTTGGTCGTTGGTTTCTTGTTTTTACTTAGTATGTATGGTTTGCAGTAAGACGATTGTGAGATTTTGGCAACGAATTGTAATTTTATTTGCGGCTACGCTCATCTGTGCGGGTTGCAGCAACATTGGTTCTGTTAGTTATAACCCTTGGCAGGTCATTGCTTTGCCAACGGAAGCTAATTTGCAGGATATTGCCTTTGCGGGCAATGCTCAGCACGGCTGGGTGGTGGGTTCTGAGGCAACTCTATTTGAAACCGAAGACGGTGGTACGAATTGGAAGCCGATCGCGCTGGATATCGACGATACTAGGTCGCGTTTCTCTTCGGTGAGCTTTTCGGGTTCCGAAGGCTGGATTGTTGGCCAGCCTTCAGTTTTGCTCCACACAGATGATGAGGGCAAATCTTGGACTCGGATTGCTTTGAGCGCTCAGTTACCAGGTTCTCCCAGTACGATCGCAGCCCAAGGCCCGAACTCGGCAGAAATGACGACGGATGTGGGAGCGATTTACCGGACTTCTGACGCTGGCAAGAATTGGAAAGCTGTTGTGCAGGATTCCTTTGGAGTCGTTCGCAATATCAACCGTTCTGAAGATGGACAGTATGTTGCAGTTTCCTCCAAAGGAAATTTCTATTCTGTGTGGAAACCAGGACAAAATACCTGGGAACCTCACAACCGCAACAGTTCTCGTCGCCTCCAAAATATGGGCTTTACCAAGGACGGACGTTTGTGGATGATCGCCCGTGGTGGTCAGATTCAGTTTAGCGATGCCTCAGAAGCTGAAGGTTGGGGAAAACCGTTTTTTCCCGATCGCAAAGCGAGTTGGGGTTTGCTAGACATGGCTTACCGGACTAATGATGAAGTTTGGGTAGCCGGTGGCGGTGGTAATTTGCTGTGCAGTTTGGATGGCGGTAAAACTTGGCAAAAAGACCGCGAAGTAGAAGACGTTCCTGCTAATTTTTACAGGATTGTCTTTCTGGGGGCAGAACGCGGATTTATTATCGGTGCGAACGGTACTCTACTTAAATATCAAGGTTCCGCGCAAGCTGCTTGATAGTAGAATAGTAATAGAGATTGTCTGTCGATTTTTTGAAAGGAGAATTCTAGATGGCCGGTACAACTGGAGAACGTCCGTTTGGGGACATTATAACAAGTATCCGTTATTGGGTAATTCACAGCATCACCATTCCAGCTTTATTTATTGCTGGATGGCTGTTTGTGCAAACTGGTTTGGCTTACGATGCTTTCGGCACTCCTCGCCCTAACCAGTATTTCACTCCCCAGCGGGAAGAAGTGCCGATTATATCGGATCGCTTTGAAGCTAAGAAACAAGTAGATCAGTTCATAGCCAAGTAATTTAACAAGGATCTGGAAAAATGACGAGCAGAACCCCTAACAATGAGCCGATTTCGTATCCAATTTTTACGGTACGGTGGCTAGCAGTTCATACTTTAGGTGTCCCAACTCTTTTCTTTTTGGGCGCGATCGCAGCAATGCAATTTATTCAACGATAGGAGTTTACAATGCCTGAGCGCGTTCCTAATCCCAATGAGCAGCCTGTTGAATTAAACCGGACTTCTCTTTATTTGGGTCTCTTGCTGATTTTTGTGTTAGGTATTTTGTTTTCCAGTTATTTCTTTAACTAACTGGATGTTTGATTTTGATCTCGATAGTGCGATCGAATTTGTTTAGTTGTGAATTAGTTAGGTGATTGCTATGTCTAGTGGTGGCAGAATTCCTTTGTGGCTGGTAGCTACTGTAGCTGGCCTTGGTGCTTTGGGCATCTTGTCTCTTTTCTTTTACGGTGCCTACGCCGGTTTAGGTTCTTCGATGTAAGAAGGATCAGACGTACTTTATATGCGTCTAACCCCCCTTGAACAAGTTGTTCAAGGGGGGTTTTATTGTATTCAGTTTTTCGACTTATATCAATTCCGGTTGTATGGGATTGATTTAACCGCGAAGGCGCGAAGGACGCGAAGCAAGAGAAGAGAGAGATGAATAATTCAAATGCTACAGGATTTGATATTATCTCACCGTCAACAGTTAACAATCAGATTGTTTATGTCTGGGCTCGTAGCCGCAGTATTCTCAGCAGAGTATTGAATTGATCGGGCAAAGGTGCGATCGCCTCTATTAATTCTCCTGATATGGGATGCTCTAATTGCAAGCGCCATGCGTGAAGGGCTTGTCCGGTTAAATTGACGCCGATAGAACGGTTGGAACTGTACATTGGGTCGCCGATGATCGGATGTTTAATTTCGGCTGTGTGGACGCGAATTTGATGGGTACGACCAGTTTCTAATTGATAGTGAATTAGACTATAGTTACCAATTCTTTCTTTGATTTGCCAGTGAGTAATTGCGTCACGACCGCCTTTTTCTACTGGTACTATGCCCATTTTTCGGCGGTCTGTGGGATGTCGGCCGATTGGTAAGTCTATCGTGCCTATTTCGGCGTTAGGGATGCCGTAAACTATGCCTAAATATTCGCGGCGGGCGGTTTTGGTTTTGAGTTGGGCTTGTATGTGTTGATGAGCAACGTCGGTTTTGGCGATCGCGATCGCGCCTGTGGTATCTTTGTCCAGTCTATGGACGATTCCCGGCCTTTGGACTCCGCCGATTGCTGATAGGGGACAGTGGGCTAAAAGTGCATTAACTAAGGTACCATCTGGATGTCCGGCGGCGGGATGTACGACTAATCCAGCGGGTTTGTTGATGATAATTAGGCTGTCGTCTTCGTAGAGGATATCGAGGGGAATTGCTTGGGGCTGTAAGGATGTTGGTTGGGTTTCGGGTAATGTGAGGTGTATGCGATCGCCTGTTTTGACTGATATTTTTTTCGAGGTGCAAGTTTCGTCATTGACTTTGACGTTGCCTTGTGATATGAGGGTTTGGACGCGCGATCGGGATAAATCTGGTATCTGGTTGGATAGCCAAATATCTAATCGTTGAGTAACATTATTTTGATTCAATTCCCCTATATTTTCAACTGTATACATTTGCTCAGTATCTATCTCTATCATTTACTTTTTTGGGTAATTGTGAACTGGTAATTGTGAATTGAGAATCGGCAATCGGCAATCGGTAATTGGTATCCGTTAAATCCGTTCCAAAATCCGCTGCCAAACATTCGTTACATCCGTTGCAAAATCCGCTGCCGAACTTCCTTTAACATCACCGACAATTATCGCAGTGGCCGCACCGCATTGACTTAGCCTCATTTGAAAATCCAAAAGCTTGCAGTAAAAATTGCCATCTACATTGCTTGTGTTTCAAATAGTTTACCATTTCCTCAGCGACGGTAAAATTTGGTTTTTCGGCTTTCTGCTGGGCAGATTTATTGATAACATAATTAAAAGGACTTTCCCATTTTAATTGTCCGCTGCTGTGGAGAATCGAAAGCGCGATCGCACTTTCGGGAAATTCGCGCACCACAGCATCCACATTACCTTTCGCTGGTAGGCTTTTGGCTAGCTGCTGGGCTTCTCGATATTGCGATCGCAATTTATCCTGAAAAAACTCCTTTCTCTGTTTGTCTTCTGGATAAAGCAAGCCTGTGGGCTCGCTAATCAACGTTAGGGCGATCGCAGATTTGCCGTCGCGTCCGCCTCTACCAATCTCTTGAATGTATTCTGACAATAACAAAGGTGCTTGATAGTGGACAACCCAGCGCACATCCGGCTTATTAATTCCCATTCCGAAGGCTGAGGTACAAATCACAAATTTAAGCTGATTGTTCAGCCAAGCTGTTTCGATTTTTCGCCGTTCTTCTGGACTTAAACCAGCGTGATAAGCGGCTGTTTGATATCCCGCTTCTTCCAGCAAATTCGCCAAATTTTCACTATCTTTTCTCGTCCGAACATACACTAATCCTGCTTGTTTTTGTCGAGCTTTGATAAAATTTAACAACTGCTGTTTTCGTCCCCTCGGAGTCCAGACTGTTTGCACTTGTAGATGTAAGTTGGAACGGTAGGGACTGAGTAGAAATGCTTCGGGCTTTTGCAATTGCAAGACTTTTTTGATTGTCTGCTGTGCTTCCGGGTTGGCGGTAGCGGTGAAAGCGGCGATCGCAATTTTACTTCCTTCCGGCTTAGTTTTCAATAAAGCCGATCGCACAGTACCCAAACGCCGATAAGCTGGTCGAAATGTATCACCCCACTGAACTAAGCAGTGAGCCTCATCTAATATTAAACCATTGATTTGGATGTGCGGCTGACTGATGATTTCCCAGACAGGTTTGCTAAGCAAAGTTTCGGGAGATAGATACAGCAATCTCAATTTATTCTGTAGCAGCGACTGCATAGTTTGGCGGCGCTGCTGTGTTGGTAATTGGCTGTGGAGGAGAGATGCGGGCAAATTGCGATCGCGCAATTCTTGCACTTGATTCTCCATCAGCGCTACCAGCGGTGAAACTACAAGAGTTAAGCCTGTTTGTAACAAAGCTGGTAGTTGAAAACAGATAGATTTGCCGCCACCTGTTGGCATAATTATCAGCGTGTCTTTTCCGTTTAATAGACTGCTGACAATTTCTCCTTGGGGTGGACGAAAGTCATCATATCCCCAAATTTCCTGGAAGGTGGCGCGGGCTTGATTTAATGATGTTAACTCTGATTTGTCTTTCATTTTATTTATCCGCAAATCAGAATCAACGAATTTTTGGCAAATTCGGATCTTCACGACAAGTCGAAAGCGGTAATTGTTCGCCACCTTGTATTGTAATAATTCTCCTGAGATTGCTATTTGTTACTACATTCAAGCAAGCACACCCATATCCCTTAGAACCAGTAGTTTTGACATATTCATCATCGTTAAAACGAGGAAGATTATCCATTCCTCTAGCTTGAAATCCCCCTTGTGCTGAGATAGTCCAATTAGCATCTTTGTCTTTGAGAAACCAATTTGCAGTCGTGGGATTTTGTAACCACCCGCACCTGGTTTCAGCCGCTTTGGCAGGAGTAGTAGCGATCGCAAAAGATGAGATAATTGCAGGTATCAACCACTTTAGTTTCATAGCTTTATATCCTAATTTTTAAGTAATAATCATAGCAACGATCGTACAGTCCTGGACGCGCTTCGACAAAAGAAACCGGGTTTTTTAGCTAATCGGCGGGTGAGAAGGAAATATTGTCGCAAAAACCCGGTTTCTGACCACCTGCGCGTCCACGACTGTCCAAAATCCAAAATCTAAAATCTAAAATCCCCTAAGATTCCTCGCCATCTTGACGCCCAAGTTCATAGACTCCTGCGCCAATACAGGCGATAGTACCCATAGATACCGCCCAACCAGTGCCCAGAGATAATTCCACGCCCCAATTGCATAATCCACCGACAATTAAAAAGGGGACAATGCTCAATAGAGAAGCATAAAAAGTATTTTGAGCTTCTCTGGCTTCGCGAGTCTTCTCAAACTCTGCTTCCGACAGATAGAGGGATCTTTCCGCAAAATTCATCCAGCGGTTGAGTTGCAGGATCACCCATGCTGTGAAGGGTGACAGACCCCAATACAGGGCTAAAGACCATAAAGACGTACCCGCGATCGCAGTTGCGTTTATGGCAAAACTAAATGGGAAAATTTCAGTAAGCATTGCTTTATGTGTGTTATGAATTTGAGATTTTGGTTGATATTCACAATCTCCGAACTAACTATAGTGTTAAACAAACGGTCGATCGAATTCAACGATAGTCATAAATTATACAGATTTAATCTGGTTCGTCCCGCCGCGAGTGTTAACCCAGAAACATTGACACTGGTTGTGTATGGAGTAAGATACACGTTGATCAACTGATTGGCCAAGCGGGTAGGGCTCACACGCTATCTTGCACCGAATTGGCATAATAACAACGGATACTCCCATATACATTTAACTTTGAGCCGTGAAAAAAATTCTGCAAGATTCTAGAAGCCCGCTGACGGTAAAACGCTTTTTTCGTCTCAGACAGATGCTGCTGTTGGCACTTTCGATCGCGATTGTTTTGATCAGTCCTTATTTACAGCAGGAGTTGGTGAAAGCTCAGTCAGGCTTACCAAACAAAGTAGCCACGGGTAATTTGTGGCAAGAAGCTTCTTTTCCTGTGGAAAAATTTCAAGACTATACTTCCCCCTTCGGCCCCCGTGGCGGCGATTTTCATTACGGTTTGGATATGGCGGCGCCAGAAGGTAGCTACATTCGCAATTGGTGGGGTGGTCAAATTGCCGAAGTTTGGGAAGATGGTAGGTGCGGTACTGGGATGATTGTGCGATCGGGCAATTGGGAACATATCTATTGTCACCTCAGAGGCCGGGTAGAAACTGCTAACGGTGGACGTTATTATACCGATCGCGAAGGCTTACAAATTTGGCAAGGTCAAACAGTGCCGGCCGGTGCGAGAATTGCTAGAGTCGGGATGACTGGTCGCACGTCTGGCCCTCATCTACATTGGGGATTGAAGTACGGTGGACGTTGGGTAGATCCGGCTTTGGTGCTCCGGGAAATGTACGCGCAACAGTCTTAAATTAGTCATTAGTTATTAGTCATTAGTTATTCGTCATTAGATATCTCCTAAAAAGCCAATCTTGAACAGGCAGGATGCTTGTTCCACAAGAATTATGACCAATGACCAATGACCAATGACCAATGACTAATGACTTTTTATCTCGGTGCCAATTGTTTTTTCGGCGATTTGGTGTATCGATCGACAATTTGGCGGAAGTCATCGCCATCGATGGTTTCTACATCCAAAAGTGCTTCGACAAGTCGATCGACCAAAGCACGATTTTCGCTGATAATCCGGCGGGCTTCTCCATAGCAGTCAAAGGCAATCTTCCGAATTTGTTGATCGATTTTGTCTGCAATTTCTTCGGAATATTGCGATCGCGAACCCCATTCCCCGCCCAAAAACACCTGATTGCTAGGACTTTCCAAAGCCACAGGCCCCAAATCAGACATTCCATAAAGCGTTACCATTTCTCTCGCGATACTGCTAACTTTTTGGATATCACTACCGGCACCAGTGTCGATTTCGTCGTCGCCGTAGATTTCTGCCTCCGCCGCCCGTCCCCCCAAGGCTACTGTAATCCGGTTTAGCATCAGCGATCGACTCCTCAAACCTTCGCTATCTAGCATTTCGTCATCTAGCGAAAAGCTAGTAAACCCTTCGATGCCGCCGGAACGAGGAATGATTGTCACCTTTTCTACCGGGTCAGCATTTTTGAGCATTGTTGCTACTAGGGCGTGTCCGACTTCGTGGTATGCTGTCATCCACTTTTTCTTGCTATCAAGAAGGGAATTGAGGGTGAGTCCGATCGTGATTCGATCCATCGCGTCGTTAATTTCTAAATTCGCGATCGTATCTTTGCGCCGTCTCGCAGTCAGAATTGCCGCTTCATTGAGCAAATTCGCTAAATCAGCGCCGGAAAAGCCGGGAGTACGACGGGCGATGTTATCTAAGGTAACTTCTGGGTCGAGTTTTTTGTTGCGGGCGTGAACTTCCAAAATCCCCAAACGCCCTTTGTAGCTGGGTAAATCTACTGTCACTTGGCGATCGAACCGACCAGGCCGCAACAGCGCACTATCAAGCACATCGGGGCGGTTAGTAGCCGCAATGATAATCACGCCACTGTTACCCTCAAAGCCGTCCATTTCTGTCAGCAACTGATTGAGAGTTTGTTCTCGTTCGTCATTTCCACCGCCGATACCCGCCCCGCGTTGCCTTCCTACCGCGTCTATTTCGTCGATGAAGACGATGCAAGGGGCATTTTCTTTAGCTTTGCGGAACAAGTCGCGGACGCGGGATGCGCCGACACCGACGAACATTTCGACAAATTCGGAACCGGAAATCGAGAAGAAGGGAACGCCTGCTTCACCTGCGATCGCTTTTGCCAACATGGTTTTGCCGGTTCCGGGAGGCCCAATCAACAAAACTCCCCTGGGAATTTTCGCACCGATCGCGTTGAAACGTTCGGGTTTTTTCAGGAATGTGACGACTTCTTGAAGTTCTTCTTTAGCATCTTCGATACCGGCTACATCGTCGAACATCACGCCAGTTTTGGCTTCCATCTGGAAACGGGCTCTGGATTTGCCGAAGTTCATGGCATTTCCTTGAGATTGGGTCGATCGGCGCAAAATCGCCATCAACACTGCCAACACTGCGAAAATTACCAGCAAGTTTACGACTAAACTGACTGCGGCGGTGTTATCTGCGGTTTGTTTGACTTCAAAGTCGATCTTTTTGGCACGAATTTGCGAGTAAAGTTCCCGGTTGTTGTAGTCGAACAGGGTAACAACTTGGGGTGCGTCGGTGGCTTTTTTGTTTTTTAGCTTAACTCTGGCGGTTCTTTGGATTTCATCTATTTCAATTTTGCTGACTTGCCCTTTTTCTATGTTATCGATCAGTTTGCTGTAACTCATGGTGTTTGGCGCGGTTTGGGCAAACACTGGAGTCGAAAGTAATATTCCTTGAGAAAGCACCAAACTGCCTAGGATGCGCCAAAGATGCCGTCCAGGAATTGATGTTTTAGGAATCAGGGCCGACTTTTCTTTTTTGGCGGCTAGATGCCCCAGCCATGCGTGTTTCCAGGAATTTTTCATATTTATAAGGGAAGGAAGAAGGAAGAGGGAAGAAGGGAGAAGGAAGAGGGCAAATGCAGTAATAGTAACTGTTTCAGCGATTGAGAACGTTCTAACTGCTTAGAAGGTTGCTACGTTCTTTTATTTTAACAAGACGGCGGGCTTTGGATGGGTCGATTTGTTTGATATTCAATCTAAAATCCAAAATCTAAAATCTAAAATCCCAAGTTGATTGACAGTTGCCGATCGCACTTGCTACATTAAGCATAGTCGTAATGAGTACGACTTAGGAGCTTTTGGGAAATCTTATGGTCAAGATTGTGTGTATTGGCGGAAGTTTACGGGCTGGATCATACAGCCATATGGCTCTGGAACTAGCTGCACAGCGGGCGCGGGCTCTGGGTGCGGAGGTTGAAGTTTTCGATATGCGAGTGTTACATCTACCGTTTTGCGATGGAGAGAATAATTACCATGAATACCCAGACGTGGAAAAACTGCGGAATGCGGTTAAGGAAGCGGACGGTTTAATTTTGGCAACGCCGGAGTATCACGGCAGCCTCAGCGGTGTACTCAAAAATGCCCTGGATTTAATGAGTTTCGAGCATTTAGACGGAAAAGTTGTCGGTGCGATCAGCGTTTTGGGCGGACAAGTTAACAGCAACGCGCTGAATGATTTGCGAGTGATTTTGAGATGGGTACACGCTTGGGTAATTCCTGAACAAATTGCGATCGCCCAAGCTTGGAAAGCTTTTAGTCCCGATGGTAAATTGTTGGATGAAAAGCTATCTGAAAGGTTCGACAAATTTGCTCAGAGTTTGGTAGAAAACACCTGCAAATTGCGAGGAGTTTCGTAATTATTTCTCCTAATAGTTATCAATCTAATAAGTTGCAACGACCTATGATATAGAGGAGACGGCAGTGCCGTGTCCCTACCGAAAATAATATTGTAGGGACACGGCACTGCC
>NZ_JAKJHX010000054.1 GCF_021648855.1 Tychonema litorale BBK16 | reverse complement strand
TCGGGATAGGGCATTGCCACGACTCTAAATGGACACAGAGAGAAGGTAAGACCACGAAGGAGGCACATCTCGATGAAGTGTCAAGAATCCCCGCGCGTTCACGCCGGGGAGTATGTCAACTATTACTTCTGATATCAAATCCAGATGAGTAACATGGTAACAACATCAATTCTGCAAGCTGAACAGCGAGTTTTACTACAAAACATTAGTTGGCAATTCTTTGAAAGTCTTTTAGTGGAACTTGGCGACAAGCGTTCTAGCCGACTTTCATATGATCAAGGAAACCTAGAAATTATGACACCGCTATGGGAACACGAAAACCCCAACAGAACCATAGACCGCTTAATTAATACTTTAACAGAAGAGTTAAACCTTGATATTGGACTTGGTGGTTCCGTAACTTTAAAGCGTCCCGAAAAAAAGGCAGGAAAAGAGCCTGACTCGTGCTACTATATCCAAAATGAAGCGCGAGTCCGAGGTATAACTAAACTAGACTTAACTCAAACTCCTCCGCCAGATTTAGCAGTTGAAATTAACATTACTAGCAGTTCCCTAAATCAATTTGATATCTATGCGGATATAGGTGTAGCAGAACTCTGGCAATATGATGGCGAGAAAATCAAATTCTATCAATTACAAAATGCGGAATATGTAGAATGCGATCGTTCTCCCACTTTCCCGACACTTTCACCCACTAAAGTTGACGAATTTCTCGCTCAATGCCAAACAATAGGTATTACCGCCACCGTGCGACAATTCCGAGAATGGGTAAGAAATCAATAATTGAAATACCTACACCAACCGCTACGCAGTATGGTGTAGGCTTCCAACTTCAACCGGGACAGCCTTGGACACGGAAGATTTCCTTCCAGCCCTTGGTCTTGCATCCCGTCCATTGGCAGTAGCGCTAGTTCCTAACGCTAATAATCGTAAGCCTTCATCCCGAATATTGATAGCTGCATTGACATCTCTACCCCTGCCTTTCATCCCACCGCTAAACTGAGTACAGTTATAGCGGGGGACTTCCCGGCGAGGAGTTAACGCGCCCAAAGCCAGCGAAAATAATTGGGCGGGCGCGCCTATTTTTGTGTTATGATTTTTTTGCTTATGAAACTAGGATTGTTTTTCCAGTTCAGATTTCATCCGCTCCAGCGTTGAGTTCATTTGGTCAAACATCTGCTGGGGAGTCATCCCAAATTGATTGAGCTGCGTCTTTAACTGCTCGACTGTCATCTGAGCCATGAAGTCCTCGGACAACTCGAAGCGCTTCATAAAGATACGATAACGATCCATCATAGCTTCCATCTGAGCGATGAACATTTTCTTGCCTTCGCGATCGAATTTGCCGTAATTGCCACCTAATTTTGTCAAGGATTGATAGTCCTCAAACAACAGCTTAGCTTCTTGTTGAACAATTTCTGAATCAAAAAATCCCATAGCTTTACCTAATTTTTTAATATCGAACAAATTTTGATCTAGGCGGGAAGTCCCGCTGCTTGTTACACTATTTTATCAGTTGACGGAAGAATGCCCTACCGTTCAAGGCGTAAGAATTATTAGCAATTTCCGTACAGGATGGGGCATTGGGCATTGGGAATCGGGCATTGGGATGGGAGAATGGGAGAGGGCAAAAGTGGGAAAATCTTCCTTCTTCCTGAAGCGTTCCCTGAGCCCTTCGACGTAGTTTATCCTGAGCGTAGTCGAAGGGCTCAGGATAAACGCCCTGCGTTGGGTCTTCTTCCTTCTTTCAAACTTTCCCGATGCGTTCTAGCGGCCAAAACCTGACTATAGCGCGACCGATAATGTTCTGCTTCGGTAAAAATCCCCACTGACTAGAGTCGTTGCTGTTGTTGCGGTTGTCTCCCATCACAAAGTATTGATTTTCTGGGACACGATAAGGCCCCAATTGATATTTAGGAGGTTCGGCTATATATTTTTCAACCAGGGCTTTGTCATCGAGGTAGACTAGACCTTTTTTAACGGTGATGGTTTGACCAGGTAAGCCAATAATCCGCTTGATGAATGCTTGATCTTGGGTAAATCCTTGTTCTTGCAACTGTTCCGGTGGGGAAAATACTACGATGTCGCCAGTTTTTGGAGGTTCGAGGTAATAGGATATTTTTTCGACTACCACGCGATCGCCTATATGCAAAGTTGGTAACATAGAATCTGAGGGTATGAATCGCGGTTCAGCGATTAATGCTCGAATCAATATTGCTAAACCCAAGGCAATAATTACTATCTGAAGATTTTCCCGCTGAGAATTCCAGGCTTTTTGCCACGAAGTCGAAGGATTAGGCTGGTTTTCTGCTAGTTCTTTACTCAAATTCTTGTTTTCAGATGTCATTTAGTTTTCCGCTATAAGTTAAGAGCATTCTGCTGTTGAAACCGCGTATTGATAGTAGGATTTGCTTCAATTTCGGTTTTGAAATTGACGCCACAGAACCGACATTACCCGCAGTTGACAGTTCGACTCCGACAATACCGACTATTGTCTGAAAAGCGCGATCGCTCAGCCTTACGAATCTCAACCGTCCCTCTAATTGTATCAGTCAAACTCCGCAAAATGTCTAAACAAGGGCGAAAATTGTCAATGTCTTTTTGGATTTGCTTAGGATAGTGTTGTTCAGCCTTATCCCAGAAATCCTGCAAAATCAGAATCATACTTTCGGTGCTAATGCCATAACCTTAAAACTGACGCACCCTACAACTTACTTAGTCGCCACCACAGCCAAATTCCAAGCCAACCGCTTCATCAAAGGCAACTTCTTCAACCACCCATCCAACCCTTCCAATCGAGAATATTCTGGCTTCAATCTCTCTTGTTCAATAATAATTTTTTTCCAATAACGCTCATCATTTGGATGCACTTTTTCAATTAAATAAAAGCGCAAAAAAATCCACAGAGATGTCAACCAAAACGTATCGTAAGCCGTCTGTAAAAACAAAGATTTGACAAGTTTAACAATATTAATATCCAAAGGAGTTTCGTCCTCAGTCCGCACCTCAGTCGCCATCCTGCGATAAACATTAATCACCGGATTGTGCTTCATCGGATCCCAGAAGCAAGCTTTTCCACCCGGTTTTAACACGCGGTGCATTTCACGAATCGCCTTTTCTGGTTCCGGCAAATGGTGCAGCAAATTAGAAGCATAAACAATATCAAAACTGTTGTCTGGGAAATCTAGCGCCATTGCATTCACCGTGCAACCTTCGATTGTGACACCATTGATTTCTGCCAATTTCAGAGCAACTTCCACCATGCCCTCAGAATAATCAGCCGCCACACAATACGCGCCTTTCTTTGCGAAATAAATGCTGTTTTCTCCAGCACCACAGCCTAAATCTAAGAGACGTTTGCCAGTGACATCACCCATTTTCTGGACGATGAATCTATTTTCTGGGGCTGTGCAAGCTTCAAAGTAATCATTGACACGGATGCCGTCAACGTCGATTGTGGATGCCCAAGCATCGTGGAATTGTCGCTCTTTTTTTAAGGTTTCGTCTTGCATTTTTTAGGGTTTGTTTTTGATATAAAAAGATTTTTATTTTAACCGCAGATTAAGGCTGATTAACGAAGTCCTGTAAGGACACGGCAGTGCCCATAGGTGTCAACTTAAGGTCAAACCGAGAGATACCAAGAGTTTCAGGCTTAAGTTGACACTAATGGGCTTTTGGAGTGTCCCTACAGCCGCATGGCTGTATTGCTGTGCTTACGCAACAACTTCATCTCTGATTGCTTTTGACTTTTCGATCGCATTTTCAACACTAGGCTGCAATGCGACGTAAAGGCGATTCAAAGCGCTGATGTAAGCTTCGGCGGAGGCGACGATAATGTCAGTATTTGCTGAGTGGCCGGAAAATACTTTGCCTTCGTGACGCAAGCGAATTGTCACTTCGCCGATCGCATCAATTCCCCCTGTTACTGATTGTACCGAAAATTCGATCAACTCATTCGGGACATTGACAACTCGGTTAATTGCTCGGTAAATGGCATCTACAGGCCCCGTACCGATCGCAGCATCAGTCAATTCTTCCCCCGCCGGAGTCCTCACAGTGACGGTGGCTGTCGGGCGAGATTTGTCGCCACAGGAAACCTGTACCAATTCTAACCGGAAAAGTTCTGGTGCTTGATGGGCTTCGTTATTGGCGATCGCCTCCAAGTCCCAATCAGTAATCTCTTTTTTCTTGTCTGCTAAATCCTTAAACTTGACAAAAGCCTTATTTAGCTCATCGTCAGCCATTTCAAAACCCAACTCTTTCAAGCGAGTGTGAAAAGCGTGACGCCCCGACAATTTGCCGAGGACGATTTGATTTTCGGTTAAGCCGATCGACTCAGCATCCATAATCTCGTATGTCCGCTTATTTTTCAGCACCCCATCCTGGTGAATTCCTGACTCGTGGGCGAAAGCATTTGCCCCTACAATCGCCTTATTTGGCTGCACCAACATCCCCGTCAAATTGGAAACCAAACGCGATGTTTTGTAAATTTGGCGCGAGTCAATATTGGTCAGCGGTTCGTCAGAATCTGCCTCTCTTCCCAAGAACGGGTTAAAGTATTGACGCCGTACATAAAGCGCCATCACTAACTCTTCCAGAGCCGCATTTCCCGCTCGTTCGCCAATGCCATTAATCGTACATTCTAACTGTCTGGCACCATTTTTCACGGCTTCCAAAAAGTTAGCAACTGCCAGTCCTAAGTCATTGTGACCGTGAACGGAAATAATTGCCCGATCGATATTAGGCACATTTTCCTTAATTCCCCGAATCAAAGCCCCAAACTCGCTGGGAGTCGTGTAGCCGACAGTATCAGGAATATTAACAGTAGTTGCGCCGGCTGCGATCGCCCGTTCCAAAACCTGATACAAAAACTCTGGATCTGAACGACAAGCATCTTCCGGCGAAAACTCTACATCTTCGACAAAAGACTTAGCATAAGCCACCATTTCTGGCACAATTTCCAGAACTTCAGCCCGCGTCTTTTTCAGCTTATATTCCAAGTGAATATCAGATGTCGCTAGAAACGTATGAATTCGCGAATTTACCGCTGGTTTCAGAGCTTCGGCTGCTGTTTTGATGTCTGGCTTTCTCGCCCTGGCTAGACCGCAAATTGTCGGCCCATCTTCCGTCCCGACAGTCCGAGCTATTTTTTGGACAGCCTCAAAATCTCCGGTGCTGGTGAAAGGAAAACCTGCTTCAATGATGTCTACACCCAATCGGGCTAACTGACGTGCGATCGTCAGTTTTTCGTCTACATTTAGAGATGCGCCCGGAGATTGCTCTCCGTCCCGCAAAGTCGTATCGAAAATAATAATCCGGTCTTGACTTGGTTGAGTTTTCATAGGTCTCAAAAGTTGACTGTTGGCTGTTGACTGTTTGAACAATACCGATGCAACGGAAACGACATTACGCCTCATGCCAATAACTACTAACTAATAACTACTAACTAATAACTAATAACTACTAACTAATAACTACTGACTACTGACTAATAACTAATAATCCATCTTTTCGATATGTTCCCGAATTTCATTTAAGTCTATATACCTATCTGTAGCATTTCGGAGTTCTCTAGCAATCATTCCTTCGGTTGATACCACAGTAATATGAGTATTTTTCGATCGCAGCAGCTCGATAGCTCGCTCAAAATCCCCATCCCCACTAAACAGCACCACCTGGTCGTATTGATCCACCGTATTAAACATATCAACCACAATCTCTATGTCTAAATTAGCCTTTTGAGAATATCGACCAGAAGCATCGTCGTAATATTCCTTAAGAATCTTAGTGCGAACTGTGTAACCTAGACTAATCAAAGCATCTCGAAATCCCCTTTGATCTTGGGGGTCTTTTAGTCCCGTATACCAGAAAGCATTAATCAAGATGACATTCGGCTGCGAAGTTTTGAAATATTCGAGCACCCTGCGGGGATCAAAAAACCAACCGTTCTTTTGTTGAGCGTAGAACATATTGTTCCCGTCAACAAAAATAGAAAGGCGGTTCATTAAATTTGTCATAGAACTTAGACCTAATAATTGTAGAAAGAAATTAATCTAAATATCACATTTTAGCAATATGGAGCTAACTGAGGCAATAGATTGAACTTCAGAAAACTCTATCTCCCCAGTATTTCATATTTTAGGCTGTACCGCCAGAGGGCTTTTTTTAGGGCTGCCATAATTGAGCGATTCGCCCTAAAAACCAGATACCTATTAACTAAGCGGGCGGCTTCGGTGTCAAGGTGAATGGTGCTTCTAACGACTCACTATAGCCTGATCGCCGTAGTGGCATACCACAGCGCCTTCGCAACACCTTTTCTGTTACAAATGTTAGAAAAAGTCTTGATGCTAGTCAACCCCTCATTTTATAGCGTACCCAGCTTAAGCTTTTTTGCTTTCCAGAGCCCAGCGAGCTAACTCTGTCCGGTTGTGGAGACCAGTTTTGCCTAGCATATTGCTGACGTGGCTCTCTATAGTCCGTTGGCTGACCTTCATCACCTCTGCGATTTGGCGGTTTGCCATACCCTGCGCTAGCAACTGTACCACCTTTAACTCAGTGGGGGTCAATTCGACATTGCGTCGCGCCTTAACTTTGAGGCCGCCGTCAAGACTTTCATTCCGGTGACGAATCAAGCGGGATGCTGCTTTCAGAGACGATTCTACTTGAGCTACCAATTCTTCGGGTTCAAAAGGTTTAACGATATAAACGTCAGCCCCGGTACTCAGGCCTTTTACTCGGTCTGAGCTTTGACCTTTCGCCGACAAGAACAGAACCGGAATCCAGTTAGTGCGAGCGTCTTCTCTGATGTGCTTGACTAAAGTGTAGCCATCCATTTCCGGCATCATCACATCGCAGATGATCAAGTCGGGAACTTCTTCTTCTAGTTTTTCCAGAGCGTGTCTGCCGTTTTCTGCTGTAATGACGTTGTAACCCCGAAACTCTAAGTAGTCCTTGACTAGCAAGATCAAGTTGGGGTCGTCGTCAACCAGCATCAGGCGTTTTTGCTCTCCTGAATTATTGTCCTTTGTCATGTTGATTCCCGCTATTGGTTGGAGACTTTCTGCCAAAGCCTTAGTTTTATTTAATCTCGATCGGTTTAATTGCAGGTTGATGCCCCGGTTTTAAATGATACTTCTGATATAGATAGATTTAAGCAGACTCCATACTTACGTGTTTAACTTTTTATAGTGTAGTTTAGCAAACTACCTACTGTCTCCCACTGAGAAACTTTTTCGCCAAATGTCACGCTTTTTTTAACGGTCACAGGTGCGATCGGGCTGATACTCAAAGGTTTCAGATTCTCATCCTTAAATTTAACACTTTACATATAACCCTGTACTTTTAACAGCTTTATACTGAAAAATTGGGTTCCGTCAGAGTTGTTGCTGGCAAAGGATGAGTCAAGAAAGCGTATTCTTGAACCACCTTTGAGTTTAGGAGATGTTCCTGAATAATTCTCAAGGGTAACGGGGGCGTAACGTCTCCGTACCAAACTCCGTCTGGATAGACTACCATGATTGACCCTTGAGTACAAACCTGACATTTAATGCAGGTAATTATTTCAGCGATCGAACTCCTCACCACTCTCCCACTCTCTCCCCCTCTCGAATTCTCTCCCACTCTCCCACTCTCCCACTCTGTTCGGGAACCCGTACAGACGCCTAAGTTGCGATCGCCCCTGACTAAAGCTAAATTAGCACTCAGGAGTCGAGAGTGCTAATATGGTCAGTTGTAAGTAGTCCGCTGTTGCTTTCATCGTGACCCCTGACCACTGACTGACGACAATCTGTAATCTGGAGATTTATTTATGGCAGCAGTATCACTGAGTGTTTCTACCGTTAAACCACTAGGCGAGCGCGTCTTTGTGAAAGTAAGCGCTAGCGAAGAAAAAACCGCCGGCGGCATCCTTCTGCCCGACACAGCCAAAGAAAAGCCCCAAGTAGGCGAAGTCGCGGCAGTAGGCCCCGGCAAGCGCAATGACGACGGTCAGCGTGTTGAAATGGAAGTCAAAGTCGGCGACAAAGTTCTCTACTCGAAGTATGCCGGTACCGACATCAAACTCGGCACCGATGAATACGTCTTGTTAGCCGAAAAAGATATTCTGGCGATCGTTAACTAAGTTAATCATTAGTCATTAGTCATCAGTCATTAGTTCGATCGCGAAGAACGCCAAAAAACTAATGACAAAGGACGAATGACCGCCTCCAAAATCCCAAATCTCAAACCCAAACCCCCCAAAAAACTATGGCTAAGCGTATCATCTACAACGAAAATGCCCGTCGCGCCCTCGAACGCGGTATGGACATTCTCGCCGAAGCAGTAGCAGTCACCCTCGGCCCCAAAGGTCGTAACGTGGTTCTCGAAAAGAAATTCGGAGCTCCTCAAATCGTCAATGACGGCGTAACTATCGCCAAAGAAATCGAACTAGAAGATCATGTAGAAAATACAGGCGTTGCTCTAATTCGTCAAGCCGCTTCCAAAACGAACGACGCAGCAGGCGACGGCACCACAACTGCTACCGTTCTTGCCCACGCAATGGTCAAAGAAGGCCTGCGGAACGTAGCTGCTGGTGCAAATGCGATCGCCCTCAAGCGCGGTGTTGATAAAGCAACCGCCTTTTTGGTAGAAAAGATTGCCGAACACGCCCGCAAAGTAGAAGATTCCAAAGCCATCGCTCAAGTCGGTTCCATCTCCGCCGGCAACGACGACGAAGTTGGCCAAATGATTGCCAACGCTATGGACAAAGTCGGTAAAGAAGGCGTGATTTCCCTTGAAGAAGGCAAATCCATGACCACCGAACTCGAAATCACCGAAGGGATGCGTTTCGACAAAGGCTACATTTCGCCTTACTTCGTCACCGACACCGAACGGATGGAAGCAGTGCTTGACAATCCCTTCATCTTGCTGACTGACAAAAAAATCGGCATGGTACAAGATTTAGTACCAGTCCTCGAACAAGTAGCACGTTCTGGAAGCCCACTGCTGATCATTGCAGAAGACATTGAGAAAGAAGCTCTAGCTACCCTCGTTGTCAACAAACTGCGCGGTGTGCTGAATGTAACTGCTGTCAAAGCACCTGGTTTTGGCGATCGACGCAAAGCCATGTTAGAAGATATCGCCGTATTGACCGGCGGTCAACTAATCACCGAAGATGCCGGTTTGAAACTGGAAAACACCAAACTGGAAATGATCGGCAAAGCTCGCCGCGTCACCATCACCAAAGACAGCACCACAATTGTTGCCGAAGGTAACGAAGTCGCAGTCAAATCTCGCTGCGAACAAATTCGTCGTCAAATGGACGAAACCGAATCTTCCTACGACAAAGAAAAACTGCAAGAACGCTTGGCCAAATTGGCTGGTGGCGTTGCAGTAATCAAAGTTGGCGCTGCGACTGAAACTGAAATGAAGGATCGCAAACTGCGTTTAGAAGATGCAATCAACGCGACCAAAGCTGCTGTCGAAGAAGGCATCGTTCCTGGTGGCGGTACAACTTTGGCTCACCTAACTCCTCAATTGGAAGAGTGGGCTAATAGCACTCTGAAGGGCGAAGAATTGACCGGTGCATTGATTGTTGCCCGTGCTCTAGCTGCTCCTCTGAAGCGGATTGCTGAAAATGCTGGTTTGAATGGCGCTGTCATCGCTGAGCGCGTCAAAGAAAAGCCATTCAACGTTGGTTTCAACGCAGCGACAAATGAGTTTGTCGATATGTTTGAAGCTGGTATCGTTGACCCTGCGAAGGTGACTCGTTCTGCTCTGCAAAATGCCGCATCTATTGCTGGCATGGTGCTGACAACTGAGTGTATCGTCGTTGACAAGCCTGAACCGAAGGAAGGCGCTGCTGCTGGCGGTGGCGGCGGCATGGGCGGCGGCGACTTCGATTATTAATCGATAGTCGATCGTTTGATGGGGCGGGCTTTAGGGCCCGCCCTGTTATATTGATAATTGTTACAGAACGGAACGTGATAGTTTCCCATCATTGTGATAATTCCACATATTGATCCTGATCGCCTGGGAAATTATAGACATTTCCAACCAGAATTTTTAGGATAGAATCAAAGCAATAATTGAATAAAATACTGCTACCCAAAAACCGGGGCGGATCACCGCCTCGGCTTTTTGGGTTTTTATGATTTTATTGCGATATCTTTTCTCTAAGTTTGGCTTGCCTTTCCCGCTGGGAAAACAATGTTCAAACTGCTCCGGTCGGAAGTCAGAATCGCCAAGATAAAGCTCTGCGAACTGTTAGTGGAATGGGTCACTTTAAAACCGCAGGTCATCACCCAATGACCAAACCCTGCATTTATATTCAAAATAGGAATTTTAAAATGCCCCAAAAAACCGTTTCCCTATCTAAAAAATGTATTCTGGATACCGATCACGTTTCACTCATTCTCCAGAATAGTCCTCAAGTTATCACCAACGCAGCAAAACATGAGATTTCCGTCACTATTGTCACGGTTCAAGAACTCTTCAATGGCTGGGTTGGCAGGATTAACCATCCGTCCCAGGTGGATAACTTACCTGGACTCTATTATAAACTTTGGACAACTGTAAAATTTCTCCAAACTATTGAGGTACTGAACTTTACACCGGAAGCTGATACTTGTCTCAAGAAACTGTTAAAGGATCACCCGCCCCTGCGGAAAAAGCCGCTGCAAAAAGATCTGCGGATTGCAGCCATTGCCTTATCCGTCGGTGCTACGGTGATCACTCGCAACAAACGAGACTTTGAGCAAGTTCCCGGACTATCGATCGAAGATTGGACGCTGTAGTGCGTTGGGGAACCCCGCCGAAGGCATTGCTGCTTTTCCCTATGGTGCGTTGGGGGATAAAACCCAACATTCATCCATCGGGATTTAGTGTGACTTTGGGTTCATAGCGATCGCCCCTTGCCGGAAATGGTGAGGGATTTTTTTTATGCGATACAATCAAGACAGCACTTAAAAATCGTGATTAAAAAATGGTAACAAGCTTAAATGTATTGCAATCCCAACCATCTAGCCAATGGAAAGTGACACTCCTGTTAGAAACTCTCTCATCAGGACAGGTTTCTGCTTCTGTTTTCGAGTTTCCGCACTGTCGAGTTGAAGCAGCAAGTCGAGAAGAAGCAATTACCAAAATTCAAACCACATTTTTAGAACGAATTAAGCATATTGAAACTCTTTCCTGGGAAGTCCCGATTCAAGGTTCAGAACCCGCCTGGATGCAATTTGCGGGTGTGTTTAAAGACGATCCAGATTTTCAGGAAATTATGGACGAGATTCGTGCCGAACGTACCTCTGATGATGACTCTGAAATCGATCCCTCATACTACCTGTAGAGGTGATTTATAGGATAGTAAACTAACATGAATTTATCATTTAAAGATTTAAGGTTTATTCAGGACTTTGCTTTGCTTTGCTTTCTCTATCTATAAAAGGTCAAAAGCGTAAATTACTGCGTTACATTTTTTGCAACTTAGAAGCAGATGAATCTGGTATTGAGGTTAATGAAGATAGTTTTTCTATAGAACATATTTTGCCAGAAGTGCCGACTGATGAGTGGCGACAAAATTTCACTGATGTCCAGATTGAGGAAATGGTTTACCGTCTTGGTAATTTAACTCTTTTGGAACCTTCTTTTAATCGCGATATTGGACAAAAAAACTATTCTATTAAACTTGAAAAATATCACCAGAGTGTTTATTGTTTGACAAAGAACATTATGGCAGAAGATTGGACTCCAGATGCGATGGCAGCCCGTCAGAGGAATCTAGCACGGCGAGCGGTTCATGTTTGGAAGTCGGATTTTTCTTGATTTTCAAATCTATTGCTATCTAGCCCCGATCGCCCCCTGTGCGTGTAAAATTGACTAAAATCTAAATATTTTCAGCAGCGCGATCGGCAACTCAATCCTCAAAAGCTGACTCTCTCAACAACCACGCACAAAATTTATGAAACTTTACCATACTCCCATTTCCACCAACTCCAGCCGCGTGTGGGTTGCCCTCTTAGAAAAAAACCTCGATTTTGAATTAATAGAAATCCACTTGGACGGCGATCACTTAGAACCAGAATTCGTCGCCATGAATCCTTTTCACCGCGTCCCTGTTTTGGTCGATGGTGACTTCACTGTTGTCGAGTCTCTGGCAATTCTTGACTATCTAGAAGCCAAGTATCCCGAACCGGCAATGCTGCCGAAAGATCCGAAAGATTTGGCAGTTGTGAGGATGGTAGAATTGGTCACGGTTAACGAACTTGGGCCGGCACTTTACCCCCTCAGTAGTGAAAGAATGGGCTGGGGAATTCCCGAAGCGCAGGTAATCGCAAAGGCTAAGGAAAAAGTCGATTCTGTACTGACATTCTTTGAAGGTTTGTTGGACGATCGCCCTTTTTTCGGTAGCAACGATTTGACATTGGCCGACTGCGTTGCTGGAACTGTTGTACCCTTGCTATCCTGGGTTGATGTATCCATAGACGGATATCCCAAAATTCAAGCTTGGTGCGATCGGCTAATGTCTCGTCCCTCATTCCAGCAAACTCAATTTACCGAGGCTGATTTGGTGGCTTTCGCATCTCGGAGACAAAACTTTCTCGAACAATCTCAAGCTTAATGCACAAATCAATTGTTAAGCGATCGCTCTTTTTCCTAAGTGTTTTTACCTGCATCCAACTTCCTAATAGGTGGGACATCGTCTGGATAGGCCGACAATCCCAGTGTCAACCAGGCCGCGGACATCAAAATTGGGCTAGCGGCCACTGTCAGTAGAAAAATTAACCGTTTTGAACCCTGATTTCGACAGAATACCTAGAAGATGCCGGACTTCTTTAATAAGTCCGGCATCTAACAGAGAACTCCTATCTTACTTGCACATAATCAAATTCCCAGTCGATACAAACCCAGGAACAGGGCCCGAAACTTCCACCCAATTGCGATTTTCCCCATTCTTATCTTTCACAGATTTGAAATTTGGCACAAGCGTTACTTTGCCATTAGCCGCTACACTACCTTTGATCGCAGCAGTCTTGGAAGCATCCGCGCGGATAACTAGACCATTCGGTGCTACACGAGGTTCGACTTGGCGGCACAGACTTACAGGGCCAGGTGCGGGTGCGGGTGCGGGCGTAGCTGTAGGTGCTGGTACGGGCGCAGGTGCGGGCGTAGCTGTAGGTGCTGGTACGGGTGCTGGTGCGGGTGCTGGCATTGGTGCTGGTGCAGGTGCTGGCATTGGTGCAGGTGCAGGTGCTGGCATTGGTGCAGGTGCAGGTGCGGGTGCAGGTGCGGGTGCGGGTGCAGGTGCGGGTGCAGGTGCGGGTGCTGGTGCGGGTACTGGTGCGGGCGAAGGAGTCGGAGTAACTGCGCTTCCTGTCGTACACGAAACTAAATTACCCTCGTTATTGGGATATCCAATGGCGACAAAACCTTTTACTGGAGCGGTAATTTCCATCCATAGACGGCCATCGGAGCCTTTAATGGCAGTCGCGCCAGTAGCTAGCGTTACTTGAGTGTTCATGGCGACACCGCCAACTCTAGCAGATTTTGTCTCTGAAGATTGGCGAACGGTCAAGCCCTCTTTGGGAGTGACTTTACGACAAAGGCTAGCAGCTTGGGCTATTTGAAGGGCGGGGCTATTTTTCAGTGCAATATTTTCAGCATCCTGACTGGGATTAGATGTTGATTGAGCCACAGCAGCGATGGTATTTGCTGATAAACTTCCGACTACGATCGCGATCGCACTCAGCAATACAGCAGGCCGATTCCAAAAATTCAAATTCTTCATTTCGTTAAACTCCTCATTTCACCACAATCATTATCCTAATTGCAGGTCAATATAGCAAAAAAGTCGATTTGTATTCTGATTTCCCCAAATCAGGCTTCCCATAACACTTGTATATGTGGAAGTCAATCTTTTTTAATATAAGTTAATGTTTGCCACCACTTGGTACTTATCTATAAAATTCCTCTCAAAGTTTGAATTAATATTTGATTCTGTTCCTCCGTACCTACAGTAATTCGCAACTTATCTGCTAATCGGGGCTGATTGAAGTATCGAATCAAGATTCCCTCTACCTTCAGTCTTTGATAAATCCTTTCTGCATCGCCATTGGGCGGCCTGACGAACAAAAAATTGGTTTCTGAGGGCCAAATCTCAAAGCCCAACTCTTTCAGGATAAGCGCTAATTTTGCTCGTGAAGCTTTAATCTGTTCAGCATTGGCTGTTTTGTAGTTCTGATCTGCGATCGCCGCAGCACCAACGAGATAAGCTAAAGCATCCACATTATAACTATCTTTGATTTTATTTAGCTCAGCTATCAGAGCAGGATTTGCGATCCCAAAACCCAGTCTCAATCCTGCTAGCGAATACCCTTTAGAGAGAGTCCTCAGAACTATAACATTTTCATACTTCTTTGTCAATTCCAAAGCATTATTTTCAGCAAAATCAACATAAGCTTCATCAATCACCAGAATGCCAGATAACCCCTTAGCCAATCTCTCCAAATCTGCCACAGATATCGCCGTTCCCGATGGACTATTTGGTGAAGCAACAAAAGTCACAGCACCTTGAGCAGCGATTAGTAAATCAACAGGTAACTGGTAGTCATCTGGATAGGGAACTTCGACAAATTCTGCATCCTGAATATCCGCCAAAGTGCGATACAATACATAAGTAGGTGCGGGACAAACCACCTGTTTTCCGGTTTCGCCAACAGCGCGAACTATCAAATTCAACAAATCATCACTGCCGTTACCGACGACAATCCAATCATCAGGAACTCCCAATACTTTACTAGCTGCAAGACGGAATTGTTTAGCAGTTGGATCTGGATAGCGACGCAACATTTCTCCGTCTATTTCCTGAAGCATTTTTAAAGCTTGTGGAGAAGGTGGATAGGAATTTTCATTAGAATTTAGTTTGATAATTTTAGTACCTATTGGTGGCTGTTCCCCCGGTACATAGCCAGACATTTCATGGATACTTTTGCGAAAATAATTCATCTCTTATCTGCGTTTATCTGCGGTTGAAAAATTATTATATCAAACAATTAGTCACAATCCGTGTTATCCCCAAATCAAGTAACTTTTGCAGATCTTCTCGATCGTCCACTGTCCAAGCAACAATGTCAACTCCCTGACTGCGGCTTTCCGCAATCAGTGCAGGATTTTCCAGCAAAACATGATACAAAGTGCTAATCAGATTGTCGCCCTTAACGACAGCTTGAGCTAATTGAGACTTGTACGCTTCCAGATTAGCAACTATATGCCCGATCGCCAAATCATCAGATATTTGGCGTACTTGTTCCAGAAATCCATCATTAAACGAGGTAATCACGCATTTTTCTGGAATTCCTGCATCCTGCAAAATCTTGACAAAATCTGCAACTTCTAAATCAGACCATTCACAGTGGGGTTTGACATCAAAGTAGAGAAATTTGTCAACATTTTTGAGAATATTCAGCGCTTCCTCTAAAGTGGGAATTTTTTGTCCTGAAAATTCATCGCTAAACCATTTACCTGCATCCAGTGTCTGCAATTGGGACAAGTTTGTCTCCCTGACTTTACCCGAAACGCCCGTAATCCTATCCAGCGTTGCGTCGTGGAAAATCACGGGTATGTTGTCAGCCGATAATTGGATGTCAAATTCGATCGAACTAGCACCACGGGCGATCGCAACTTCAAAAGAGAATAAAGTGTTCTCAGGCGCGATCGACGAAAATCCCCGATGTGCAATAATTTCTAAACTCATGGTTTTGTGCTATCTAAAAATTCTGCCACAGTCTGATTAAAAGTTTGATGAAGATGTAGTCTACTAAAATCATACCATTTTTATGAACAGGCAAGATGCCTGTTCCACACAGAGTAAATCTTTTTGTGGGGTGGGCTTCTAGCCCGCCCATATCAACTAAACTTTACCCTTCAAACTCAACAAAATAAACTGAGTTTGTTGAGCTTCATCAAAACTATCATCACTCACCAAAACCAAACTCTGACTACCATCCGGCAAGCGTGGCCCCAAAGTCATTCCCTCTAAATTATACAACGGGATTCCCAATTCGCTAAAATCTAAAAGCAATTTCTTCCTCACAGGTTCAACCATCCCTGTTTTTCCTTTGAAGCTATTGATTCTAGAAGTATCTGTAGCCGCCCCAACTGCAACTTGATAAATCCGTGCACCGTATCCTGAAATCCCAAAAGAACGCTCTAAACTCAAAAATTGACCACCACCAATAGCCACTAATTCTGTTAAACCGTTCAACATACTCATGGGAACTTGGTCTAGCGTGTAAAGATTTTCTGAGACTAATTGCGGTGTTTTATCAACGATGATATAATGTAGAAGACGCAGCTTACTTGCCTGTTCTGAGTCTACATCTTGCATTAAAGGCGCTTCCATACCCACAAATAAACGAAACGGATCGAGACCGCCCGGACTAAAAGTTTCTGGATCGATTGTTAAAGATTCAAAACCCAAATTATCCAGCACTCCTTGCTGCTGTTTCTCATCGCTAGCATCTGGAATATAGCGCTTTGGTATTGGCAAGTTTCCCCGCTGATTGCCAGTTTTTAATTCAAATTCTCCGACAAAAGGAGGAATGCCAACATGAGTCACGCCTTCACTGGCGACGAAGACGGAATTGCGGGGAGAAAGGGCGATTCCTTCAGGATTGATCGAACCCCAAGAGAAGGTTTCACCATCTGCTTTTTTGAGGGAAGTAACACCTTCGACAGTAACTTTTTTCAGCGCAATATTTTCTGGGTCTCCTGATTTTAGGTCTAGTCGAAGACTGTAAAATCTCGCTTCTCCGTTTTCGCTGGGGTCGTCGGAAAGAGCATAAAAGCGATAGGCTTGGGAAGTGGCTTCATTCATACCTTTGGAGTCGTAGGTGATTCCTGATAAGCCTCCGACAGGTGTTCCTTCAAAACTCATTTTTGGCAATTGGTACTCACCCAAAAAATCTAGGGACATTTCAGGAAAAGAACGGTCTTTAGCGGCTGCGGGAGGCGCTGCACAAGCTGTGCAAATAGTTAACAAGATTAGCGCTAAACTGAATAAGCGCCAAATGCGTTGGCGAAGCCCGCCCCTACGGGGGCTACGCCAACGAAGAGGATCGCCCAGAGTCTTGAAATCAAAATAATTGCTCAGTGCGGTAAAATACAATTTACCGATCTTGTTTAATTGTGGGCTTTTGTGCCATATTTGTGACATGATATATACCGTTTTGTATGATCTGCAAAACTTAATCTTTAGGAAATCAATGCTGGGTCGTTACAACCAAATTTTGATGATGAGAAGTTCTGTCCCCATCGGGTGTTTGCTGTTTTTGTGGCTGTGTGCTGGTTCTATCGCTAGCGCCCAAACTAATCCACCAGGTTTGGATCAATTTTCGCCTAATCCGTTAGAGATTACCACACCAGATCCCCTAACTCCCAACAATGAATCTTTGAGTAGCACTCAGCGGGACGAATTGAGTGCGGCTTTGGATGGGTTGAATTTGGAAGCATTGGCTAAATCGCAAACTGGAGATAGAATTGGTGCGTTTGAAATTTGGTTTCGAGAATTGCGACTGCGACGCTATCTTGGCCCGCAGGTGGAAATTGCTGCTTTGAGTCGGGTGGGAAGTGTTGCTTGGAGTAGCAGTAAAAACATCGAATTACAGTTGATTACTCAACGATTACAATTAATTCACAAAAAAGTTAAATCTGAGCTACCAGTTAATACCGAGTTGCTCCCTGTTTTGGCTGCTGCTTTTCAGCAAGTACGTGCTAAAGGCCCGACTATAGAAGTTTATCAACAAATTCTGGACAATGCGCGCCAAAACAAAGATATATTGGTTGAGGGTCAGACTTTAAAGGCGATCGGGCTAATTCACATTAATTGGTTGAGTTACGAGAAAGCTGCTGCTGTCTATGAGGAATTAGCAACTTTAATCCAGGAGAATCGTGCTTTATTTACTGCCAATTCTGTCGTATCAAATCCTGCTGTAGTAGCGGGAAATGGTGCCCCTCCTCAGCCTGTAACTGCTCCCACTGAAGTGGATGCTCTGAGACAGTTAGCCCATGTCTACCAGCAGTCAAAACAGCCTCTAAAGGCGATCGCAGCTAGGGAGAAATTGGCATCAGTATATCTTAATCTCCAAAATCCCAGTGCGATACCACCGCTAAAAATTGCGATCGCCAATGATTACGAAACCCTAGGTCAAATCAATTTAGCAGCTCAATACTATCAGGAAGCATACAATTTAGCCGTCCCCATTCAACAGTATGCCCAAGCTAGCGAAGCTTTGGATAAATTAGCATTACTTTATCGATTGCAAAAACAGTTTGAGCCAACTGTGCGGATTTATCAAATGCAATTGCTGTTGGAAGAACGCGCTTATAACTTTTATGGATTGATGAATGCTTATGATAATCTTGGTCAAGTTTATCAGGAGATGAAGGATTACAAAAAAGCTTTGGAAGCTTATCAAAAAGGGTTGGAAGTCGCTAAAAGATTGGGACACAGACAAGAGTATTTTGCTAAGAAGATTGAAAAGGTTAACAAGCAATTGCAAAGAACTTCGTAATTGTCAGCCGATACAAAAGATAGCATATTTGTCGTCGTAAAAATCTTGATTTTGCAAAACTCAATTTTCGTAGTTCTCGCTTTTCTTCGATCATGGGAACCAGTGGCGTACCTGCTGCGATCGCCTCATTAATTTTCTCCAAACAACTATTTAAATTTACTGCAAAGTCAGAGCGCTTTAAAGGTCGATCGCCCAAAGTAGTACCAAAAAGAAGATATAGCAAGCGCTAACTGGTTTAAAATAATAGGTAAATCACTTTAATATAGATTAACCATGAGATTCATCAACCCCAAAACCGATTTTGCCTTCAAAAAAATCTTCAGCTCAAATGAAAGCAAACCAATCTTAATCAGCTTTCTCAATGCTATGATTTATGATGGCAACCCCACCATCGCCGACCTAGAAATTATCGACCCGTATTTAGCATCAAGAGTACAGTATCTCAAAGATTCTTACCTGGATGTCAAAGCCAGACTTACAGGAGGCGCAACTGTAATTATCGAGATGCAAGTTTTAAATGTAGAATCTTTTGCGAAACGGGTGGTTTACAATACTGCGAAAACTTACTCAACTCAACTGATTCGTGGTGAAGGTTACTTTAAGTTAAAACCTGTAATTGCTTTGACAATTACTGATTTTGAAATGTTTGATAATGACCGAGAAGTAATTTCTCATTTTGTGTTCAAGGAGAAAAAGCGTTTGTTTGATTATATCGATCCAGAGATAGAAATGATCTTTATCGAATTGCCAAAATTTAACAAACAATTGGAGCAGTTAGAAACCTTGACTGACAAGTGGGTTTATTTTATGAAAAATGCTCCCTGTTTGGAAGTAGTACCGCAAACAATGGAAACAGTCTCCGAAATACAGCAAGCCTTTGCTATTGCTAATGAAACCAACTTGAATCCAGAAGAATTAGCGGATTTAGAAGCACGCGAAAGGTATATTCTGGATCAGCAGGGAATCTTGCGAAAGGGAATTGAAGAAGGCAGAGAACAAGGGCGAGAAGAAGGCAGAGAAGAAGGTAGAGAAGAAGGCAGAGAAGAAGGTAGAGAAGAAGGTAGAGAAGAAGGTAGAGAAGAAGGACTCGCGCTAGGAATGAGAGAAAAAACTTTGGAAATTGCTAGGCAGCTTCTGAGTGTACTTGACGATCGAAAAATTAGTCAAACGACTGGTTTGAGCGTTGAAGATATCCAAAAATTGCGAGAGGAATAAAAGGAAGGGAAAAAGTCCGATCGCTCGATCGAGGATCTGACAAGCGGGTGTAAAGGCGATCGGCTTAATTTTGACTGGTCGATCGCAATACAGAATAATACACTCGACCGCGACCAGGATAGTCAAAATTATACTGGTATTTCATCCCCACTTTTTCCATTACCCGCCGCGAGGCATTGACTATATTTGCTACAATTATAACATTGAGCAGCAGAATAACTTCTGCAACCTAAAATCTAAAATCTAAAATCTAAAATCTAAAATCTAAAATCAAATGACCGTTTCCTCATCAGTAACAGACACCAAAAACCAACCCCGCCGCGAAACAGACTGGCGGTTATTCATGAGGTTGGCCTCCTATGCAACCCGCAGCAAACGTTTGCTGATTATTTCGATCATCCTATTAGTACCACTAGCAATATCAGGTGCAGTTCAACCTATCTTGATCGGACAGGCAATTTCCCTAATTCGAGCTGAACCTACCTACGAATTTTTGCGGGGAATGCCTTTTTCTGCTGGATTAAATATTCTGGCAGTTATGCTAATGCTAACTATTACATTTCGGTTAGGATTGCAATCAGTTCAAGGTTATTTAGTCACGAAAGTAGGACAAATCATCACTACTGATATTAGAGATGATTTGTTCGCCCACGTCACTTCCCTCGCCGTCAGATTTTTCGATCGCACTCCCGTAGGCAAACTGATGACTCGCCTCACCAGCGATGTCGAGGCTTTGGGCGAAGTTTTCTCTTCTGGTGCGATCGGGATTGTTGGCGATTTATTTTCAATTTTAGTAATTGCCATATTCATGTTTACCATGCAGTGGCAACTCGCTTTAATGTTGGTGTTGATGATGATACCAATTAGCGCACTAATCGTTTATTTTCAGTACAAATATCGACTAGCAAATTACAATACTAGAGAAGAACTCTCGGATCTCAATGCACAACTCCAAGAAAACCTGACTGGTATTGGGGTAGTGCAGCTATTTCGCCGGGAAAGATTCAATTCTGAATTGTTTCGCGTTACCAATCACCGCTATATTAAAGCAATTGATGAAACTATCTTTTATGACTCCGCCGTATCTGCTACATTAGAATGGATTGCTCTAGTTGCGATCGCAGCAGTTTTGTGGATGGGCGGTCAAAAGCTTTTAGCAGGTACAATTAACTTTGGTACTCTCTCTGCATTCATTCTGTTTGCTCAACGTCTCTTCGATCCGCTGCGCCAATTTGCCGAGAAATTTACCGCTATTCAAGCAGGATTTACCGCCGTTGAACGGATTAGTGATATTCTCAATGAACCGATTGAAATTAAAGATCGTATTAGCGATCAGAAATTAACTTCCCCCTACTCACCCCAAGGCGGGAAAGAAGATACCAAATCCCAGGATTTGGAATCAGGAGAAATTGAATTTGATAATGTATGGTTTGCTTATAAAGAAGACGAATATGTTCTGCAAAACCTCAATTTCACAATCAAATCTGGCGAAAAAGTAGCATTAGTTGGCCCCACCGGTGCTGGCAAAAGTTCGATTATTCGTCTCCTGTGTCGCCTTTATGAGCCCACTCAAGGACGTATTCTAATTAATCATGTCGATATTCGGGATTTACCTCAAGCAGAATTGCGGCGACACATTGGCGTAATTATCCAAGATGGGTTTTTATTTGCTGGTGATGTCAAGAGCAATATTAGTCTGGGTGAAAATTACTCGATCGAGGAAATTAAAGCAGCAGCAGAAAAGACAAATGTTGCCAGTTTAATTGAAGAATTGCCTCAAGGTTATGATACACAATTGCGAGAACGGGGGACGAATCTTTCGGGCGGACAAAAGCAGTTACTAGCATTTGCTCGTGCGGCTATTCGTAATCCGAGTATTTTAGTTCTAGATGAAGCAACTGCTAGTTTGGATGTGGGGACAGAAGCTTTAATTCAACAAGCACTAGAACGTTTAATGGAAGAAAGAACAGCGATAATTATTGCCCACAGACTCTCGACTATCCGAAATGTCGATCGCATTTTAGTGCTCAAGCGTGGGCAATTAATAGAGTCTGGTAGTCACGATGAATTGTTACAGCAAGAAGGTTTGTATGCTAGTTTGTACAAATTGCAAATGCTCGAAAGTTAATATGGCAATCCTAAATGAGTCGTAAAATTTTTACCCCACCCCAACCCTCCCCTTACCAAGGGGAGGGAGTAAGAAATTCACAAATGATTTAGGATTGCTATATATTGTGATATTAAGTTTGAAATTCAGCGATTCTCCTAACCGCTTCTGCCAAAATTTCCGGCGATTCAACTAAGGCAAATCTCACATAACCTTCTCCCGATTTTCCGAAACCGGCACCGGGGGAAGCTGCAATTCCCGTACTTTCTACTAGCTGAGTGCAAAATTTTACAGAATCTATTGCCCAAGGTTCTGGGAGTTTCGCCCAAACGTACATTGTAGCAGGGGGAATTGGCACTTGCCAGCCGATTTCTTGCAGGGCGCGGACGAAGGTATCTCGGCGTTTTCGGAAGGTTTCTACACTGGTTTTAACCGTGTCTTGAGGCCCTGTTAAAGCTGCGATCGCACCATTTAAGATTCCTTGATATTGATTGAAGTCTACGGCGGCCTTTACCTGGCGCAGTGCTTGGATAATTTCGGGATTGCCGATCGCATATCCGACTCGAAAACCACCCATATTGTACGACTTGGACAGGGTGAAAAACTCGATCGATATGCTTTTATCGCGATCGGCCTCAAAAATAGACGGTGCCATCACTTTGCGGTTTTCCTCGCTCCCAGAGGGCGGGCACGCACCATCCACCGCCCCTACGCGATCGTCGAAAACCAGATCCAC
This sequence comes from Tychonema litorale BBK16, assembly GCF_021648855.1. Classification (GTDB taxonomy): domain Bacteria; phylum Cyanobacteriota; class Cyanobacteriia; order Cyanobacteriales; family Microcoleaceae; genus Microcoleus. The sequence continues at coordinate 10,836 of NZ_JAKJHX010000054.1, read as the reverse complement.
ATAGGGGAAATCGTGCACCAAAATCAGCCGATGTTCCCGACAAAAAGACACCGCTTTGTCAAAAAAGGCCAAAGGTGCGATCGCAGTTGTGGGATTATGAGGATAACTCAAAACCATCATCTTCGACTGAGCTAACACAGCCTTTGGAATATCCTCAAATACAGGCAAAAACTGATTTTCAGCTAACAACGGCATCGGATAAATCTGCCCCCCAGCCAAATAGACACCGCCCGCGTGGGAAGGATAACCAGGATCGAGCAACAAAGCAAAATCACCGGGGTTGAGTACAGCCAAAGGCAAATGCGCCGTAGCTTCTTGGGAACCAATTAAGGGCAGAACTTCTGTTTCTGGATTGACTGAAATCCCGAATTTTTGTTCATACCAAATAGCTGCTGCTTCCCGAAAAGATTTCGTCCCGTTAAACAGCAAATAGCCGTGGGTGCTGGAGTCAGATAAAGAAAGTGCGATCGCATCTGTAATGTGAGCAGCCGTCGGCAAATCTGAAGAACCAAGAGACAAATCAATGACTTCTTTTCCCGCCGCTTTAGCCAGAGATTTCGCCCGATCCATATCAGCAAATACATTCGATCGCAATGGTTGTAAACGTTGAGCAAATTCCATGATCTTGTATTATTAATTAATAATTTTAATTTCCGTAGGGGCAGGTTTTACAAACAATGATTGCCGAAAACCGACAATCTCATAAACCTGCCCCCACCCAATGACAAATCCCTAAAAATTCCAAACTTTATAAATTAGCGTCCAACAAAACTGTCAATTTTTGTTTAGTAATAGCTCCCTCATGGGACAGCACTAATTCAGAATTTTTAAACAGCCTGAAAGCAGGGACTCCTTCTACTCTATACTGTTTGACAGTAGCTGGATTGGGGTCGATTTCCATTTTAACTACTTTCAGCCGATCGCTATAATTTGCTGCGATCCAGTCTATCGAAGGCGATACCAGTTTGCAAGGCCCACACCAAGGTGCCCAAAAATAGGCTAGCACTGGTTGCTCTGCTTGCAGGACTTCTGTTTCAAATTTTTCGTCGCTAATGACAATTACACTGTTGCTCATGGCTTAAGAATTATTTTTCCTATTTATTTCTACCAGCATTGGATAGTTGAAATTTACACAAACTTACTTTCACAACTTCCAATGAGTATTACCAATTTTAAAACATTCTGTCAATTATTGAGCGTAAACTCAGGACTGGGGACTGATGACTAATTCTGTTTGGCGTCTAATTCCGCTGCTGTCAGCGTCTGGGGCTGTACAGATGGCGATCGACCAATGGCTCCTGGAACAGCATCTGGCGGGCAAAATTGGGCCAACTCTGCGCTTTTATACTTGGGAACCGGCGGCGATTTCTTTGGGCTATCACCAGCGCCGATGGCCCGAATTTTGGCAGCAGTTGTCTTTCGGGGGAATGTCTGTGGATTTGGTACGCAGGCCAAGTGGGGGTAGGGCTGTGCTACATCAAGGTGATTTAACTTATGCGGTGGTGGTGTCGGGATTGGCGGGGAGTCGTGTCCAAGCTTATCAGGATATCTGCCAGTTTTTGATTGAAGGTTGGCGGCAAATGGGTTTGGATTTGCACTATGGGGAAGCGGGACGGAATTACATTCACAATCCGAATTGTTTTGGGACTGCGACGGGTGCAGATTTGGTGACAACTGATGGTTACAAGTTAATTGGTAGTGCTCAATTACGCCGAGGCGATGCTATTTTACAGCATGGTTCTATGCGTTTGCAGCCGGATTTTGATTTGTTTTATCAAGTTTTTGGAGAGCAATTAATTCCGCTGAAATTACCTCTATCGGGCGATGGAAATGAGTTGATTGAAACTGTGGTTGAGGCTTTGAGTGCGGCGGCTTGTCGCTGTTTTGAAATTGAGTTGAATGTGCAGCCGCTTTCGGATGAGGAATGGTTGGAAATTAGATCAATTACGCTCAGTATGTAGGTTGGGTTGAAGAATGAAACCCAACACGACTTTCAAGCTGATGTTGGGTTTCACTTCGTTCAACCCAACCTACAAATTAATCGAAAGCCGATTATATTTTGTAAAATGACCGGGTTTTAAACCAAATTTGCTGATAAACTATGGCTTTGGATCGATGGGTGCGATCGGCTCAGGCACAATTTCATTCAAATTCACCGAATCCAGCAAGATTTTCCAATCAGCAGCTAAATCTGGATCATTAGGATTAGCACGACGAGCAGCAACTAGAGTGCTTAGAGCATCTTGCCAAATTCCAGTCTGAGCATAAATAACTGCTTTCAGGCGCGGATCTGCCTTCTGCAATTGACGGCGAATATCTGCACTCACTTCAACTCGACGCACAGTACCTTTTTCAAATACATCTTTGGATCTATCATCAGGATCGCAGATCAATGAAACAGACCAAGTGTAATTTTTTTCTATTTGTAAGGGTGATATATTTTGATTGGTAGGGATACTAACGCCGATAACTCCTGATGATTTTTTGAGCTTTAGGGTTGTTTGATAAATCTGCTTCCCCTTGTCATCTTGCAGGACAAACTCGGCTACTTTTGCCTCTGTTTCAGGCAAGTACAAAAAGAATATAGGATATTCAGAAATAGTCTGTCCGATTTTACTTTGTGGTAATAAGGGTATGAGATCTTTATTGTTCTGATCCTTGTTGATGGTGCATCCTCCCCGTGTCGTCGGTTGGGATGGAGATCCCAGATTCGGTGACAGATTATCTTCCATGGGCTGACTAAAGCGCGGCCCTCCCGATTGAGTGATTGGCTTGCCATCTACTTTGGGAGTCGGCTGTCCCATAATCGCAAATTGGGAAGGGCTAAGTGTGGCGATTAATACTATTGAGCCAACTGATGTCAGGTTGATGATAAATTTAGTAATCTTTTTCATCTGCTTCATAATTTTTGAGGAATAGATGCAGGGCTTTCAGGAGTTCGAGGCGATCGTGCGGTATACCAGACCCGCCGTGGAGCATCAATACTGGAAATTTGCCCGGTAATGCGTTGGCAATATCTCCAACGATGCGATACCAGGTTTGGTATCCCTGAAATTGAATGTAGCCTTCGTTGATTATCGGCGCGATCGCAAACATTGCGTATCCTCCTATTGAGCTAGCTTGAGTTTTTTTTCTCGCCTTTTTGAAGAAGCTAAACTGATAGCTAAAAGCACGCTTTCAAGCAATTTTTTGAGTTTTTATGAGGTAAAAACCTAACAAAGCCAACCCTACAGCAATTGGATTACTCGCTTCGGGAACCGGAACTGGGGTAATAGTAAATGAACCGGAAAACTGATTGTTCGGATCGGAAACTCGATCGGGAGATAAAGTTACCTTCAATTCTCCGCTAAAGTTACCGCTTGTTGGGGTTAAAACCTCCTTCAATTGAGTAGTCCGAGTCAGATCGCTACTCCTAAATATAATTCCTACTGAAGTTGGTAAGAAAAAGGGAGGTGTTGTCCCAACATTACCCAACAAAAATTGTAATTCCTCTTGAGTTCCCCTGGCTCCTACCAATAGGCGGTTTCTTTTACCTGGAAAATCACTTGCACTAAACTCTACAGGATTATTTTGATTAGAGATCGGAGCAAATACAAGATTTAACTCTCGGATAGCTCCATCGTATCTTCCGGCAATTGGAGTCGTGGAATTATTGGCAACATCTGTATCGAGCAAAAAACTACCTTTCAACTCTCTAGATGTTGCAGTTGTACCCAACGGGTCTTTTCCAGTCAATGTCCCATCAAAATTGAACTTGAACAGTGCAGCGTTGGCAAAACCGGAGCCGATCGTACCCAAAGACATCAATGCTGTGGCAGCACTAACAGCGAAAGAAACGTAAGGACGCATAAGTAGTTTGACCATTGTGATTTCAAAGGGGGTTTACATAGCAGTCGAGCGGTCACTTTATTTTGAGTATAACCTAAGATTGCAACGTTGCATAAACTAATAACAAAATACCAAACTGAACCAATGCGGGGATCGAGTGATTTTACTCTATGACAGGTCGGGCAAAACAGTCTCCAATTACTCAAGATTTAGTATGAATGCAGGTGCAGCAGAACTATCGTTAAAACTTGTCTAAATCGAGCGCCCATGTCATTGCACCTCCCAACTCTTTTTCGATCGCATAACTGACCTTATAACCCAGCGATTTCTCGTCGTCATAACTCACCCAAAGTCCGGTTATTCAGGAAAATTCGTGGGTTGGAGGAGAAAGATTAACGTAGAAAAACGCTTTTGGCTCCACGTGTATAAGTCCCGATCGTAAATAAACAAATGAAATGAAACTAGAGTAGTTTGTGCCAAGTTAATTGCTTGACTTTGTATTTCCTGTTGCTTTTTAAGGTATTTATATTTGCACAACTGTGCAATGGGTAATATCAAATACTGTTCTAACTGTAGCATATTTTGGGTTGAAGTTAAGATGCGTTTACCCTGGGAATAGATGCTGTATTTTTATTTGTTTTTCATTCCTAAAACGCGGTAGACATTAACTTTTTGTTCTCTACCTTTCAATGGTAAAGCTCCCCAAGATTCTACTTCAAATTTATCTGCGAGATTCCGTAATGTTTCTTCTGCAATTAAAATCCGACAAGTGTCTTCTTGCCGATCTTTTTCGCAGCTTTCCAGCCGAGACGCAATATTTACACTGTCGCCGATTACTCCATATTCCAAACGAGTTGTACCTCCCAAACTACCTACCATAACAGGCCCTGTAAAGATGCCTACTCGCATTCTGGCAGCAGGTAAATTGCGATCGCGCCAATTTTGATTCATTTGGGGTAAACGGGAACTGATGGCGACAGCGCAAGCTACGGCGAGGCGAGCATCTTCGGCAATTTCTGCGGGAGTTGTGCGCGGAATAGGTACGCCAAATACTGCCAGCATTCCATCTCCAGTAAATTTATTAATCACACCTTGATGTGCTTGGACTTCTTCGGCCATTGCTGATAAATACTCATTTAACCAACTCATTACTATTTCTGGTGGTAGTTTTTCGGAGATTGTACTAAAGCCTTGCAAGTCGGTGAGGATGATGGTAGCAATCAGTTTTTTCCCTGGTAATAATCCAGATTCAAGCAGATGAACGCGCTCTTTCCAGAGGGCATTTGCGATCGCGGGTGAAGTTTGCTGTCCCAATAATTTCATCACAATTTCTTGTTGTTGTCTCGACTCCTGATACTTATAGGTGACTATGACTCCTGGGGTGATAAAAAGTGCCATCGCAGCCGGAATTAAAGGTATCCACCCCTGTTGAGTGAATAGGAAAAAGGTGCATCCCAATAATGAACCAAAAGTTGCGATCGCACTTCCGAGCAAACTGACCGAATTTTCTAACCGCCAAGCTAAACAGCCACCCACTGAACTCCAAACAGCTATCCAGAGTATTTCTTGCCATTCATCCCAATACCAGAATAGCCCTTTACCATCTAAAACTGCACTGAGAATTTGGCTAGTAGCCGTTGCGTGTATGAATACCCCAGCCAGGGGGCGGTTTCCCCTGATAGTACCGCTGTAAGGGGTGGAAAAGAAATCTTTCACACTTAGAGCTGTAACGCCCATTAGCACTATTTTACCTTTTACCAATTTGGGGTCAACTTTTCCCTCCAATACTTGAGTTAATGTCACGCTTTTTGCTATCTTTTCAGAAGAGCGGTAATTAAGTAGGATTTGATAACCTTGGGCATCAATGTTTTGATAACCTCCTGAGTCCGATCGCAATTTTTCAAATACTACTTTATTTGCCTCAATTTCTTGTTTTTCTGTCAGTTTAGATTCGACCTTTTGGAAATCTAAATAGGCAAAAGCTAGTCGCGCTGAAAATGATGTCAGTGTCGTTTTGCCATTACCAGCAAACATCAAATTGCGACGAACTATATTATCTGGATCGACCACTAAATCGTTAAATCCTACCCGATTTTCTGGTATATTAGGAGGTGGTGGCGCTGGATCTTGCTGAGAGTTACCGATTAAGGTAATTGGAATTACTTTGGGGTTTTTCCATTGAGTTACTAATTCGGCATTCCCCGGTTCGTAGGGAGTATTACGAATCAGATCTATGCCAATGGCTATGGGTTCGAGACGCGCTATTTCGGCGATGGCTTTGGCTAACTTGCGATCGGAAATTGGCCATTTTCCAATTGCATTAATATCCTGTTCGGTGATGGTTACTACTAGCAATCTGGGGTCAGGGGGTGCATCGGGGCGCGATCGCACCATCACGTCAAAAGCATTTAATTCCAATGGCTGCAACCACGCTAAATGTCGCACTCCCAATAGGGTTCCCGTCACGGCTAGGCAGGTGATCATCAGAGGTTTCAATTCACCGAAGGGGAAGGACTGAGTTACATTTTGCCAACGACGGCTTGTTTCCTTCAAATGATGATGAAATTGATCCAACAATTTTGGCATATCGATAATTATTTTTTCAACTCTCCTTGAAAAAATGCACCACATCTTAATCTTAACTATCTTAACTTGCCAGATTTTTAGTTTTCCTGGGCAGTTTTGGCGATCGCGCTTAATTGCAATCCTTGGGGATAGCTATTTTCTGCTTTGCAGCGCTTGATTTCGGCTTCAGAGACTGTGGGTTTGAGGTATTTCGCCAAAACTTTCATCACGTCACCGCGATCGATCGTACCTGCTACTGAACCGATGGGAGAGAGGACGATGATTCGGGACAACTGACAATATTCCATCGTGTTGATTACTTCAGCTAGGGATGATTTTTCTGAGACTGTGGGGATTTTTTCCAGCGGTTTCAAAATGTCGTGCAAAGTCTGAATTTGCCACTGACTGCGTTCTGTGAAGCGGATATCATCGATCGACACTAAACCTAAATCTCGTCCGTTGTCTGCTGCGATGTAAAATGGCAATGGATTGACTTCTAACAAATAGCGATCGGCAAATTCTCGTAAGGTTGAATTCGCATCGACTACTCGAAATTCACGAGTCATAGCATCGACAGCTTTGGTTTTCAGCAACGCTTCTTGTAATGAAACAAAACGGCTATAAGCTATGGCATTGCGAATCGCGAATCCACCGATTAGTGCGATCCATAGGCCACCAAGTTCGCGGGCCAGGAGGCATGAAGCTAGTCCAAAAGCAATTGCCAACCAGCCTAAAACTTGTCCAGTTCTTGCCGCCCAACGAACACCAGTAAATCGAGAACCACTGATTTTCCAAATGGCGGCTTTTAAAACCTGTCCTCCATCCAAAGGCAAACCAGGAATCAAGTTAAATAATCCCAGAACTAGATTGATTTCTGCTACCCTTTCTATTACTATTCGTAGGAGATTTGTGGGTAAAATTTCAGACCCTAAGCCGAGGATTAAAAACAGTCCGAAGCTGACGAGAGGGCCGGCGATGGCTACTTGAAAAGCTTGACCGGGAGTTTTTGATTCCGAGTCGATCGATGCAACTCCACCAAATAAGAATAGGGTAATAGAATTAACTTTAATGCCTTGGGACATGGCCGCCAAACTGTGTCCCAATTCGTGCAGCAGTACGGAACCAAACAGCATCAAAGCTAATGCGAATCCGGCAATCCACGACTGTGCAGGGCCCCACGAACTGTAACTGCTAGCATAGGCTTGGGTTCCTAGGGCTAAGATGATAAACCACGAGTAATCCAAAAATAACGGGATACCAAATAATGAACCGACTCGCCAACCTTTTTGCATGAAGTTTTCCTGAGAGAGGAGAATGAGGAAGAGTTTCTATTATTATATCTTCTCTTCCACTTCCCCTAATTTTTACAGAACTCCCGCGTTTCCTAAGCCCAAGATTACTCCGGCACCTAGCAAGTGGCCGAGGCTGGTTGTCGCCAGCAATTCTGGTATCCCAAAGCCTTTGAACATTCCAGGCATGACTAGGGGTAAGGCTGGGCCTTTGCCTCGGTTTTGCTTGGAGATGCCGTAGTAGCCGATCGCGATCGCTAGCAAGTTGCACAAGATCATTGTCAGTCCTACCATTGGCGACCACTCCGGTGTTGTGGGAATGGTCGATTGTACTACTAACAGCAAAGATGAGTAAATCACGCTATTATGCTCCCTATCTCACAAATAAATTCAGTTATCAAATTGTAAGAAGTGTTTTGCCTTAAACTAAGATTTGTTTTAATAGTTAACAATTCACGTATATCTTGGCACAAAGTCGGAAGTGAGGAGGAGAAGTGCGAGTTAAAATTTGTGGCATCACTAAAGTAGAGCAGGGAGTCGCGATCGCAGGTTTGGGATCACACGCTTTGGGGTTTATTTGCGTTCGGGCTTCCCCTCGCTATGTTAACCCAGAAACTATTCGCTTAATTTTTGAGCAGTTGCCCACAAATGTCGATCGCATCGGTGTTTTTGCCAATACCACAATAGAAAATATCTGTCAAGTAGTTGCAGAATCTAATTTAAGTGGTGTGCAGTTGCATGGAGATGAAACAGTGGAATATTGCGATCGGCTGCGGGATTTTTTGCCAAAGATTGAAATCATCAAAGCCCTGAGAGTTAAGACTCCTGAGACTTTAGACATTGCGAATATTTATGCTAATCATGTGGATACTTTACTGCTGGATGCTTACCATCCCGAACAACTAGGCGGTACTGGTAAAACCCTCGACTGGCAAATATTAGCAGAGTTTCGACCCAACTGTCCTTGGTTGCTGGCTGGCGGTTTGAGGCCGGATAATGTGTTAAATGCGATCGTCCGTTTTGAAGACAATAATTTTAGTGGTATTGACCTTTCGAGCGGTGTAGAAATATCTCCCGGAGATAAAGATTTAACCAAAGTTGCCGATTTGTTCGATCGACTAAAAAAAGCCAATAAATTCCCAATTCCCAATTCCCAATTCCCAATTCCCAATTCCCAATGACTAATGAATTAGCATTATTAGTACATCGAGTCAGCATGGCTTTTTCAACTATACCCGATCGCACTGATTGGCTGATTACACTGAGCCTTGTGGTGGGTTATAGTGCGATCGGGCTTCCCATTGGTTTTTGGTCGGGATTCCTGAAAATTGATGTGCAAACCTCTTGGCGTACAATCTTGGGCGTAACAGTGGGCTGTTTGTTGAGTCCCGGTATTACCGAAGAAATATTTTTCCGCGTTTTAATGCTACCCCACAAGCAGGAAAATGCTTCCGGGTTAATGCTGTGGTTTTGGGGATGTGTCAGTTTGGCGCTGTTTGTAGTTTACCATCCGCTGAACGGGCTGACTTTCTATCCAGTTGGGCGCGAGACCTTTCTGAATCCAGTGTTTTTGCTACTGGCGGCGGTGTTAGGGGCTATGTGTGCGATCGTATACCTGCAAAGCGGTTCCCTGTGGCCTGCTGTGGCGATACACTGGTTGGCGGTGATAGTCTGGCTGCTATTACTGGGCGGTTATCGAAGACTATATGGTTAAATATAAAAGTCGAGTATTACTATTTTGTCGCGAGGGATATCAGTTGTGGCTATCATAGGAGCGATCGTCGGTTTTTTAGTAGGCATAGCAGTTGCTTACTCATTGGTGGAAAAGCGGTTAAACAAGCAAAAGCAAGAACACTTAGAGCAAACTCGTCAGATTGCTGAGGAAATAGAAAGAGCTCATCAGTCTCGGATTCAGCAAACAGTTCAATCTCTGCAAGTAGAACAGGATAATACACTCAGAAAAGTTACTGTAGAACACGAAGATTCACTCAAACAAGTTACGACAGAACACGAAAATCTGCTCATAAAAATCATTGAAGACCGCGATAATCAGCTCAGACAATTTAGTGCAGAAGTAGAGGGAAATCATGATTATAATTTGCAAGAAAATATCCAATCTTTGCAACAAAAACATGAAGCAGAATTACTCAGACTGTCTGACGAATTGCACCATAACTATCAAGCTCAGATCGATGACAACTTACAAGCTCTGCAAGAAAAACATGAAGTTCGTTTGAGAGAGATTGCTGAAGAATATCAAAACCGGGAGGTTGAGATGCAATTTAATTTGGCATCCTTGCAAGAGCAACATGAGAGTCAGTTGCAAGCAGTCAATGAGCAGTTAAAAGCTCATGAAACTCAGATGCAAGCGACTATCAAGTCTTTGCAAGAACAGTATGAGGGTAAGTTAAATCAAGCAGAAGTGCCACAGCAACAGTTCAGTGACTTACATCAAACAGAATTTCTAGCGCCTGCTCAAATAGTTAGGCAATCACCAACTTATTCCCTCGCACAATTGATAGGATTCGTTCAAAGTCAGGATGCAGAAGCGCGGAAATTAGCAGCATCTGCTTTAGGTAAAATCGCTGCTGCTAATCCTTTGAGAATCGACGCTCAGCGAGCAGTAGAAACCTTGGGAAAACTTGCTCAAGATTCCGCTCCTCAAGTTCGTCAGAACGCCGTGGAAGCACTAGGCACGATTAAATCGGAAAAAGTGATTCCATTGTTGCAAAAAGCTTTGCGAGATACAGATAGTGATGTGGTCAAATCGGCCAGTGCTGCTCTGAATAATTTTAAATTTTATCGGCGTATTCCGGCGTTCAAAGCGAACATGATTCATGTGAAGAAACCAAGGCGTTAAGCAGTTATAGCAGAAGGAAAAGGCAACCCCCCCTCACCCTCCGAAGGGGGGAAGGTAGAAGCAGAATACGGATTTGATATGACTCGGAAACTTACCTGATTTTAACTCTCCGACTTTAGAATGATTTTTTGGAGTCGATCATCTAATTAAAAAAATATTTCAAACATAATCTCACAAAATGTGTTAATAGCTCTGCTAATTATTTTTATCGGTTTAACCCCGTGGTTGCTGTCTTTGTGGTTGAAATACTCACCGACCTCTTATGTGCGGTGATTCTTGACGCTTCATCGGGTC
>NZ_JAKJHX010000053.1:6860-33915 GCF_021648855.1 Tychonema litorale BBK16 | reverse complement strand
CGTCCAAGCAGGCCCCGAACCATCAGCCCCAAAAGCCATAGCCTCATCCCCATCCGCCAACAGCTCAATATCTGCCGCCAACTGTGGAGCATCCGTGCCAATCTCCAAAATGAGCTGTGTCCGCAATAGTTCCAGCCCCTCCACAGACTTGACCCGCTCACCATCCTTATAAGGAAGTCGTTGAACCGCCTTCAGCGAGATTGACTCATTCAGAGCAGTCTGAGAAGGCACCGGAGGTTTATCCGGCACCGGGAATTCCACCACAGGACGCAACAGCAAAGCCGGGCCCTCTGGAGTCTCAATATATTCCGCATAACCCAACTCCGACGCAATTAAACCAGGGATGATTTCTTGACCAGCATTCACAATTTGACCTTCTCCGATAGTCAAACGCGGCTGATCGATCGCGTGCAACTCCCCAGGTTTAATCACTATCTCCCGCAAAATATCATTCTTCTGAGTCACCTCCACCGCACCACTGGTTTGACAAAAAATATCCTTAACAACCTCAGTCCCAGCCTCCACATATTGACCATCCTCCACCAGCAGCAGAGAAATATCCTTATTCACCTCATGACACTCTTCGGGAATCCACAGCAGAGTGCCGCCCTTCACCACCTCATAGCCCAGCTTTGCCTTACCCCGTTTGTGAACCTCCACCCCAGCGTATTTCACAATACCCCCAGTAGCAGTGCGATAACTATCATCCAGAAGTTCCGCCACAACCTCCCCATTAGTCACCTTGCTACCCGGAACAGTCTTCAGCGAAAACCGTTGATTGGATGCAGTTTCAATCACATAATGTTCCCGGCCGCCAATAGTCTGAGCGCGTACCACCGCTTGGTCTAGCAGCACCTGAGCCGTAATAACCTCGATTTCACGCTCATCAGCGATGCGAACCACACCACCATGTTCCGACACCAACTTCGTTTCAGCAATCACACTATTGGCCACGATGCGATCGCCATTTTTGATAGCCGGCTCAGCACCAGGAGGCAAATTATACACCTCCCCCGACAAAATCCAAACCAGTCCACCCTTACTAGCCGTCCGAGTAGTATTCCCCTGTCTGTCCGTCTTTTCTTCAGGAATCAAATCAGCAAACTTCGCCTCACCCGCCAAATCCGAAGCCACATCCGTCGTCACCTTCTCAGTAGTCTTGCGAGCTGCACGACCCGCGATCGGCACCTCTGCCAGAATTTGACCTACCACCGCCCATTGTCCATCCTTCACCATCACAGTCGAACCTTGGGCGATCGCCAACTCAATTTTCAGCCTCTGATTCTTCGCCCCAGACTTCCCCTCCTCAAAACCCTCAGCCTCCAGCACCAACTTACCGCTACTCTCCGCCACCAAAGCCTCCTCACCATGTCTCGTGCGAAAAGAACGAGTACGCAAGCCCTTGAACCTCACAGTACCGGGGAAAGTAGCCCGTTCCTGTTTAGCCACCTCACCGGTGAAAACCCCCCCAGTGTGGAAAGTACGCATCGTCAACTGAGTGCCCGGTTCCCCGATCGACTGAGCAGCAATAATCCCGATCGCCTCACCCATATCCACCATCTTCGAGTGAGCCAAACTCCAACCATAGCAATGTTGACAAACAGAACGAGTAGCCTCGCAAGTCAAAGGCGATCGCAAATATACCTCAGCCACCTCCGCCTTACCAATCTCCAACGCCAACTCCTCAGTTATCGATTGATTGCGAACCGCCCTCTCATTCTCAAAAGCCACAACTTTGCCAGTTTTGGGATGAATCACATCCGCAGCAAATACCCGCCCCAACAACCGTTCTCTCAGGGGAATCAACACCGTCGCCCCATCCATCATCGGTCGCACCTTAATGCCCCGCTGAGTTCCACAATCAAACTCTCGCACAATCACATCCTGAGCCACATCCACCAACCGACGAGTCAAATAGCCTGAGTCAGCCGTCCGCAGAGCAGTATCCACCAAGCCCTTTCGCGCACCGTAGGAAGAAATAATGTACTCAGTAACAGTCAACCCCTCACGGAAATTAGTTTTAATCGGCAAATCAATAATTTCTCCTTGAGGATCAGCCATCAATCCCCGCATTCCCACAAGTTGCCGCACCTGAGAAATATTACCCCGCGCCCCAGAGAAAGCCATCATATACACCGAGTTCAAAGGATCAGTGGCGCGAAAGTTTTTGACCACCTCATCTTTCAAGTCTTCGGAGGTACTGTTCCAAGTATCAATCACCTTTTGGAAGCGTTCAACTTCAGTGATTTCACCACGAGTGTAGCGCTGTTCGGTAATTCGGATTTCTTCCTCGGCCGCATCTAGGAGAGCCCGCTTCGATGGAGGAACTTGCAAGTCATCAACGCTGATGGAGACTCCGGCTCTGGTTGCAAAGCGAAAGCCCAAATCTTTCAATTTATCAGCCATCTGTGCTGTCCGGGATGACCCGTGATGAGTGAAGAACCAAGAAATCAACTTCTTCAATTGACCCTTGTCTACAACCCGATTGCGGAAAACAATACCGTTATTATTTGCTGTCATTTTTTCGATTGTCCTTTATTAGTTCAGTGTTGACTGTTGTGAGTTATTAGTTATTGGGAATGGGGAATGGGGAATTAGTTATTGGGAATGGGGAATTGGGAATTGGGAATTGGGAATTGGGAATGGGAATTCGTTATCGGTTATTAGTCATTGTTAATTGGATGGAACTAACCAATTCCCTATGCCCTATGCCCTATGCCCTATTCCCTATTCCCTATGCCCTATGCCCTATGCCCTATGCCCTATTCCCTATTCCCCTAATTATTAATCACCGACAAAATCGTCTGATGATAAATAATCCTCCCCGCCGTAGTGCGAATATACTGATTAATCACATTTCCCTTCTCATCTTCCCGAACTCGACGGAATTTGTACTCCTTAGTTACAGCACCATTCGATGAGCGTTCCGTTTTCAGCGGTTCTCCCTCTGGTTCCCCACTATCTATCTCTCCTTGGAATCTGACCCAGATAAGAGAGTGCAAATCCACAACCTTTTGCTCATAGGCCACAACCACATCATCCAGATTCGCAAAAAACTTATCAGCTCCTTTTTGACCGTGGGGATTATCTGCTGTCAAGTAATAGCAACCAAGTACCATATCCTGAGAAGGCGTGACAATTGGTCTACCCGTAGCCGGCGACATAATATTATTAGAAGCCAACATCAACAACCGAGCCTCAGCCTGAGATTCCAAAGACAAAGGAACGTGAACAGCCATTTGGTCGCCATCAAAGTCAGCGTTAAAAGCCGGACAAACTAGCGGGTGAAGTTGAATCGCTCTTCCATCCACCAAAATCGGTTCAAAAGCCTGAATCCCCAACCTGTGCAAAGTTGGTGCACGGTTTAGCATCACAGGGTGTCCTTCAATCACCTCTTGCAACACCTCCCAAACCCCTGGATCATTGCGCTGAATCATCTTCTTCGCCGCTTTGATGTTGTTCACCAACCCCTGACGAATCAAACGGTGGATCACAAAAGGCTGGAAAAGCTCGATCGCCATTTCTCTAGGCAAACCGCACTGATGAATCTTCAGTTTCGGCCCCACAACAATTACCGAACGTCCAGAATAGTCAACTCGTTTACCCAACAAGTTTTGTCGGAAACGTCCTTGTTTCCCTTCGATAATATCCGACAAAGACTTCAGCGGGCGATTGTTTGCACCTACCACTGTTCGGCCTCGTCGTCCATTATCAATCAGCGCATCCACGGCTTCCTGCAACATCCGCTTTTCGTTACGGATAATGATTTCTGGCGCGAGGATTTCTTGCAGTCTTGCTAAGCGATTATTGCGGTTAATTACCCGGCGATAAAGGTCATTAAGGTCAGAGGTAGCAAAACGTCCACCATCCAACTGAACCATCGGCCGCAAATCTGGAGGAATCACCGGAATCACCGACAACACCATCCAATCTGGTTGGGAACCAGTAGCAATAAAGTTATCAATTACCCGCAAGCGTTTAATCAACTTGGCGCGTTTTTGACCCTTAGCATTTGCAATATCTTCCCGTAACTTTTCCGCTTCCGATTCCAGGGGAATATTTTGCAACAAAACTTGCAATGCTTCAGCGCCTATACCGACTTCTACCCCTGTGAGTGTGGAATCTTCGCTGTAGAGTTCATCCTCTATTTCCAGCCAAGCATCTTCAGTTAGCAATTGCTTGTATTGCAGCTTGTCGGCATTCCCTGCATTCAACACAACATAGGCGTTGAAATAAACAATTTGTTCGACATCTCGCAGAGGCATATCTAATAGAATTGCCATGTAACTTGGGATGCCTTTGAGGTACCAAACATGAGCTACGGGAGCTGCTAATTTGATGAATCCCATGCGATGGCGACGGACGCGAGATTCAGTTACTTCAACACCGCATCTTTCGCAAACAATGCCTCTATGACGAACTCTCTTGTACTTTCCACAATGACATTCCCAATCTTTTGCAGGCCCAAAAATGCGCTCGCAAAACAACCCATCCATCTCAGGTTTCAAGGTCCTGTAATTTATCGTCTCGGGTTTTGTCACTTCGCCAACAATCTGACCATTGGGTAAAGTTCTCTCTCCCCACAGTCGAATTCTTTCTGGTGAAGCTAATCCTATCTTGACGTAATCAAAGCGTTGTTCTATCTTAGCCATTGTGACTCCAATTGATGATTTACTGTCGATTATTTTTGGTAATTTATCTTTTTTGTTGCTAATTTAGTGACTTGAAATCAATATTATTCTCCTCTGTATGTGACGTTCCTTTTAATATCATAAATGATACTTTTGGACACCCCAAATTCCTGAGCTATTTTAGCAAGGGATTCTCCGGCTTGAATTCTTTCTCTGATTTCAAGAGCTTGAGTAAAAGTAAATTTGCGATCGAGAGATCCACCCATACGAGGAACTGGAACCTCTTCGCCTTCTGCCTTCCAAGTGACGTGATACTTAATGTCATGTATGGTTTTGCGGCCGACACTGTATTCCTGTGCTACATCCTTCATCCTCTCTCCTGCTGCTAGCTTTTGCCGAATTTCTCGCACCTTTTCCCAGTCTAATTTGGCGTTGGAAAGGGGATGACTTTTACCTTGAGTGCGTCCTTTCTTAGAAGCATCTAATGAATTTTGGGAACGAGTACCACCCCAAAGGTGTTTTGGATTAATACAACAGTGAAGTTATTGGGAATATTTGCCTTAAGTATCTTAGTAATAGTGTCATGATCTACTCCATACTCTTTTGCTAGGTGGTTCTTGATGGTTCCAGCTAAATATTTAGTCTGAATTTCCCGTAGTTTTGCGATCGAGAGTTTGCCAATACCTGGAATACTTTTGCGTCTGGGAGTTTTGCGTTAGCGCAGCCCTCGAAGAGGATCGCGCTCGATCATCTGCCCGGTATTTTCAGCAGCAGTACCAACTACCAGATGTGCCGGGTTGATGCAGCTTCGATTGTCGCAGGTGTGGCACGCAAAATGACCGGAATCGAGGAATCCTGCGATTTTTGATTCGAGGACTAATCGGTGGACTAACACCGTTTTGCCATCGATCCACTTGCGCCCGTAACCGTTTTTCAGCTTACTCCCTTGCCAATTAATACAACCGGTCGATCGGTCAATTTCTCCTTCAATGCCTGGGACAACTGTTACAATCGTCATGTCAGCGTCTATCTTGTTTAGAGCGTTGATTCGCCTCAGCAGTGGTACGAACACTCTTGAGGCTTTCAATTTGAGATGGTTGATTTTAGATTTTAGATGGAATGTTACCAAAAATCTCAAATCGACCATCAACCATTAGACATCTCCTAAAAAGCCAGCTTTGAACTGGCAAGATGCCTGTTCCACAAGAATTATGGGAGATGTCTATTGACTATCCCTACATATCATCGTCACCTTCATCACGGGAAAGAGATTCGTAGGTAGGACGATTGGGCGATCGCCTGTTGCCCACATCTGCCATCAAATCGACCTCAACGTGCTCGCTACCCTCATCAGTAGTGTTGACTTTGTGCACAGCAATATCCAAGCACAAAGACTGCAATTCTCGCATCAACACCTTGAAAGACTCAGGAGTACCAGGGCGGGGAATTGATTTACCTTTGACGATCGCATTTAGGGCCTCATTTCTTCCCTGCATATCGTCCGACTTGACAGTCAACAACTCTTGCAAAGTATAAGCAGCCCCAAAAGCTTCCAAAGCCCAAACTTCCATTTCCCCGAACCGCTGTCCGCCTTGTTGAGCTTTACCACCCAAAGGCTGTTGCGTTACCAAGGAGTATGGCCCCGTGCTCCGGGCGTGGATTTTGTCATCTACCAAGTGGACGAGTTTGAGCATATAAGCGATACCGACAGTGACAGGGCGATCGAAAGCTTCACCAGTCCGGCCATCATAGACAAGAGTCTTACCAGGATGTTTTTCATTGAAAACCCAGGGTTTACCAGTTTTCTCCCGCGCTTCCTCCAACTTACCGTGGACGGTTTCGCGAGATTTCTCAGCCCCGTGCATTTCATCAAAAGGCACCATCTTAAAGCGCATGGACAGATTTTCGCCCGCCCATCCCAGCAAGCATTCAAAAATCTGACCCACATTCATCCGAGATGGTACACCCAAGGGATTCAACACCATGTCAACTGGCGTACCATCGGGTAAATAAGGCATATCCTCCTTCGGCAAAATCCGAGAGACAATCCCCTTATTCCCGTGGCGGCCGGCCATTTTGTCACCGACTTGAATCTTCCGCTTTTGGGCGACATAAACTCGGACTACCATGTTCGCGCCGGGGGGGAGTTCGTCTCCTTGTTCACGGGTAAAAACGCGCACGTCTACGACGCGGCCTTTTTCACCGTTGGGAACTCTCAGGGAGTTGTCGCGAACATCTCTGGCTTTTTCACCAAAAATAGCCCTCAACAGTTTTTCTTCCGGCGGTTGGTCTGATTCACCCTTGGGAGTAACTTTACCAACGAGAATGTCGCTAGCTTCCACCCAAGCCCCTTTGCGGATAATCCCTTGTTCGTCTAGCTGACGCAAAGCATCTTCGCCGACGTTGGGAATTTCGCGGGTAATTTCTTCGGGGCCGAGTTTAGTTTGGCGGGCTTCGATTTCATACTTCTCAATGTGGATGGAAGTATAAACGTCTTCGTAGACGAGGCGTTCGCTAATCAGCATCGCATCTTCGTAGTTGTAACCTTCCCAAGGCATATAAGCGACGAGAATGTTGTGTCCGAGGGCGAGTTCTGCGCCTTCGGTGGAGGAACCATCGGCGAGGACTTGACCTGCCACAACCCGATCGCCCTCATAACTCAAAGGACGTTGGTTTAAACAAGTATCCTGGTTAGAACGCTGATATTTTTGCAACTCATGTTCAATACAGCCAGCATACTTTTGCTTAAATGCCGAATGATTTCTGGCCCGAAGTTCATCAAAATCCCGAATCATAAAATGCTCTTCACCGCTGCTGGATTCAGCATCTGGTGCCAGAGTTTTGACGATGATCCGCGTCGCATCAATGTAGACGACTTCGCCGTTAGTCCGAGAAACCACCACCATACCGGAGTCTCTGGCTGCTTGAGCTTCCAAACCTGTTCCCACCAGGGGCCGCTCTGGTTTGAGCAGAGGGACGGCTTGGCGCTGCATATTCGACCCCATCAGAGCTCGGTTAGCGTCATCGTGTTCCAGGAATGGAATCATGGAAGTAGCCACCGAGACGATTTGGACTGGCGAAATTGCCATGTAGTCCACTTGCATCGGAGTCGTCGTCGTAAATTCTTGGCGGTAACGGACGGCTACGGTTTCGCCCAACAGGTTATTGTTTTCGTCGAGGCTAATGTCCCCCGGCGCAACCCGCAAGTCATCTTCTTCATCGGCTGTCATGTAAACCGGGGCTTTGTCCCGCAGCACTTGTCCTTTTTCTACTGGGTAGAATGGGGTTTCAATGAAGCCATAGGAATTAACTCGCGCGTGGGTGGCGAGGGAACCAATTAGTCCGGCGTTGGGGCCTTCTGGTGTTTCGATCGGGCAAATCCGACCATAGTGAGATGGGTGAATATCCCGCACCGCAAATCCAGCCCTTTCCCGTGTCAAACCACCTGGTCCTAGGGCGGACAGTCGCCGTTTGTGGGTCAGTTCAGCCAAAGGATTTGTCTGATCCATAAACTGAGACAATTGCGAAGACCCAAAGAACTCCTTAATCGCTGCTACTAGGGGTTTTGGATTCACCAATGATGCTGGACTCAAAGAGTCTGAATCCGAAACGGTCATTCTTTCGCGGATGATCCGTTCTAGGCGGTTGAGTCCGACTCGTACTTGGTTTTGTAGTAGTTCGCCAACACTTCTCACCCGACGGTTTCCTAAGTGGTCAATGTCGTCTGTTGAACCGATGTCGAATTCTAGGTTAATCAAATAGTCGATCGCCGTCAGAATATCTTGGGATGTCAACACCCGCATCGTATCTGGGATGGTCAAGTTCAATTTCTTATTCAGTTTGTAGCGTCCAACTCGACCCAAATCGTACCGTTTGGGGTCGAAGAAACGGGAATTGAGCAGTTGTTCGCCCCCTGCTACGGTGGGGGGCTCACCTGGTCTGAGTTTGCGATAGAGCTCCATCAGGGCTTCTTCTTCGCCGAATTGTCCTTCTTTTTCGATCGTCTTTTGGAAGTATTCAGGATGGCGCAAACTGTCGTAGATTTCGCCGTCTGTGAGTCCTAGGGCTTTCAGCAACACTTGAGCGCTGAGTTTGCGGGTTTTGTCGATTCTGACCCAGACTAAATCGTTTTTGTCTGTTTCAAATTTCAGCCACGCACCACGGTTGGGGATGAGACTGGCGTTGTAGGAACGGCGACCGTTTTTGTCGGTTTCTGATTTGTAGTACACTCCGGGCGATCGGACAATTTGATTAACAATGACTCGTTCTGCGCCGTTGATAATGAAGGTGCCGCGTTCTGTCATCAATGGCAAATCGCCGATGAAGACTTCTTGTTCTTTGATTTCGCCTGTTTCTTTATTAATCAAACGGGTGGGGACGTACATTTGTACTGAGTAGGTGCTATCCCGCCGTTTTGCTTCGTCTACGTCGTATTTGGGGCGCTTCAGTTTGAAGTCTTTGCCGATGAAGTGTAGTTCCAGCTTACCCGTGTAGTCTGTAATTGGCGAAAAGCTGTCTAGTTCTTCGATTAGTCCGGCTTCTAGGAACCACCGAAAGCTTGCTCGCTGGATTTCGATCAGGTCGGGCAAGGTGAAGGCGAATTCTGTGTAGTCTTTAGTGGTCATGGGTGTCCTTTTTCCGGGATGGCTTTAGCTTTTTACATTGCACCTAGTAGGTGCATTTTTACCTTGCTTTCGTTTTTTTGATCGATTGTGTGAGAGAATTTATATGATATTTCCGATCGCCTACCACAGGACTGCAACGGTGATTTGTGCGGGTTGCTCGCAGCAGATTATTGCTGATTTTGGCTTCGATCGAGATACTTTCGGCGACTCCCTCTTGGTGTTCTACTGTAAATTTCCTACACGTTTGAGTCCTAGAATTTACTTTTAAGCGATCGCCAAATTCCTGAAGTTCCAAGTTTGTTTTGATGTGTATTTTTCAGGTATTAGTTGAATTTTTTGTCTGTCAGGTACAATCCGAGCGTCGCGCTGGCAGTTTCCGAGAAACTGGGGGCGTGTTAGGAGTACGCCAATCCTCGATCGGCTCCTTGTTTTAATTATAGGGCGCAAATCCGATGGATAGCCAACTTTAAAGTATAACATAAATTTAAGGCATTTCCCTTCTTCCTTCTTTCTGAAGCGTTCCCTGAGCGTAGTCGAAGGGCCTTCCGTCCTTCTTCTGCTATGTTTTCAGCTTTCGTTAAAGCGCAAGACCAAATAGCTGACAGGCATTTTCTGTTGTCTGCTGGGACAAAGTTAACAGAGAAACTCCTCTCAATTTAGCAACTTGCTCGGCTACGTGGTAGACGAAAGCGGGTTCATTGCGTTTTCCCCGCTGGGGTACGGGGGCGAGAAATGGGCAATCTGTCTCAACTAGGATGCGATCGCTATTTACCATACAAGCTGATTCATGGATCTGCAAGGCTTTTTTGAATGTGACAGTTCCGCTAAAACTAATGTAGAAACCCAAGTCTAAAAACCACTGGGTTTCTTCTGGTGTCCCTCCCCAGCAGTGCATAACTCCGCGTACTGGGCCACGAGTTTGCCAAAAATCCCTCAGCATTTCTGCCATTGGGGCGGCGGCGTCGCGACAGTGGATAATCACCGGTTTGTCTAGTTGCTGGGCGATCGCCAGTTGTGCCTCAAATACTTTGAACTGATGTTCTCGATCGTCGGCTTTGTAAAAGTCTAGTCCGGTTTCGCCGATCGCCACCACTCTAGAATCCGAACTCGCCAATTCCCGAATCTGGTTTGCAGTCTCCTCTGTCCACTTACCCGCATCTAGGGGGTGGAGCCCAACGGCAAATGAGACTTCGGGAAACTGATCGGCGATCGCCTGAATTCCAGCAAACTCTTCTGGTTCTACACAAGAATGAACCAGACGAACCACGCCAGCTTCGCGCCAGCGTTCTCGAATCGCTTCTAACTCAGATTTGAACGTATCAAAGTTGATATGAACGTGGGTGTCAATGAGTTGCATGAGCAAAGCATAGTAGATGGGGAGACGGGGAGACGGGGAGACGCGGAGGTGGGGAGATTGGGAGAGTGAAAAAAATTTTCCTTCTTCCTTCTTCCCTCTTCCTTTCTTAAGATGCTACAACTGTTTCATGAGGCTTGAGAGTTCTCGCCAACCGGGATTTTTTGCGATCGCCGTTGTTGCGGTGGAGTACACCTTTTTTCACAGCTTTGTCGATTTTGCTGTAAGCCTCTGACATTCGCAGTTGAACTTCTTGCATCAATTCAGGAGTCGGAGCTGCGGCGTACTTCTCAACTGTTGTAAAATACTTCTTCATCAGGGTTTTGACTGCTGACTTGTAAGATTTATTGTACAAGCGGTTACGTTCGGCGATTTTGACTCGTTTAACGGCGGACTTAATATTTGCCATAATCTCAGTTACTGTTCGTAGGTATTCATTTTGGTTGACACTCCCCGGCGTTCACGCCCTGGGACTTCTAAGAAACTATCAAAAAGCAGTTCTTAAGGGCGCTGTCAAAACACCTCTACACGCTCAACTCTAATGACATTGCATCTTGGACACTCCCCGCCTTGAACGCGCGAGAATTCTTAAGAAACTACGAAAACGAGTTAAAGTCACGGTTTATTGCGCGCGATTTTCGATTATACAATATTTTGGCGTTTTTTATTAAAAAATTATCATGTCCTTAAAAAACTAACATAACACATATTCTGCTCAAAATCCCATTCCCCGAAAAATCCAAGTTAAGCTATAACAAAGAGTACGGGTTATTCTGGCTTCAGTAAGAAGCATTTACAGAATGCAGAAGGTAGAAAGCACAAAGCACAAGGCACAAGGCACAAGGAACAAGGAACATTCTTCCCCTCTCCCCTCTCCTCCTCTTGCTGTTATCCTCTCCTTCTGTACCCGGTTCTCAGGCAGGCAATTCCTTAAGGAAGGCGTTCCGAATCTCCATGCTGCGAATCATTACTCAGTGGGTTGAGGCACAAGCTGAACTGCGACGGATCTGCGATCGCACCCATGACGAACTTGTTGTTCACAAAGAAGCCACCGTGCGGGAGGTGCTGCAAGCTGTCAAGCGTAAAGGCGATAAGGCTGTACTGCACTACACCGCTGAATTTGACCGCATGACCCTAAATGCGGAAGAACTGCGGGTGAGTGGCGCCGAATTGGATGCTGCTTACCAACAGGTGTCAAAGGAATTATTAAATGCAATCCGATTGGCTTGCAAACAGGTAGAGGCGTTTCATCGACAGCGCGTCCCAAAGTCTTGGGTGCAGTTTGGCTCGGACGAGATAGTTTTGGGCAAACGCTACACTCCGGTCGATCGCGCGGGAATTTACATCCCTGGCGGTCAGGCATCCTATCCCAGTTCGGTAATCATGAATGCAGTGCCTGCCAAGGTCGCCAAGGTTCCGAGACTGGTGATGTGTACTCCCCCCGGAAAGGAGAAAAAAATGAATCCTGCGGTGCTCGTAGCGGCTCAGGAAGCGGGAGTTGATGAGATTTATCGGGTAGGTGGGGCCCAGGCGATCGCGGCTTTGGCCTATGGTACCGAAACTATTCCCAAGGTGGATTTAATTACTGGGCCGGGGAATATTTACGTCACGCTGGCTAAAAAACTGGTTTACGGAACCGTGGGGATTGATTCTCTGGCGGGCCCATCGGAGGTGCTGATTATCGCTGATGGCTTGGCAAATCCTGTCTACGTAGCTGCGGATATGTTGGCTCAAGCTGAACACGATTCCATGGCGTCGGCGATTTTGCTGACGGCGGATTCGGTGCTGGCGAGAAAAGTCGTCGCTGAGGTAGAGAGACAGTTGGCAAATCACCCGCGTCGAACTTTGACTGAAAAGGCGATCGCTAATTACGGTTTAGTCGTAGTAGTGGAATCTCTGAAGGCGGCGGCGGAACTCTCTAATGAGTTTGCTCCTGAACACTTGGAATTGCAAGTGGCCGATCCCTGGGCCTTGGTGGAGCAAATTCGGCACGCTGGGGCGATTTTCTTGGGCTATTCCACACCGGAAGCTGTGGGTGATTATTTGGCTGGGCCAAATCACACTCTGCCAACTTCTGGAGCTCCCCGCTATGCGTCGCCGCTGTGTGTTGAAACTTTTATGAAGCATTCGAGTTTGATTGACTATTCGGCGACTGCACTTAAGAAGGTGGCTAAGGCTATTAATGTTTTGGCCGAAGCTGAGGGTTTGCCTTCTCACGCTGATTCGGTGCGGCTACGGACTGAAAATCAGGGGGATGCAGAATTTTAGCTTCTAGTTAGTAGATGTTAGATGAGCAAACATAAAGTGCGATCGTTGTTAGATCCCCACTTCTTGAAGAAGTCGGGGATATGGCTGTTATTTTTTTCTGAAAGCGCTCTGAGAGTTGTTATATAAAGTTTTATTAAAAAAACCAGGAATTTTGAGACGTGATCAGGAACCAGCAGATCGGTGATGAAGATTAACTTAACTTCTGACGACAGTCACTTGTTTATAGCCAGAGATTACCTATACTAGCTACATAAACAAAGAAGTACAACTTACTTTTCGGGGCTTCAACCTGTTACATCAGAAAGTTCTTGGCATTTTCCTGAATTGTTGGTAAAACAAAAAAGGTAGCCATAGTTCGATCGAAAACAGCATCCAAGTCAGGAAAGTTAGTAAAGAAACAAAAAGCGGTGATGCTCTGTCTTAAAAAAATGGGCATCATAAATATAAATAACCGCTAAGCGTAGCATCTTTTCACCCGGAGCAATTGAGAAAATCACTATGCCAGCCACCTCTTTTTACGCTGAAGCTGAATTCGACGAACGACTGCGAGTCAATCCCTTGCAAGATGATGTGTTGGATGAGGATGCTGAAGAAGCTGGAGACGAACTCATCGACCAAGACACAACAGAGACTGAGGATGCAGACCGTGAGGCTAAATTGCAAAAAAATGCGAGTCGCCGCACTACAGACTTAGTGCGTCTGTATCTCCAAGAAATCGGACGGGTTCGTCTGTTAGGTCGAGACGAGGAAGTTTCTGAAGCTCAAAAAGTTCAGCGCTATATCAAATTGCTAGAATTGCGGAACACCGCCGCTTCGCAGGAGGAAGGAAAGATTCAGGGCTTCGTACATTTAATTGAGGTGCGCGATCGCTTGGCCGCCAAATTGGGACACAAACCTTCTCTGGAACGCTGGGCTACAACCGCCGGTGTTGGTGAGGTGTCGGAAATCAAGCGGATTATGAGCGAAGGTAAGCGCCACTGGGCAGAGTTAGCAGAGATTACTGTCGAGACGCTGGAAAAAACTCAAACTGAAGGAATGGAAGCGAAAGACCACATGATCAAGGCCAATCTGCGCCTGGTAGTGTCGGTAGCGAAAAAATATCAAAATCGCGGTTTAGAACTGTTGGATTTAATACAAGAAGGTACCCTGGGACTGGAACGAGCTGTAGAAAAATTCGATCCGACGCGGGGTTATCGGTTCAGCACTTACGCCTATTGGTGGATTCGTCAGGGAATTACACGGGCTATAGCGACTCAAAGCCGTACTATTCGCCTCCCAGTTCACATTACCGAAAAACTCAACAAGATTAAAAAAGCCCAGCGCAAAATTTCTCAAGAAAAAGGTCGGACAGCGACTATAGAAGACATTGCTGTTGAGTTGGATATGACTCCAATCCAAGTGCGGGAAGTTTTGCTGAGAGTACCCCGCTCTGTTTCCCTAGAAACTAAAGTTGGCAACGAGAAAGATACGGAGTTGGGCGACTTGCTCGAAACAGACTGCGTATCGCCGGAAGAAATGCTGATGCGGGAAGCTTTGCACCGCGACTTGCAGCAATTGTTGGCAGATTTGAGCAGCCGCGAGCGAGATGTGATTCTGATGCGGTTTGGTTTGGGTGACGGACACCCCTACTCACTGGCCGAAATTGGTCGAGCTCTGGACTTATCTCGCGAGCGAGTCCGCCAAATCGAAGCTAAAGCTTTGCAAAAGCTGCGCCAGCCCAAGCGTCGCAATCGCGTGCGCGACTATCTGGAGTCTCTCAGTTAAAGTTGCCGAATTTTAAAATGCTCTGATGCTTAGATCCCCGACTTCTTTAAGAAGTCGGGGATTTGTGATATAGCAGTCGCCAAGGCGGTTTGGTCATTGAGCGGAGCGTCGCCCTGAGCCCTTCGACTACGCTCAGGATAAACTACGTCGAAGGGTCGAAGGGCTCAGGATAAACGCCCTGCGTTGGGCTTTCTTCCTTCTTTTTATCAATAAGGTCTAATATTTGCAAAATATCCCGATCGTTGTGTATTATTGTCAATAGGCAGACTTTCTTGCGAGGGGTCACTATGGCACTTTACACAGCTTCTTCGTTCAAATCCGAACTCAATGACAAAGGCTGGCGGATGACTCCCCAACGGGAAACCATTTTGCACGTTTTTCAGAACCTCCCTAAAGGTAATCACCTGAGTGCGGAGGATTTGTACACTTTGTTGAAAAATCGCGGAGAAAACATTAGCTTATCTACCATTTACCGAACTTTAAAGTTGATGGCAAGAATGAGTTTGCTCCGAGAACTCGAATTAGCAGAAGGTCACAAACATTATGAAATAAATCAGCCTTACCCGCACCACCACCACCACTTAGTCTGTGTTCAGTGCAACAGAACGATCGAATTTAACAATGATTCGATCTTGAAAATTGGGATGAAGCAAGCTGAAAAGTCGGGGTTGCACCTGCTAGACTGCCAGCTTACCATTCACACTGTTTGTCACGAAGCTTTGAGAATGGGGTGGCCGTCTTTGGTGTCTAGCAATTGGTCTTGTCCGAGGTCGATCGCCGAAAATAGCAACGCCCCGGATTTAGGCTAGTAATTATTCACCTATTTTCGCGCTCAAGTACAACTTGTCACAAATTGCCACAAAACTAGGTAGCGCGAAAGCTAGAAAGTTTGGGTTAACAAATCGTCAGTGCTCACCCCGTAACTGCGCTGAGCTTGGTCGAGGGCCGCTTTTGTTGGAGCGTCAAAAACTCCACTAATGGGGCCGTTGTAAAAGCTGAGGTCTCGCAGTCGCCTTTGTAACTGATAGATGCTCGATCGAGAACTGCTGCTAATCCCAACAGCAGAGGCTCGATCGCCCTGTGGCAGAACTACACCCCGATCGGGCGGTTTCTGTGCAGTTTGCTTCTGACTTTGTTGCAAAGCCACCTGAGTTTGGCGATCGACAACCCCAGTCCCCGATAGCCGGTGAGTTGTCTGAAAGCGGATCAGGGCTGCCTCTGTAGCTCGATCGAACAAACCATGAATCGGGCCAGCATAATAGCGCACTTTTTGCAGTTGTTGCTGCACAAGCGCTACTTGTTTGCCCGTATCACCAAACTCCAACAAATCCAAGGCAAAACTCTGCTGCCTACCTTCCCCAGGAGAGAAAGTAGCTTGAAACTCCGACCTCCGGGCATCTATAGCAGTCAAAGTAGCAGAATCAGCACAGCCATCAGAAACCAGAAAATTATCTTGCTGAAAACGAGTTACAGCATACAGAGTGCGTTCGCGAAACTTGCCGTCAACACGTCCTTCAAAATAGCCCAAATCCTTTAACTGTCGCTGTATCAAGTCTACCGTCGCTCCTCTATCTCCAAAGCGTAACCCTCTGCAACCGCCATTTCCCGAAACAACGCCAGGAATCGGTGGATGCGAGGTTTTTTCCCCTAACAGCAAAGCTAAAGTTTGGCTGTCAGCAACTCCAGTTGCCGACAGTCGGTTAATTTTCTGGAAACTTCTAACAGCTTCCTGAGTAATTCTGCCAAAAGTGCCAGTTGGATTAGCTGTAAAATAACCCAACTGTTGCAACTCGCGCTGAAGAACTAAAACATCTTCACCCTTATCTCCAAAACGCAACTCTCGATAATTGGTATCAACTCTTCTATAAGGTTGAGTTCTAAAGGCTAAAGTATTGAGTGCTGAAACGGTATCGCGATCGGCTCTTCCTGTTACAGATAATTGATAGTCTCGCTGAAAATTGGTCAAAGCGTTTTGAGTTAGCGGGCCAAGTTGACCGGTGGAATTTCTGTTAAAATAGCCCAACTGTCGCAATCGGTCTTGAACAGATCGCAAATTTGGTCGTCCAGGGTCTATTTGAGCAAAAGCTGAATGGGCAACACTCAAAACCGACAGCATTAAAGCCAAAGATAATAAACGGACATAAGTCTGACTGGATAAGTGTTTCCACTTTATTCCTTCTAAAATTTTAGACTCTGTAGGTGCTTCACAAGCAAGAACAAGTTCGAGGTAGGCAAGAGATTCCATAACTTTTTATTGTGAAATTGTGATTAGGGTAATCGGGCAAACTGTCAAAGCTCAATTTGGGCTGTGACTGAATCTATGGAGGCTAAGTTTGACCTGTTGGTATGCAGTACCCCGGTTTGTTAAAAAAATTACAGCCAAAACATAGATGTAAGTAACAACTAAGATAGCATCACTGATACATTTACGCGACAGTTACCAAACTATTACCGAACAAAGTTACACCAATCACGCTGGCTAGAGGACACAGCACTGCCGTGTCCCTACAATATTATTTTGGGTAGGGACGCGGCACTGCCGTGTCCTAATTTCGGCTACTAATAATTTCGATCATTTCAACGACTAGCAATGTTAGGACTTTCGGGATCAACAATCAACCTTTGTGTTTTTGGTTCAATAATCACATCTTAAAGACGCAAAATTAGACAGCCAATTGAGCAAATTCAATTCGTGGAGAATGATTTGCCTAGCTTCGGCAATTTTCTCCCTCGCTTCATGCCAATAATCCGGGGTTGCAATCACCTCTTGAATAAATTCAACTCCTTTGTGATCCAAACTTGGAAGTCGGATAAAACTCCCCGCCGGCAACAATTTATCCGCCGCCGAACCGCCGTAATAAATCGGCAAACACCAAGCTAATAAAGCATCCCAAAGTTTCTCGCTAACATACCAATCATTGGTGGCATAATTTTCAATAGCTAAGTTGTAATAGTATGGTGCGACGGCGTGCCATTTATTATTCACCATGCCGTTACCCCGCGCCCAAGTTGGCAAGTTACGCCCGTAAAGGTCAAAATTTAATTCTTGTGATTGCAGCAATTGGATGAAATCTAATCGCTGGCGGTGATTGGCCGTGCGGCTAACGCCTGAAGTAATCCAAGAACAGGATCTAGTTTTGGTTGGCGATGGCATTTCATCGAGTTCTCGAAACGAGTTGCTGTGATACCAAATCGCGGGCATATAATTTGGGTTGGGTGCGAAGTCATCGGGGCCGGAAATGTAGCCACAGTAAAGTTTTGCTTGTTCGTAGTTGGCTTTGGTAATTTCAATAACTTCTGGTAATGGTGGCTCACGGATGAGGTAAATTATCCGTTCCTTGGGAACGCCGCGCAATTTTTCTCGAATGTCATTTTCTGGGTTTTTAGGGCTTTGGTGGCGGATTTGGTCGAGCCAGGATTGTTGTTTTGGCGATCGGGGAAAGTCGAATTGATACATCAGTAAAAAGTCTGGTTCTGGGTGATTTGCTAGCATTTGAATCTTGCCCCATTTGCCGAAGTTGTGGGGGGTTTGTTGCCACAGCCAGTCGCTTTGGTTCATGCCTGGGTAAGTGGTGATTGCGCTGATAATTTTGGGGTGCATTTTTAATAAATCGGTTTTCGCGTGTGGGCGGGCGGGTTTATGAATATCAGGGTTGGGATGTTAAGAATATTGTTGAACCCGCCCCTACGGATTGAAAAATTATAGGATGAGGATTAATTGATAATTTGCGATCGCACCCCCTCATCCACATAACTCAAAATCCTCTCAATCCGATTTTCCCAGGAAAATTGCTTGACAAAATCCATAGTTTCGGCATAACCTTCCACCTGCCTCGGATATTTTGTTAAGCTAGCTTGAATGCTTTGTGCAAATTCATACGGGCTATCCGGCGCGCACCAAGTTGCAGCAATATTCCCCGACTTAAACTCAAGCAAAGATGGAATTTCGGTCGCCACAATCGGAGTTCCCGATGCCATATAATCAAAGAATTTCAAAGGAGATGTGAACGTCGCGGCTTCTGTCAAACAGTGAGGATGAGTCAACACATCGGCTGCTTGCAATAGGCTAGCTAGTTGATTTTGCGGAAGGTAGCCGAGAAACTTGATGTTGTTAACTTGCTTGTCTCTGGCTAACTTTTGGTATGCTGTTACTTGGGATAAATCACCACCTGCGATCGCAAATTGAACTCCTGGCAATTGCCCAGCCACATCCACAAGCATATCCACACCTTTAAATGGGTAAAGTCCTCCCGCATAAACGGCTAAATGCTCTCTTCCATCTCCCAATAATTTCTGTCGCCATATCCGGACATCTTCAGTTTGTCTCATCAGAAACAACTGATTAAAACCATTGTGCAGCATAATTACTTTTTCCGGCGGCATTCCATTTTGAATCATGCTGTATCGCACTGTATCCGCAACAGTTACAGAAATCTGAAACAAAGGATTGCAGACAATTTCTGACTCAAATTGCTTATCTTCATGGTGGTGTTGTTCGTAGATGGCGGGAATTCCGTTTTTAATCGCTGCTTTGACAAAGTTCCAGTCCCGTGTATGGACAATTTTAGTCGATTTCAGCAGGTGAATCGGTAGGTAGTATTTTGAGACTATTGTACTCGAACTCGTCCACTTGCTGTCCAAAAGGTCGATCGGGCACGGCATCGGTAGATCTACTACTTTTAATTTATCTTGAATGTTGTATATTTTGGCAAGTTTTTCATCAGGTTTTCGAGGCTGAAAAGGATGGAGTAAATTAACTGGATTAAAAGCCTTCCATCCTTTGCGGAGATATACCAAAACTGCTGGTAAACCCAGATTTGCGGCGGCATTCGCAGAGTGTGCAACTTGAACTAAGCTAGCTACATTAGGTTGTGGTAAAGTATTTCTTGTAAAAAAGATATAGTATTTAGACATGGGAATTGGGAATTGGGAATTGGGAATTGGGAATTGGGAATTGGGAATTGTCAGAGGCTACCAATAACTAATAACTAATAACTAATAACTAATAACTAATGACTAATGACTAATGACTAATGACTACTTTTGAACAGTCTGACGCCTAATCGTATTTTCAATAAATTCTAAAGTCTTAAAAATATTAGCAGCCGAGTGAAATGATTCTCTGATTAATTCATCCCTTTCTTCCGGAGAGTCTGCCATTTCATCTACCAGCAATCTGAGGTAAGCAATCATGGGAGTGAGGCGAGTCCTAATTTCGTAAGAACCTCTAATTAAAGCTTCGTCGCGGGCGGTTTCTTCGGCAAATTGCATAGAATATAAGCGGGTGTAGTAATCTCCTTTTGCTAGCAATTCTTCATGAGAACCTATTTCTACGACTTTACCCCGATCGATCACAGCAATTTTATCTGCCTTTTGGACTGTCGAGAGGCGGTGGGCGATTACTAACGTTGTGCGATCGTAACTCAATTTCTCGATCGCCTCTTGCACATATCTTTCCGAAACCGTATCCAGAGAGCTCGTTGCTTCATCTAAAATTAAAATCTCCGGGTTTTGCAGCAAAGCTCTAGCAATCGAAATTCTCTGACGCTGCCCTCCTGATAGTATCACACCGCGATCGCCAATTTGAGTATCCAACCCATCCGGCAACTGTTCAATAAACTCATAAGCATTTGCTCCCTTCGCCGCTTCCACAATTTCCGCTTCACTGGCTTCTTGTCTAGCATAAGCAATATTATCGCGCACAGAAGCATTAAACAAAAACGTATCTTGGCTAACAATTCCCATCGCTTTTCTGAGACTTTTGATATCAAACTCGCGCAAATCCTTGCCGTCAATCAAAATACAACCTTCCGTAGGATCGTAAAATCTCGGTAACAAATCTGCCAAAGTTGACTTACCAGAACCAGAACTTCCTACCAAAGCCAAAGTAGTACCATGAGGCAGAAATAAATCTACTCCTTGAAGAACTAAATTTTTATGACTGGGATAGTTAAAAGATATTTTATTAAAATGAATTCCCGATCGCAAATAAGTATAAGGTACTGACCCATTTTTCATAAATGGCTTGTCATCAGGACTCAAAAAATTATTCACAACCTCTACACTAGCCGACGTAGTAGCAAATTGACTACGACCGCCATTTAACTGAGAAATTAGAGGAATTAGCCTAAAAAGTACCAATAAATATGTCAGCAAAACAGTAGAAATAGACTCGATTTCATTCGCAAATATTGTGCGTCCCATAAACACAATCAAAAGAATAACTATCAAATTGACAACTTCGTTAATCGGGGCAATCGCTGCATAATTTACCTGAGCATAAAAATCCGCTTGTTCTCGCCTTTGAATTAAATGCTTAATCCGTTGATATTCCCTTTCTTCGTTCCCCGTTGACTTGACTAGCCGAATCCCTGTCATCGTTTCCAGCACCCTAACTGAATAATCCTTCGACATTTCCGACAACTGATGACCAAAATACTTAGAACGGATAATAATATATTGATTTGTCCAAGCGACCAACCCCAACAAAACTGTAGATGTCAGCGTCATTTTCCACGATATTGAAAGTAGCAAACCCACAAATACCAAAACAGTAATTGAGCTAGTAAACATCCCTATAGCAGTACCAACTGCACTTGCAGTTCGACCAATTTCTCCGCCAAGTCTATTAATTAAATCCCCTACTTTAGTTTTTGAATAAAAATCTAAATCTACTTCTAGCAACAACCGTAAACCAGCATCTCGCAAGTCAAAAGTCAAAGAGCGTGTCAGAGAAGTAGCCACTAAAGTATTAGCATAACTAGCAATATTTTTCAAAAAGATAGCCAAAACGATGGCTGCCGTCATCAATAGCAAACGCTCATTTTGCGGTAGTCCTTCAAAAGGATACATCAAAGTTTTAATTAAAGGCGGAGCACCTCGCAACTCTATAGCTTCCTGCAAAAAATTTAAAAGCACTGGTACAATCAGAGTAGTGCTGATACCATTGAATAACGCCCCAGAAAAGCCCAGCAGCACAGTCAAAAAAATCCTGCCTGGATATCGTCTGGCAAATTTTAGGAGTAGCTTATTTGCAGACATGAAGGATTCCCAGCTAAACAGTACGACATTTCATTTTTTTTAAATTACAGCCAGTTTATATTTCTCCATGCAGTCACTGAAAAGTTATCTCAACATACCTGCAATTATATCTGAAAGGATAGGTGTCATTGCTTGAATGCTATATTTCTCTACGCATCTTTCCCTAGCTTTCATTCCTTGAAAATTCGCTGCTGTCAGATTTTGAAATATCCATTGAATTTTTTGGGAAATTTGAGCGGGGGAATTCGGTTCCACTAAATAACCGGTTCCGCCTAAAATTGCTGGAATATCCCCCACTCGCGTAGACAAAACAGGCTTAGCCATGGCCATCCCATCTGTCAGCTTGAGCGGAAACTGAGCCACCGCTGTGAGAGTATCTCGCTGAGGAACAACGACTATGTGAGCCGCAGCTACAACTTCAGGCATTCTTTCTACTGGAAATTTCGGCAGTTTAATAATCCAACGTCCCCATTGTTGCATAAGTTGATCGTCATAATCATCATAAGGACTTCCGCCCACGATCGCTAATTTTAAATTGGGTTGATTTAACTGTTCCATGGCCATCAAAACATCCTCCACACCTTTGTGAGGTCGCGGTGCACCGGGAAACATTAAGATTTTATACCCCGACAACCCATAACGCTGTCTGCTCAATTCAGGATTATATTTAGCGGGGTCGAACATCTCAGTATCCTTGCCATTAGGCAAATATACACCACCAAAACGGTGTTTTAAAAACTCAGTATCCACTGTGACAGCATCAGCGCGGGAAACTAAACTTTCCATCCACTTGATATATAGCGGACAATCTGGTTCTCTCAATTGGCCGTTTTTTTTGAAAATATCTCGATAAAGTTGTTTGAAATTCGGCCGATATTTCCATTCGTCTCCCCCGAACCAGCTAAGTTCCCAGTCATCTATATCTAAGATTATCGGGCGGCGAGTCTCTATTTTTTTTAGCACTGATAAGCCAAAGCTTGTAGGTTTAGGTTTAACTGCATAAATTATGTCCCCATCTATTTTTTTCAAAACTTTTTGAGCACTCATTAAAAATCCCGGATAGTTGTTTCCCGGTATCGCACATACCGGGATGTTTTTGGGAGGAATTGCGTACAATTCCTTGCCAAACTGAAATCCAATCACTTCTACTTCGCAGTTAAGCTCAATCAGGATTTGAGCTAGCAGAAAAGCACGAATTGCACCTCCTCCCGACAAGTCGCTCACCACTAATGAAACTTTCACTTGGTATTTTTTTTCAAAAAAGTTGTTTTATTTTCCTGCTTAACTGAGATTTTGTCAAGGTTAAGCTGTTACGCATTTAAACCACTAACGAGACCTGTAGGGTGCGTTACTCGTGAACACTCACTATACATGGGAAATGCCTTAAAAATGACTAAAGTTTATTTTAAGCGCCAGGGATTGTTAAGTTGATTTGGTAAAAATAGTTGAGCAGTGCGATCGACTATTCTAGTAAAGAGAGTTCTCGTCACATTCTTCGCATACTGCGGACGGTAAGGGTAAGTACAGTGCATTACCTTAATTGGCTCATCAATCCTATAGACTTCTTTCCATTTGTCCAAGTAATTGTAAACCGGTGACAAAGTTTTTATTTTCGGGTTGACAGATGCAATGGCAGCGGCAAAAGCACCCTGATCTTTTAAGAGTAGCACATCTTGATGGCCAACTACAATCTCGAAATATTTCTTAAAACAAGTGAATAATTCCTGATTTTTACTGCTCTTTGTAAAAGCTATAAACCCGCCATTATATTGAATACTATTTTCGTTGAGCGGTAATCCGACTGATTGCAGAGTTGAGAGAATATCTTGCTTGATTCTTAATAAGTTAGCAGCTTTTGCGATCAAAGGTTGAACATCTTCTGTTACTAAAACATTAAATTCATCTAAATATGCAAATACCTCATTGATTGGTGATAGCAAACAAATATCAGAATCCATGTAGATTGTTTTTTCAAAAGGCGAGGCTTGATATAAAGCTAGTTTAGCTTGCCGTGAAGCTAAAACTGGATTTTCATTAGAGGGTACTGGTTGCAAAATTACATTTTTAAAAGCCTTGAGTAAGGGATATAAATAGCGTGGGACTCCTGCAATCAAAATCACAATTGGTTCTTGATGAAACTTACGGACAGAAGCTAGAAAATGTATGCAGTCTTGAAATGAGTACAATCCAATTAAAATGGTGATAAATCCTCTATCCATATCTTTTGTCTAACGATAATAAAAGTCAAAATTCAATAAGGCAATTAACTGGGTTTTTAATAACCGATAGAGATATTGCCAATGTTTAAACTGCAATCTATCCAAAACTTTATCCCAAAAGGTTCTTACTTGATTTTTTTCCCAGTCCCAATGAGCAAAAGAATGCTCCATAATTTGAGCGAGTTCATCCCATCCATCACTACGAACATTCCACCCAACTTTAGCAGTTGCTAACCCAATCGGATTACCGTCTTTTGTTTTGACTTTTTGCACTTCAAAAAATCTTCCAATCTTTCCCCATTCTTGAATAAACTGAATTTCCTTCCCATTATCTCTCCCAATTACGAACAAATTTTCTTGAACAAAACTTACCTTTTTTAAGGGTAATTCTAGCTTTTTTGCTAATTTATGAATTGCCTCTTTTCTCCCCGGCAATGATTGATTTGGTGGATGTTCTAAAATGGGAACAAATCCTTTACAAGTAATTCCTGACATCCATTCTCTCTCCGGCACTTTTCCTGTGATTCTTGTATCTGCATCCACAAAGATTGTCACTCGGAATAATTCTAAGGCTTTTTTTAGTGCAAATCGTTTATCATTATAACAATAATCTACACCTTCGCGACTTTTTTTAAAGGCAAAAACATTCGTCAAATTCTGAAAGTCATTTGGGTTGTCAGTACAAACAACTAGCATTGTCCCTAGAGAATGAGTTTCTAAGTCTGCTGCTAGTTGTTTGGCTAATTCGCGATACTTTTTCTGAAAAGCCAAGGTGCAAAAACAAAAATCTTTGTGATGGTTTAACATTATTTTTGACTCAATTTTTGCACTTGTTTTATTTGAGTTTATATTAACTGTGGCGCTTTTGATGCCACTGCCAAGCATGGGAGATGATATCCTTGATATGTGGATATTCAGGAGACCAACCAAGTGTTTCAATGGCTTTTTTGCTACTACCAACTAAGGCAGGAGGGTCTCCGGGTCGCCGATCGCACTTAATAGCCTTAATCTGTCTTCCCGTCACTGTTATCGCCGCTTCAATCACCTCTTTCACTGAAAAACCGCCACCGTTACCCAAATTAAAGAAATCGGATTTGCCACCATTTAACAAATATTCTAGTCCTAAAATATGAGCTGATGCTAAATCATTAACATGGATGTAATCTCGAACGCAAGTACCGTCAGGAGTATCATAATCTGTGCCAAAAATGGCGATTGAATCTCGCTTGCCCAAAGCAGTCATCAACACCAGGGGAATTAGGTGGGTTTCTGGGTTGTGATCCTCTCCCAATAACCCACTCGGATCGGCACCCGCAGCATTAAAATAGCGGAAACAAACAGACTTGAAATTGTAAGCAGTATCAAAATCTGACAAAATCCGTTCTACCATTAACTTGGTAGCACCGTAGGGATTAATCGGGTTTTGTGGGTGATCTTCTGTGAGGGGAATTCTCTGCGGTACGCCGTAAGTTGCACAAGTAGAAGAAAATACAATTTTTTTCACTCCAGCAGCAATCATTGCTTCCAATAGAGTGATAGTACCGATAACATTGTTGCGGTAATATTTAGCTGGATCTGTCACAGACTCACCCACATAAGCGTAGGCGGAAAAGTGCATTACGGCTGCAATATTGTGAGTAGCAAAGATTTTGTCTAGTAAAGCACGATCGTTTGTATCTCCTACTACCAACTCTACTTGTAAAATCTGTTCTACTAAATCTCTGTGGCCGTAAACTAGGTTATCCAAAATTAATACTTTGTAGCCAGCACGTTTTAGGGCTAATACGGCGTGAGAGCCAATATATCCAGCTCCTCCGGTCACTAAAATAGTTTCTTTGTCTGCACTCATTGTATTCTGCCTGTTTTTTGTAGTACCTGTGTCGATCATATTGTAGATTTACGAGAAGTTCAATCAATAAACTTGAGGCGACCAGTTTGAATGTAATCAAATATTCGATTGATTTGATATCGTTCGTCTTCAGAAATTTGATCGTCGGACAGGATAGAAGATGTTAAAATTAGATGTTCTCGGCGGGCGATTTTGCTAGATGCTAAAATGCGATCGACCATTTGAGTGAGGGTTAAGTTGGATTTGTTCTGAGATGTTCGCATAAATTTACCTGAGAAACGCTATATGCAAGTTTATCGACTTCCTGTACTGTCCGACAATTACATTTTCTTGTTGCACGATCGCGATCGCAACACAGCAGCAGTCATCGATCCAGCCCAAGCCCAACCTGTCTTGCAGCAACTCCAAGCACTCGGAGCCCAATTGACAGAAATTTTGATTACACACCACCACAACGACCACATAGGTGGCAACCAACAACTGATCGATCGCTTCCCCCAAGTTACAGTTTACGGTGGCGCAGAAGACCGGGGCCGAATTCCGGGACAGCAGGTGTTTTTACAAGGGGGCGATCGCGTTTTTTTCGCTGACAGAACCGCTGAGATATTGTTTGTCCCAGGACACACAAAGGCTCATATCGCCTACTATT
Source organism: Tychonema litorale BBK16 (assembly GCF_021648855.1). Classification (GTDB taxonomy): domain Bacteria; phylum Cyanobacteriota; class Cyanobacteriia; order Cyanobacteriales; family Microcoleaceae; genus Microcoleus. The sequence continues at coordinate 7,515 of NZ_JAKJHX010000053.1, read as the reverse complement.
TCCCGCCTAATTCAGGCGAAACTGGCGAATTGTTCTGTGGTGACACTCTGTTTGGCGGAGGCTGTGGCAGGCTAAAAGAAGGAACTCCCAGTCAAATGCTCGCTTCTCTGGAACAACTGCGAAACTTGCCCGACAATACCAGAGTCTGGTGTTCCCACGAATACACCTTAACAAACCTGCAATTTGCCCTGACTGTAGATGCCGACAATCTAGATTTACAGCACCGCTTCGCCGCAGTCAAGGCAGCCCGCGATCGCAATGAACCCACGATACCATCCTCGATCGCACTAGAAAAAAGCACCAACCCATTTTTGCGCTGGGATTATCCTAACCTCCAGTCGGCGACCAATAGCCAAGATTCTGTGCAAACCTTCGCCCGCTTGCGTGGGATGAAAGACCAATTTTGAGCTGTAGAGGGCAATTCATGAATTGCCCCTACCGAATAGATAATTACTGATTACTGATTTTTTGATTGCGATCGCTGTAGAGGGCAATTCATGAATTGCCCCTACCGAATAGATAATTACTGATTATTGATTTTTTGATTGCGATCGCTGTAGAGGGCAATTCATGAATTGCCCCTACCGAATAGATAATTACTGAATTGCCCCTACCGAATAGATAATTACTGATTATTGATTTTTTGATTGCGATC
>NZ_JAKJHX010000053.1:0-6760 GCF_021648855.1 Tychonema litorale BBK16 | reverse complement strand
TGAATTGCCCCTACCGAATAGATAATTACTGATTATTGATTTTTTGATTGCGATCCCCCTCAAACTTCGGTATGATAGAATGTTCGAGTTAAAAACCACAAGCAACGATCATGGCCAAGCGCGTCCAATTAGTTTTAAACAAAGATGTCACCAAGCTGGGTAAAGCTGGCGACGTAGTAGAGGTAGCCCCCGGTTACGCCCGTAACTACCTAGTACCCCAAGGCATGGGATTTCGCGCCACTCCTGGCATTCTCAAGCAAGCAGCACGTCGCAGAGAAGAAGAAAGACTACGCCAGCTAGAGCTCAAGCAGCAAGCCGAAGTCCGCAAAACATCCCTGGAAGCAGCAGGCCCCTTCATTATCTCCAAGCAAGTCGGTGAAGGAGACGCGATTTTTGGTACTGTCACCAACCAAGAAGTCGCAGAATTGATTTTCAACTCTACCAGTCAAGAAGTCGATCGCCGTGGCATCACTCTACCCGAAATTCGCGAGACTGGTACTTATAAAGCTGAAATCAAGTTACACGCAGAAGTTACCGCTGAAGTTGAAATTCAAGTTGTTCCCATGTAATTGGAAATTGGGAATTGGGCATTGGGAATTGGGCATTGGGCATTGGGAATTGGGCATTGGGCATTGGGAATTGGGCATTGGGCATTGTCATTTGTTTTTCTAATAACTAACAACCAATAACCAATAACTAACAACCAATAACTAACAACCAATAACCAATAACTAACAACTAATTTCCCATTCCCCATGCCCCATTCCCCATGCCCCATTCCCCATGCCCCATTCCCAATAACTAATGAGCGACTTGATGCCAACAAATATAGAGGCAGAAGAAGCAATTCTGGGCGGGATTTTAATTGATCCCGAAGCCATTTCCCGAATTGCTGAACTTTTGCGTCCTGAATTTTTTGCCATCAGCGCTCATCAAGTCATTTATCGATCGGCTTTAGACTTGTTTTTTCAAGGTCAATCTACTGATTTAATGACAGTGACTACTCGTCTGGCTGACAGAAATCAGTTAGAACAAATAGGAGGACAAACAAAACTAGCACAATTAGTCGATCGCACCGTTTCGGCTGTCAACATCGACCAATATGCAGTTTTAGTAGAAGACAAATACCAGCGACGGAAATTAATCGAAGCAGGTAACAACATCGTACAATTAGGTTACGAGACCGCCACACCCTTAGAAATAGTTCTAGACCGCGCTGAACAACAAGTTTTTAGTATAACTCAAGAACGTCCGCAACAAGATTTAGTATCGATCGGCGAAACGCTAAATCAGACATTTCAAGACCTCGAAAATCGCAATGAAGGTCTCACACTTCCCGGTATTCCCTCTGGTTTTTATGACTTAGATGCGATGACAGGAGGCTTTCAGCGATCGGATTTAATCATTGTTGCTGGGCGCCCGGCTATGGGCAAAACGGCCTTTTGTACCAACATTGCCCACCACATCGCCGCTGGGCCGCAAAAATTGCCCGTTGCCATTTTTAGTCTAGAAATGTCGAAAGAACAGCTAGTGCAGCGTATTTTGTCCGGTGAGGCTAGGATAGAAAGCAATCGATTGCGATCGGGCAGAATTAGTCAAAACGAATGGGAACCCATCAGTGCAGCCATTGGCCGTCTCTCAGAATTGCCAATGTTTATTGATGATACTCCCAATATTACTGTTACCGAAATCCGCTCAAAAGCCCGCCGCCTCCAAGCAGAACAAGGTGGAACTCTAGGCTTAATCCTGCTAGATTATCTGCAATTAATGGAAGGTAGCAGCGATAATCGCGTCCAAGAACTATCTCGAATTACCAGAAGTCTCAAAGGTTTAGCCCGCGAACTAGCTGTACCAATTATTGCTTTATCTCAGTTGAGTCGTGGTGTGGAAGCGCGGACAAATAAGCGGCCGATGATGTCGGATTTGAGAGAAAGTGGATGTCTGAGTGGCGATAGTTTAATAACGCTAGCAGATAGTGGTATGCGCGTACCAATCCGTGAATTAGTAGGGAAATCTGGATTCATAGTTTGGGCCCTCAATGAAGCCACCATGCAGTTAGAAAAAGCCGTTGTTAGCAATGCCTTTACTACAGGTGTCAAGCCTATACTGCGACTAAAAACTCGTTTGGGACGGGCAATTAGGGCAACTGGCAATCATAAGTTCTTAACCATTCACGGTTGGTGCCGATTGGACGAGTTAAAAAAAGGCGATCGCATTGCCCTACCTAGATATGTATCGAGTTCCTTCATCCAATCCATGAATAATGCCGAAATAGCCTTACTAGGACACATGATTGGAGATGGATGTACTCTACCTAGCCATGTTATTCAATATACTACTAGAGAGCAAGATTTAGCCAATATAGTTGTAAATCTTGCCATTGAAGTCTTTGGAGAGCGAATCATACCTCGTATTTCTAAAGAACGTGATTGGTATCAAGTTTATCTTCCTGCCGCCTATCATCTCACACATAATGTGAGGAATCCTGTAACTGAATGGCTAGATGGTTTAGACGTTTTTGGTTTGCGTTCTTACCAAAAGTTTGTACCCAATCAAATATTTGAGCAGCCTCAAGAAGCAATAGCTATATTTTTACGGCATCTCTGGAGTACAGATGGTTGTATAAAAACAGGTAGGGGTAAATGTACTTACCCTAGCGTTTACTATGCTTCCAGTAGTGAAAAATTGGCAAGAGATGTTCAGTCACTCTTACTCCGACTTGGTATTAATGCCCGCTTATTTTTAAGCCCACAACCAGGAAAAGGGAGAGATCAACATCGAGTTTGGGTAAGAGGAAGACCTGATTTAGATAATTTTATTCACTTGATTGGTGCAGTAGGTAATTACAAACAGCAATCTCTGACAGAAGTTGCAGAATATCTCGAAATTCGTTCTGGGAATACCAATAGAGACGTCATACCGCGTGATGTTTGGAAAATGTATGCTGTTCCTGCCATGCAGGCATCTGGTTTAACTACACGACAGATGCAAGCACAGCTTGGTAACTTATATTGCGGTACAACTCTTTATAAACAAAATCTTGGTCGGAAACGAGCATATAGATTGGCTACAATTGTTAAATCTGATGAACTGGCCATCTTATCTAAAAGCGATATTTACTGGGATGAAATCGTCTCAATAGAAGTTGACGGCGAAGATGAAGTGTACGATTTAACGGTACCTTCACTACGTAATTTTGTTGCCAATGACATCATAGTTCATAATTCCATCGAGCAAGACGCCGACTTAGTAATTATGTTGTACCGCGATGAATATTATAATCCAGATACTCCCGATCGCGGAATTGCAGAAGTCATCATCACTAAACACAGAAATGGCCCTACAGGTATCATTAAATTATTATTCGATGGCCAGGTAACAAAATTCTTAAATCTGCAAGCAAGACGGAGTTAAGACAAAAATAAAACACGCAGATACCCGACTTTTTTCAGAAGTCGGGTATCTAAAAGCTGAGTTACTTAACCAGCGATTTTTAACAATTCCACATCAAAAATTAGCGTAGCATTCGGAGGAATTACCCCGCCAGCACCGCGAGCTCCATAACCAAGTTCAGGGGGAATAATCAACTTGCGGCGGCCTCCAACTTTCATTGTACCGACACCTTCATCCCAACCCTTAATCACTTGGCCAACACCAATTTTGAACTGAAAAGAAGAATTGCGATCGCGCGAACTATCAAATTTCGTGCCATCCTCTAAAGTGCCAGTGTAGTGAACATCGACAGTCTCGCCTCTTGTTGGAGTCGCCCCATTACCTTCCTTCAACTCGACATATTTCAGACCAGAATCTGTGGTAACAATTTTGTCAGTATTTTCAGTCATCTTATTCTCAGCGATAGTAGGTGATACATCCGATAAAGTAGCATCAGCTACCAGGAGACTATTTTTATTTAAAGACTGCTCTGACAATATCTCGATCGCAGTCTGGGGTACAGAATTATTCACTTCAGCCGCAATTGCTTTATCCTGAGAACCGCTAAATTGAGCGACTATCAAAAATATAAAACAAACGAACATTATGCCCAAGCTGACCAAAACTCCTTGCAAAATCAATCCTCCTTACATTCAAGAGTTATTTCTCGAAACCAACTCAAAGCCCAAAACTCTTTCGGGTGATCATCCTATCACAAGATAGCAGCGAACCGCCCCAACCGACCAAACTCAACGCCAGTTACGATTTTCTAAATCTCGAACCTGACGTTCCAGTCGATCGAGCCTACCACGCAATTCATCCATTTCCGACTGCCGGGGTACACCCATATCTTGCAGCATATTCCGCAATTGTCGCTGCAACTGCGTCTCCCAGTTACCCTGTTCCGATTTAAGCTGTTCCGTCATGTCATCGACAAAGGTTTTGGCTTGCTCAGGATTGATTGTGCCATCTTTGACCCATTTTTCGCTGACTTCCTGCAATTTCTCAGCCACCAGGGAGGTAGTACCAATGCCCAACATCACCAGTTGTTTGAGTAAGTTGTTATTGTTATCCATAGATTTTTCCTACTGTTTGCCCGAAAAGATGCGATCGACTCAAGTCACCTGCCAAAGATGCGAAACCATCGGTAGACTTAAAGTTATATCAGCACTGACCCACCTTTCTATTGTGGAGCATCTGACCGCTGCTGGCGAATCTCATTAGCCCTTCGGCGTTCGGAAAACCGCCTAATCAAACCACCTGCAAGTCAAACCCATCACAACAACGTCAATGCCAGATTGTCCTCATTGTCACCAATCTGTGGACACCCAAGCCATTACCTGTCCACACTGCAAAACCCCTCTTAAAGCCTTCGGACATCCGGGTATCCCCCTTTATCGCTCAAAATCCACAGAATTTTTATGCACCACCTGTACTTACCACGAAGACGACACCTGTAACTATCCCCAGCGTCCCTTCGCCCAAGAATGTATCCTTTATCACAACAAAGCCGAAAAAATTGTGAGTCCGACTACTCATTATATCAGCGGTGGCTGGCCGCAATTAGTCAAAAATTGGTGTCAGCGCCATTTAGTTTGGTTAGCTTTACTGGCTTTAATTGTGATTAGTGTTGCCCTATCACTTTAAGTTTTCTTTTAGCTTTGATCAGCCATTACCACGGAGAAAGCCCAATGCGTACACAAGTCAAAAAAATTATCTATGAAATCTTAGAAATCTCAACCAGCACTAATCTATACAGTTTGGCAGATGATATTATTATTCAATCTTTAATTGTTTTAAATATCACCGCTTTTATTGCTTCCACTTCCGCAGATTTATCCGCAACATACCACCAAACCTTTGAAAATATCGAGATAGTTTCATCTTTAGTATTCTCACTAGAGTATATTTTGAGAATGTGGGTCTGCACAGTTGACACCAAATACAGCCATCCCATTTGGGGCAGAATTAAATACGCTCTCACACCGCTGAGTTTGATCGACTTATTTTCGATTTTACCCTTTTACTTATTATTGCTATTTCCCAACTTGAGTTTTGTTTATTTGATTAGTCTGTTACGCTTATTACGCTTGATAAAAATTAGCAGATATTCAGAATCAGTACGAACTTTGGGAACAGTATTATATGCCAAAAAAGAGGAATTACTTGCTACAGCTTTTGCCGTTTTTATATTATTAGTATTTGCATCTAGCCTGATGTATTTTGTGGAATCATCAGCCCAGCCCAAATCTTTTGGGAGCATTCCAGATGCCATGTGGTGGGGAGTTGTAACCCTAACTACTGTCGGCTATGGCGATATTTATCCGATCACTCCCATAGGCAGATTTTTGGGCTCAATGTTAGCATTTTTGGGTATCGGAATTTTTGCTTTGCCTGCTGGGATAATTTCTTCTGGTTTTTCAGAAGAAGTCCAAAGAAGAAAGGAGCAAAAAAACACTGATAATTTACAGCAATCCACCGATTATCAATCGGTAGAAATATTCGCAGAGAGCGAGGTAAGCTTTCAGCAGAAACAACAGGTGATCGCACTTCACGTCGAAAAATCATCGGAATTAATGAAACTTTGTGTCGATCGCACTAAACAGAATTTGGACACAGCTTTTGAAAGTGAAGAAATTATTCGGGATTTAGCAATTCATTTGTATAATGAAGCCCGTCGAAAATTCGATATCTAATTACGGGTTTATAGGTACTATCAATATCCCGTAGGGACACGGCACTGCCCATTGGTGTCAACTTAAGCCTGAAAGCCTTGATAAATCTTGTTTTTCCCTAAGTCTAGATCCCCCTAAATCCCCCTTAAGAAGGGGGACTTTGAGAAGACTCCTGTCCCCCCCTTCTTAAGGGGGGCTAGGGGGGATCTGGCCCTAGTCGTCAAACAATAGTCTCTGACAGGGTTTGACGTTAAGTTGACACCAATGGGCACTGCCGTGTCCCTACAAGAACTCACATACCCGAAAAGTGCTGTATGACTAATTACCAGTCAGGCGGCAAGTTATAATGCTCCAGAGTCGATCGATCTTTGAGCAATTCTTGAGTTTGTTCATCCACCCGAATCTGACCATCAGCCAAAATCAACGCCCTCCCCGTCGTTTTCCCAATCCAGTTCAAATCGTGGGAAGCAATCAAAATTACTTCGATCGGCAATTGCGACAAAACCTTAGCCAAATGCCTGCGCCACGAGGGATCTAGTCCATTTGTCGGCTCATCTAAAATCAAAATAGCAGGTTCCAAAGCCAAAATTGCCGCTAGTGCCGCCAACCTTCTTTGACCCCCAGAAAGCTCGTGGGCCGAACGGTTGGCAAAT
>NZ_JAKJHX010000052.1:28771-34112 GCF_021648855.1 Tychonema litorale BBK16 | reverse complement strand
CCAGTCGATGAAGCGTCAAGAATCACCGCACTTTTAGGGCGGTGAGTATGTCAAAAATCAAAATTAAAAAAAAAGGAGCTATCAGCTCAATGGAAAACATTGAAAAGGTGCTGGAACAAATTCAAGAATGGGTTCGCAAGCTGATTGAAGGACTGCTGAATCCAGAACCTCAGCCGGAATTGATACCGATTCCAGTTCCTGTGAATCAACCAAGACATCGTAGATAGTCTTGACTTGATTTGAGGTCTAAAACTTGAGGCTTGAGAGTGGTTCTAAGATAAAAATCAAAACTCTCACATATTTCAATGAGCTGGAAATTTTAAAATTGTTAAATATCCTGGTACTACACGGCCCCAATCTTAATCTTTTGGGTCAGCGAGAACCTGGAGTGTACGGTTCTGCGACTTTAAATGATATCAACAAATTGTTAGAGCAACAAGCCCTGGTGCTCCAGGTGAAACTCTCTATTCAGCAGTCTAATCATGAAGGAGTCTTGGTGGATGCAATTCATTCGATGTTAGGGCATCACCAAGGCCTTTTGATTAATGCTGGGGCTTATACCCACACGAGTGTAGCAATTAGAGACGCGATCGCAGCGGTAAATCTCCCGGCGGTAGAAGTTCATCTGAGCAATATCTATCGGCGGGAAGATTTTCGGCATCATTCGTTTATAGCACCAGTGGCGATCGGGCAAATCAGCGGTTTTGGCTCAGATAGTTATCGTCTAGGGCTACAAGCTCTCGTTAGTCACTTAAAAAACAACTAAAAATTTACTTACCGAATACCCAGATCCCTGATTTACTTAATAAATCAGGGATCTATCACTTATGGGATTAAATAACAAATATAGCCTTTCTCAGTAAGTTGAGGGGATTGTGAATTGGACACTGAGCGGAGCGCCGTCAGCCAGCGAAGGGTCGAAGTGTGTCAAAGTATCTGGCAAATGCCCAATGCTATAGCATTCGCCAAGGTGGTTAGGATACTTCTGATCACTGAGCGTAGTCGAAGTGGACATTTCGACTACGCTCAATGACCAAAGTGCCTTGACGGTTGCTATAAATGCCCAATGCCAAATGGCCAATGCCTAATTACCAATTAACAATTACCAATTAACAATTACCAATATGCGGCATTCTCTGTCAAGCAAGTTTCAAGCAACCTTACTGGGTTCGGCTTTGGGAAATTTTATAGGAATTCAATACCAGAATCAACTTCTGGGTATGCTCCCCCAAACACCAGACTTGCAACCGATTTTACAATTGACTAAACACCAACTGTTGGCACTGACTGGGGCAAATTTGGGCTGGAAATCGTTCAATGGTAAACTCCAAACGGGCAAAAACTCATCCGAGTATGGGAGGCTTGCTGTAGCGTGCGCTCAAAGTTTAATTCGGTGCGGCGGTTTAGATTTAAAAGATTGGCGCGATACTTGGGAAGCATTTGCTCAGTCTGAGTTTGACCATTCGCCAATTACAGAAACTAAAATCATACTTCATCCTTGTGAAGCTGCGGTTGCTGCATTGCCAATAGCGCTGTTTTTTCACGAAAATAAAGCGAAACTGCGGGAAAAACTCTTGCTGGCGACAGAGGTTTGGCAGAACCAAAGCGCTTCAGAATATCAGACAGGAGTTTTCGCAGTAGGGTATACGATCGCCCGATCGCTTAAAGAAAGACTTGACCCTGCAACGATAATTTCTCAAACAATTGCTTACCTGGCAACAGATAATGCTTTAACAGAGCTACTATCACAAGTACAAATATTATTAGAACAGGGAGCTGATTTAGAAAGAGCCACAACCCACCTATGCAAAAGCGCGATCGCTTTGCAAGAGCGCCAGGAAGAGGCGGAAAAAAAATCACAAACGAACTCAATTGTCAATCCTGAAAATTTGATTCCCATGGCGATCGCTTTCTACTGCTTCCTGAGCACCCCAGAAGACTTACGTTTGTCAGTTCTTCGGGCCGCCCGGTGTGGCATCGCAGCCCCGTTAACCTGTGCGCTGACGGGAGCTTTGTCTGGAGCTTACAATGGTTCTGCCGCGATTCCTGTAGAATGGAAAGTTAGACATTCAGCTACGGTTGCATCGCGATCAGTAACTGAGGGCCGAGAACCCTCGGTCTGGTTAACGGGGAATAATGCAAAAATCGAACAGTTAGCCGATAACCTGTTTGCGGTCTGGACTGGAGTTTATAGCCCCCACTCCCGATCGGAAGTCCCCGTCATGCGGTCAGTGGTGGCTGCACCTTATGTGATTAGGCATCATCAGTAACAAAACTGAATACTAAGCTATCCGACTTCTTCAAAAAGTCGGGTTCTAAGAGCGATCGCATTGTACGTTTAATTAAAGTAAGATACTTAAAATCTAAAGTTTTGAGCTTTGAACAGGGAGGGCAAAAAAGGAATCAAAATTGAGATATGAAATATCAAAAACTAGACATCAGAAATTAACAATTCAAAATTGATATAGCAGTCCTTGCGGGAGTCGTAAAGTTTTTTACCCCACCCCAACCCTCCCCTTATTAAGGGGAGGGAGTAAGAAATTCACAAATGATTTAGGATTGCTATATATCTTCAATTTGACTCACATTACACACGTTATGCCGTGAGTGCCATATAGTGCTGATAAATACCACGGGGACTCAAGTCCCTAGTGTCGATGCCTTCTCAAGTCTGAAGATGCCGATTTTCGCGCTTCCGGTGAAATTTTTATGAATACCCTCTCCTCATTGATGCGGCACATTGAGCAGCTAGGGGCTGCGCGCTCGCTGCGCCAACACACTGCTAAGGTGCAAAATAATGATGTCTGCACAAAAGAACCCGTTAGCGCAGCCCTTTCGAGAGAGGATCGCCCTGGCGGTTCTTTCCTGAGCCGTTTTTCGCTGAAGAAATTTGATCGACCCGATAGTTTTACTCCGCATCAAAGTAAAACTGCTAAATCGTACCTCAAAAATCAGGCTCGTTCTCCAGTATTGACAATCGTCGCCGTAATTTCCCTCAGCAGCACTCTGGGGCACCGTTTTTATAATCAACCGAAACTAGACGTAGGAACAAAAGCTCCTCAGACGATTAACGCCCCGAAGAGTGCTAACGTCCCGGATCTCAAAACCACTGAAGAACAGCGAAAAGCAGCGCGAATTGGGGCTGTAGCGATATTGATGGTTGACTCGATCGCCGATCGCAAAATCCATCAAGAATTACAACAATTTTTGCAACAGGGCAGCGAATTGCGGAAGGCGATCGGTCGGTTGCCTTTAGCCAGAGCAGAAGCGCTCTCAATAGACGTTCAATTCTACCTGCGGAGCTGTCCAGAGTGGGAATGGCGATCGATCAAGGCGCAAGTGGGAGACGGTAGTGCCACTTCCGGGGCATCGAGTTTAGAGTCGCCCGCAATTGCGAAGCCGACGGGGAGTCAACCTCAACAAGATGCCGTAGCTCAACTGCAAGCTTACAGTCGATCGATCCAGGCCGCCGATTTCAAAAACCTGACAGACACTATCTCCGAAGCTCGCGGGCGATATCTGAAGGCTTTGGATGCGCTTTCGACAACATCCATTTCCAGGCTCGGACTAATTTATGATACTTCCCTGTTTGATTTGTCCGATGCAGCTTGGAATGAAACGCAAATCGGTATGACTAAGGCCGCAAAAAGAATGTTGGCTCAAGGTATTCCCCAGGGTTTGCCCAAAGATATTTTAAAGGAAGCTGTGAGACTGCAAGTGGCAGACTCGGTGCCGATGGCATCGCAAGCTTTGGTAGTTGAAGCTTTAACAGCGATTTTGCAGCCCAATTTGGTGCCAGATTCTGAAGAAACTAAACAGCTAGCTGAATTGGCAGCCCAAAAGGTGAAACTGGTAACTATCGAAGTAGAGCAGGGCGAGATCATTGTTCGAGAAGGAAAAGAGATCTCGCAACAAGATTTCGTGTTGCTGGACTATTTCGGTTTGAGTCGGCGGGGTGTGAATTGGCTTGGGCTGGCAGGATTTGTGTGCTTAGTTGGGGTGGCAATTGCGATCGTACTTTTGGTGGAGAGGCATTGCCGCCTGCGGCGGAGAGATCATTTGCTGCTGTTGCTGTTGACTTTGAGCGCGCCGGTGTTGGTGAGTTTGGGGTTGCCTTGGACGAGTTTGCCTGCGATCGGGATTTTAGCCAGCGGCTTCTACGGTTCGGCGGTGGGAGTGAGTGTGGTAGGGCTGCTGTCGGTGGTGCTACCCATTGGCTTGGAACTTGACTTGACTCATTTGGTGGCTAGCGCGGCGGCGGGATTGCTGGGTGCTGTGATGGCGGGGCGGTTGCGATCGCGCGAAGAATTAGCTTTGTTAGGTGTCGCGATCGGCTTAACTCAAGCCATAGTTTATCTCGTAGGAACAATGATTGCCAGCGTCGCCACCGGTTCTATTTGGTACGTTTTGCTTGGTGCTGTAGGTTCCCAAGGTTTAGCCGGTTTAGCTTGGAGCGTTGTGGCTCTAGGCATCAGCCCTTATTTAGAACACGTTTTTGACCTGATTACTCCCATCCGACTAGCGGAATTGGCAAACCCTAACCGCCCGCTGTTGAAGAAGTTAGCTGCGGAAGCTCCGGGGACTTTTCAGCACACGCTGTTTGTGGCTAGTTTGGCAGAAGCGGCGGCACGGGAACTCGGTTGCAATGTCGAGCTGGTTAGGACTGGAACTCTATACCACGATATTGGCAAAATGCACGACCCGATCGGATTTTGTGAAAATCAAATGGGCGGTGGTAACAAACATGATGAAATGAATGACCCTTGGGCAAGTGCTGATCTGATTAAAAAGCACGTTAGTGAAGGATTGGTGATGGCACGCAAACATCGATTACCGAAGGCGATTCAGTCTTTTATTCCCGAACATCAAGGGACGATGTTGATTGCTTATTTCTATCACCAAGCCAAGCAAATTGCTGCCCAAGAACAGACAGATTTAAAAATAGCTTTGGCAAATGGGAATAATTTAACAACATTAACCATTCAAAGTCGGGAAGTGAGAGAGGAGGATTTTCGCTACGATGGGCCGATTCCGCAGTCGCGAGAAACTGGGATTGTGATGGTGGCGGATTCTTGTGAGGCCGCTTTGCGATCGCTCAAGGATGCTACTCACGAGGAGGCTTTGAGTATGGTTAATAAGATTTTGCGCGCCCGATGGCAGGATAATCAGTTGATTGATTCGGGTTTGACGCGGGAGGATATGTCTCTAATTGCGGAGATTTTTGTGCGTGTTTGGGAACAGTTCAATCATAAGCGAATTGCTTATCCTAGTGCAGTTTTCACTCCGAGATAACCGGAAAATCTTAGTTGTAAAAGTCGAAGGGTTTAATGTAGGGGCAATT
>NZ_JAKJHX010000052.1:26883-28671 GCF_021648855.1 Tychonema litorale BBK16 | reverse complement strand
CTCAATGTAGGGGCAATTCTCAATGTAGGGGCAATTCTCAATGTAGGGGCAATTCTCAATGTAGGGGCAATTCATGAATTGCCCCTACATTGAAATGATATAGCAACCGCCAAGTACATAGTGTAGGTTGGGTTGAGGCTTTGGGAAACCCAACTCTTTCAAAATAATGTGTTGGGTTTCGCTGACGCTCTACCCAACCTACAAAATCTATGACAGAAACACCACGAGTGCTGCTTTCAGATGTGATATTAAATCCTCTCTTCATCGGAATTATTAATCTCTCTCTTCTCTTCCTTTGCGTCCTTTGCGCCTTCGCGGTTAAATCATTCCGATGCAACCGGAAACGATATGAGGGGTGAAACCTTCTGTGAGTTCGCCAACAATCTCTTCTCAATGTAGGGGCAATTCATGAATTGCCCCTACATTGAACTGAATGCCCAATGCCCAATGCCCAATGCCCTATTCACAATGCCCAATGCCCTAATTTTATCCCTTAACTCCGGTGGCTGTTTCTGTCGGTACAATGTATTTCTGCAATATCAAAAATAGTCCTAAAACTGGCACAATCGAAATAATAGAACCCGCCGCAACTAAACGCCAATCCAAAGAAAATGTCCCCGCTAAATTAGCGACACCTAGCGGTAAAGTATAATATTCCGGCCTGTCTAAAACGAGCAATGGCCACAGAAAATCGCTCCAAGAACCGATAAATACAAAAATTCCTAAAGTGACTAAAGCTGGCTTAATTGCTGGAATCATAATATGCCACCAAATCCCCAATTCGCTACAGCCATCAATGCGGGCGGCTTCTTCTAATTCTTTGGGAACTGCTAGAAATGCTTGTCGCAACAAAAATATGCCAAATGCTGAGGCTAATCCCGGAAATATTACGCCTAAATAACTATTTTTTAGTCCTAGTTGTACCGTCAATACATATAGCGGAATCATCACGATTTGGAAGGGAATCATGATTGTGGAAATGATGATTATTAATATGGCTTCACGGCCGCGAAAATTGAGTCTGGCTAATGGGTAAGCGGCGAGGGCACAAAACAGGACGTTGATGCTCACTGTCAGGGTGGCGATTAGGGTGCTGTTGAAGAGGTAGCGCCCGAAGGGGTTGGTTTGCCAAACTTTGATGAAATTTTGCAGGGTTGGCTGTTGTGGCCATAGTTGCGGGGGAAATTGAAAGATGTTTTCGGTTGGGGATTTGAGGGAAGTGCTGAGCAGCCACAGCAGGGGGAAAAGCATTAAAAGCCCGATCGCGCTCATCATCCCATATATGCACAGCGTCTTCCACCACGAGGGAGTAGCGTTTGGGGAATTTAGTTTTTTAGTTTTGAAATTGTTCATAGTTGGGGTATGATAATAAGTCCTTGCTTCGCGAGAAGCCTTGTTGTCCATAAGGGAATTTTTGGCATGAAACCGTTTATTTACGAAACAATGTACATTCTGCGCCCAGATTTGGGTGAAGAAATGACCGATCAGGCGATCGCGAAATATCAAACTATTTTGCGCGATCAAGGTGCCGAAAATGTTGAAACTCAGCACCGCGGCAAGCGCCGTTTAGCCTATGAAATCGGCAAGCACCGCGACGGAGTATACGTTCAAATGAACTATACAGCTCCTGGCGCTGCAATTTTCCCTATGGAACGCGCCATGCGTTTAAGCGAAGAAGTGATTCGCTATTTGACAATCAAGCAAGATGTGCCAGATGCGCCTGAAGCGGAATCGGAAGCGGTAGCTGCTGAGTAGGTTCTGAAGTTTGTAGTGAGGTCGGACACGGCA
>NZ_JAKJHX010000052.1:0-26783 GCF_021648855.1 Tychonema litorale BBK16 | reverse complement strand
ATGCCGTTTCCCTACCCCAAAATAATCATGTAGGGACACGGCACTGCCGTCTCCTGATTTCGGCGACTAATCCGAGTCGGACACGGCAATGCCGTTTCCCTACCCCAAAATAATCATGTAGGGACACGGCACTGCCGTCTCCTAATTTCTTAATCCGAGCTTAAAAATTCCAAGTAATTATTAGTTAACTCTTTCACTGCTAACTCATAAAATTGCTGTCCATGTTCAGGAGTTGCTAAAGCCGGATTTGAACCCATTCTGCCATCGGGAAATCGGCGACGAAAATCTGTGGCACCGTAGATTTTGTGGCCGGAAGCAACTTCCTCCGAAAGTGGAGCCTGCTTGATGGATTCTGGATAAAGGTACTGAGTTAAGGCGACTTCGCTAGGTGTTGCGTGTCCACCTTCTTGGTTTCCATACAATTCTTTGGCTAGTTTGTACACCGAACCGCACATAAACCAATTGCCGATTTGACACTGAATTCGATCGCAATTCGGGACATTCAAATCCGATAAATGTGCATAAGTTTCCGAAAAAGCAGCTTTCATCGTGGCAATATTCCCACCATGACCATTGATAAAGAAATATTTCACAAACCCCGCTTTTGCCAAAGAAGTGATATAATCCCTAATCACCAAAATCATGGTTTGTGGTCTCAGGCTGATAGTGCCAGGAAAACCGGTGTGGTGCAATGCCATCCCCACATTAATTGTCGGGCCGATTAAAGCATTAGTAGCTTCGCCGACCCCACGGGCTATAGCCTCGGCCGCAATTGCGTCAGTCCCGATCAATCCAGTGGGCCCGTGTTGTTCCGTAGAGCCGATCGGGATAATTATGCCGCGGGAACTCTCTAGATAAGTTTCTACCTCCGGCCAGGTACTCAAGTGCAGCAACATTATAGGCAGTTTACAGATTTTTTACTTACAAGCTCGATCGTAGCCGACCATTGCAGAAAATAGAAAATTTACATTTACATTACTTTTTTTTAATAATTTAACCACTTAATTACCAAAGCTTTACCTTTTAATAACCTTTTAAGAGTATGATTACGAGCATCTCGCTATAAAGTGGGCGTTACCTGGTCAATTCTCAGCGGGCAATGTTTTATGAAATTAACACCAACCCCTAAAAATGACCAGGCTTCTGATGCCTGGACGCAGGCAGACAGCGCGGCTCCGGCAACTGCTCTACGGCTTTATTCCTTGTACGAGCAAATAGTAAAGGTCGAGCGCGCATCTGTTGGATGGACTGGCAGAGAATGTAAAACCATTGAAATGTCGATCGCCTAAAGTGCGATCGTAGCGCTAGAGTGCCTCAGCTACTGAACAAGGCACCTCCCACCAGTCACAAACAAACATACCTCCAACACTGATATCTATGTTTTCTGCTGAATTAAGCGAAACTCCTTCCAGGTCTACCGTGGCAAAAGCGGGTCGGATCTTACTACTAGAAGCTGAAGATCTATTGCGGGAAATGCTAGCTTTAGCCCTAGAAGAACAGGGCTATGAGGTGGTCGTTACTACCGACGGGCGCAGCGCTCTTCCTTCCGTTCAAGGTGGATCATCATATCGCGGTGACTCATCCTTTAACTTGATGATTATGGATTCAATTAACGGTTTGGATCTGTGTCGAATGTTACGACATCAAGGAAATCCCGTACCTATTTTGATTATCGGTGCTAGGGGAAGTGCAAATAACTGCGCTTTTTACCTAGAAGCCGGTTCCGACGACTACCTAACCAAGCCCTTTGGAATGCGGGAGTTTATCGCTCGCTGTCGAGCACTAATGCGGCGTCAGCGCCTCGGTCAGTTGCCACAACCAGTCATGCTGCAATATAAAAGCATCACTCTTTTTCCTGAAGAATGTCGAGTGCTGGTTCGCAGTCTAGAAGTGAAATTTTCTCCCAAACAATTTCGCTTACTAGAACTTTTCATGAGTTATCCGCGCCGAGTTTGGTCTCGCGATCAGTTGCTAGAAAAAATTTGGGGACAAGACTTTATCGGAGACAGCAAAACAGTGGACGTTCACATCCGCTGGCTGCGCGAAAAATTAGAAATTGAACCCAGTCAACCAGAATATATCATTACAGTGCGGGGGTTTGGCTATCGATTCGGGTGAAGTCTAAAACTAATCATACAAACTAATACGGATCGGGTGAAGTCTAAAATTAATCAAAGGGTGCTTCTATTAATCAATAAATATAACTTAGGGACACAATAAAAATTGTGTCCTTATTTGTCATATTGTGTTAAAAAAGATGAGAAATCAGACAAAGGGTTAGATCGAGTTATATCAATTCCGATTGTACTCAAACATGATAGTTCGGACACTCCAAGAGCCCATTGGTGTCAACTTAAGGTCAAACCCAGTGATAGACTGCTGTTTAACGATTAAGGCCAGATCCCCCCTAGCCCCCCTTAAGAAGGGGGGGACAAGAGTCTTCTCAAAGTCCCCCTTCTTAAGGGGGATTTAGGGGGATCTGGACTCAGGTAAAAGCGAGAGATACCAAGGGTTTCAGGCTTAAGTTGACACCAATGGGCACTGCCGTATCCAGATGATTCGACTTCGGTGACAAATCTGTCGATAATCCATCCTTAAACAATGCTTTACCTATGACTATCAATCGTCGCGAATTCCTACTGTTTTTGGGTGCTAGTGCTGGTACTGTTGGACTCAATTCTTGCCAACAGAAAGCTTTCATGCCCTTCGGAAATCCTGCTAGTCCTGCGAATACATCTGCCAATATTGAAGGCATAAACTTTAAACCCATTAAAGGGCCAATGCCTCTATCAGGTAGCAACGCAGTAGCCCAAACTGGACAATTAATCCAAATTAGTACCGCATCTTCACAGCAGCAAGTCCAAGCTTACAGCACCTACGAAGTCGCAGATGACCTCATACTTCCCGAAGACTTTATCTACGACATCATAGCTGCTTGGGGAGACAAGGTAGGCGATTCTCGCTTCGGCTACAACAATGACTATCTCTCCTTTGTTGAAACCAGTAAAAACGAAGGATTTTTGACTGTCAACTTTGAATATATTAGTGCTAAACCTTGGATTGAAACCTATCAAAAAGTAATTGGAAAATCTCTACCTTTTGCTCAGCTAGCAACTGCTATTAAACCCGCTGGAAAAGATGGGATTAACGCTTTCGCATTAGGTGACAAAGATCCGACAAAAAAGATGATTATTGAGGTACTCAAAGAAGCCTTAATTGATTTAGGCATGGGAGTCATATCCATTCGCCGCAATCCTGACGGCAAATGGGAACGGACTAATTCTAAAGCCGATCGCCGAATTACCGGTATTTCCGGTTTAACAGACGGGCGCTACTTGAAATCAACAGGCCCGGCTGTAGCCATATTCAACAAAAAAGGTCAAGGCTATAACGATAAATTGGGTGACAAAATCATTGGCACTTTTAGTAACTGTGCAGGCGGGACAACACCTTGGGGAACAGTTTTTAGTGCTGAAGAAAACACCCAAAATTTTGTACCAGAACCCGTGTTTGCAGACGGTACATCTTTTGACCCAAGTCAGAAAAACTTCTACATTGATGCCGAAGAAATTGGCGGTTTGGGTAATGCATTCGGTCTAGCGGGGAACAAATACGGCTGGATGGTCGAACTAGATCCAGCTAATCCCAATGATTATGGAACCAAGCATACTTGGCTGGGAAGATACCGCCACGAAGCAGTCGGAATTCGAGTTGTAGCGGGCAAACCTTTAGCATTTTACTCTGGTTGCGATCGGCGCAGCGGACATCTCTACAAATTTGTCAGCAAAAATACAGTTAAAGACCCTAAAAATAAAGCCAATTCCCAACTCTTGACAGACGGAATGCTTTATGCTGCTAAGTTTAATCCTGACGGTACGGGTAGCTGGATTCCACTCAAGACTGACACCGCTGTTAATCCAGATTTGCCCAGCATTCATGCAGGCGGAATCATTAATTTGCCGAAGCGTCCTGAAGGCGGTAGTTTTAAACTTGACAAAGATGCAGATGTCGTTTCTTTTAAACAGAAGTTTAAAACTTTAGGCGACCTTTATGAAGGCACTCCGAATGAAAAACAAGGTGCAATTTTAATTGATGCTCATTATGCCGCAAGTGCTGCGGGCGCTACTTGCACTGCTCGTCCAGAAGACACCGAAATCGCTCCTGATGGTTCTCTTTATATCACATTTACTTCCGGTTCTGGAAGCGATAGTGACGGCGGCCCGGATTTGCGGATTTTTCAAGGTAAAGATGGTAAAGCTTACGAATACGGCTGGATTATGCGCTTGGTGGAAAATAGCAACGAACCGTCTGCAATGACTTTCCAGTGGAAAATGTTTGCTACCGGCGGCGAACCCGCTGATGGTGGGTTGGGTTTTGCTAATCCAGATAATTTGATGATTGACAAGAGTGGTAATATTTGGATGGTGAGTGATATGTCTTCTGACAAACTTAATACTGCTATTCCTGCGGGTCGAATTGCTAAGGATGGAAAGCCGATTAACCAATCTAATTTGCGCGGTTTATATGGTAACAATGCGATTTGGTTTTTGCCTGCTTCTGGCCCGAAGGCGGGGGAGGCTTTCTTATTTGGAATTGGGCCGATGGATTGCGAAACTACTGGGCCGTTTTTTACTGAAGATGAAACAACTTTGTTTTTGGCAATTCAGCATCCGGGAGAGGTGAATGGAACGCGCCAAGATCTGGCTTTTGAGAGCCGTGAGTTGGCGATGAAAACTACTGATGGTCAGGAGTTTATGCAAACTCGCAAAGTGCCTATAGGTTCTAATTGGCCTGGGAATCAAGCTAATGATCCGCCTAAACCTGCGGTGGTGGCAATTCGTCGGGTGAATTTGGGTGCGATCGCATAAAATCGCCTCGACAAGTTACACTATTAGCGTCAGTTCTTAGGAGAAACCCGATCGAGCGGATAATCGATCGGGCTTTTGAGTAAAAATGAGCCAATTGGCTGGTATAATTGGTTAAGAACTTGTTAGGGTGCAGTTAATCGAAATGATATAATATTTCCTCGCAAACAAGTATTTCCCAGCATGATTACACCATCAATCTTCAAAGTTGTCGATAAAACCAACTCTGTAAGCAAATTAGCCGTAAAAACTGCTCGCGTGCTGAATCTGCGAACAGTCCTGATCGTTCCCTTCGTCTTGCAAATCTTCGCAGCGGTGGGAATTGTAGGCTATCTGTCATTTCGCAACGGACAGCAAGCCGTTAATGAAGTTGCTAGTCAGTTGCGACAAGAAATTAGCGATCGCATCTCTGAGCGTGTTCAAGCATACATGACCTTTCCTCAGCAACTCAATCAGTTTAAAGCTAATGCTTTTGAATTGGGCGACCTCAACTTGCAAGATAGTCCCAGCATCCAGCGTCACTTTTGGAAGCAACTGCAAACCTTTGACACAGTAAGCGTTACATATATTGCTACTCCCGGCGGAGATTTTATTGCCGCAAGACGTACAAATGAAGGTGATTTCTTATTGCAAGAAAGAAGCGAGTCTACCGAAGGCAATATGAATTATTATGCTGCTAACAACAAAGGTGAACCTACTAATTTAGTTAAAGTAAAACCTCAATTTGACCCCCGAGTCCGTCCCTGGTACGTCGCAGCAACGGAAGCAAAAACGGCAACTTGGAGCAAAATTTACGCAGACTTTACTAGCAAAGGACTTGGCATTACAGCAGCGCAACCACTATACGATACATCGGGACAGTTGCAGGCAGTATTTGGCACAGACTTATTATTTTCGCAAGTCAATGAATTTCTTCGTAAGTTAAAAATTGGTAAGTCAGGACAGACATTTATTGTCGAGCGATCGGGCGCTTTAATCACCACATCGACTAAAGATCCAGTATATTTAATCAAGGGTGAAGAGACCGAAAGAATTCAGGCGATCGATAGCCAAAACCCTGTAATTAGTCTCACAACTAAATACCTGCAAAAGAGCTTTGGCAATCTCAGTAACATTCAGCAAACCCAAGGGCTTAACTTTAAGATTGAAGGCCAGCTACAATTCGTGCAAGTTACTCCCTTAAAGGATGATAAGGGTTTGGATTGGCTGATTGTGGTAATTATTCCAGAAGCAGACTTTTTGGAACAAATCAATGCCAACACTAAAACGACTATTTGGTTGTGTATTGGAGCTTTGACAGGAGCAATTATTGTCGGCGTACTCACGGCTAGATGGGTGACTAAACCCATTCTGTATTTGAATGAAACTGCAAAGAATATCACCAAAGGTCAGTGGGTTAATATTGTAGAGATTAACCGTAATGATGAAGTTGGAGAACTTGCTAACTCATTTAAGAGTATGGCAGAACAACTACAAGTTTCCTTTGCCGAAATGCAAGCTTTGAACGGGGAATTATCTGAGAGTAAAAGCAGACTTAACCAAATTTTAGAAGCTGTTCCAGTCGGGATTTTTGTAGCTGAATCTAATGGTAAACCCTACTACATTAATTCTCGCGCTAAATCCTTGCTTGGTCAAGGTATAGTGGATAATATCAGTCCTGATGAAATTCGAGAGAAGTATCAAGTTTATCTGGCTGGTAGCAACGAAATATATCCTCAAGATAAAGACCCAATACTTTGTGCTTTTAAAGGCTCAAGTGTGAATGTTGATGACTTAGAAATCCATAAAGGCGATCGGGTGATTCCCATCGAAGTTTGGGGAACGCCTATCTATGATGATCAAGAAAATGTGAGTTATGCGATCGCAGCTTTTGCTGATATCACCCAACGCAAAGAAGCCGAGAAGTTGGTAGCGGAATACAACCACACCCTCGAAGTTCAAGTCACTGAAAGAACTCAAGAACTTTCCAAAACCCTGGGCTATCTGCAAGCGACTCAGAATGAACTAATTCAATCGGAAAAAATGGCTGCGTTAGGACAATTAGTAGCCGGAGTAGCCCACGAACTAAATACCCCTTTGGGTGCGATTAGATCGAGTGCTGGAAATATGACTAAATTTTTGGGACAAACTCTTTCTAACCTACCTTCACTGTTTCAGTCACTTTCTCCTGCCGAAGCTGAAAAATTCTTCATTTTACTCAACACATCTTTGCAAAAAGATATGAGTTTAACCGCGAAAGAAGAAAGGAAACTAAAGCGGTCTTTAATTAGCGAACTGGAAGACCAAGATATTGACGATGCTGATGATATTGCCGACACCTTGGTAGATATGGGGATTTACGAAGCCGACGACTTTTTGGTTTTGCTGCAAAAGGACGATCATGATCGCATCTTAGAAATGGCTTACAAACTCTCAGAAATTCAGCGGGGAACCCAAACAATTAATACCGCAACGGATCGCGCTTCAAAAGTCGTCTTTGCCCTGAAAAGTTATGCCCGTTATGACTCCTCTGAAGTGATGATTCAATCAGATATAGTCGATGGAATAGAAACTGTACTAACCCTATATCAAAATAACATCAAACAAGGCGTTGAAGTATTGCGAAATTTCCAAAAAATAGACCCGATACTCTGCTATGTAGACCAACTGAATCAGGTGTGGACAAATCTAATTCACAATGCCCTGCAAGCAATGGATAATAAAGGCAGATTGATGATTGATATTATTCAGGAAGACAACTACATCAAAGTCGCGGTAACAGATAGTGGGAAGGGAATTCCTGCGGAAATTATGCCCAAAATATTCGAGCCATTTTTCACGACTAAGCCTCCCGGAGAAGGTACGGGTTTGGGACTTGATATTGTCAAAAAAATTATTGAAAAACATCATGGTAAAATTGAGGTTGAATCTGTTCCTGGGAAAACCACTTTTACGGTTTGCTTATCTGTAAATCTTTCGTAAGCAGTCCTGAAAACCAACTGATGATACAGTAGTAATAGAAGGAGTCAATTTTTCTATTAAGCTGTTACGCATTTAAACCACTAACGAGGCCTGTAGGGTGCGTCACTCGTGAACACTGACTAGGCAAGGAAAACGAGAAAGGGCTGACGCACCCTACAATACTATTTTAAATGCGTAACAGCTTACTTTATGTCATAAATAAACTGAGTATTCACCATACATAGCTAACAGGAAAAAAATGTCTAAGCCAATTATCCTGTGCGTTGACGATGAAAAAGTGGTATTGAAAAGTCTCAAAACCCAACTAAAATTAGCATTTGGCAATAAATATGCCTATGAAATGGCTGAGAGTCCTGCTGATGCTTTAGAGTTAATTGATGAATTTAATGATGACGAAACAATGATTATTTTGATTGTTTCTGATTGGTTGATGCCAGGAATGAAAGGAGATGAGTTTTTAGTTAGAGTGCATCAAAAATTTCCGAATATTGTTAAAATAATGCTGACTGGTCAAGCGGATGAAGATGCAGTCCAGAGGGCATTTGACGAAGCAAACCTCCATCGCTGTTTGCACAAACCTTGGTCAGAAGAAGAGTTGATCGAAACCATTAAAACGGCTTTATCGTTATGACTAAACAAGTCATTATTTGCGTGGATGATGAAAAAACAGTTTTGAAAAGTCTCAAAACTGAATTAAAAGATGCTTTAGGCAATACTTATCGGATTGAAATTGCCGAAGGAGGTGAAGATGCCCTAGAGTTAGTTTCTGAATTGATGGAAGCCGGGTATGAAATTCCGTTAATTATCTCCGACTATGTGATGCCAGACATGAAAGGAGATGAATTGTTGAGGCGAGTTCACCAACTGTCTCCTAAAACTCTCAAAGTAATGCTAACAGGTCAGGCCACAATTGAGGCGGTAGGAAATGCCATAAAAAATGCGAAACTATATCGTTATATCGGTAAACCTTGGCAAACAGAAGATTTGAAATTGACGGTAACAGAAGCGGTTCACAGCTACAGTCAGGATAAAAAACTGGCATCACAAAATACTGAACTTCGGAAAATAAATCAGGAGTTAGAATGCGCCCTGGAACAGCAATCAAAATTAACCGAAGCTGCTAAGCGGTTTGTACCGAACGAATTTGTTTCGCTGCTAAGCCGTGACAGTTTGAGTGATGTCAAATTGGGCGACAGTGTGGAAAAAGAAATGTCAATATTGTTTTCTGATATTAGGGATTTTACGGCTCTTTCTGAGGGAATGACACCCCAGGAAAATTTTAAATTTATTAATGCTTATTTGAGTCGAATGGAACCTGGAATTATTGAAAACCACGGGTTTATTGATAAATATATTGGGGATGCAATTATGGCTTTGTTTGGTCACAGTGCAGTTGATGCAGTCCAAGCCGGAATTTCTATGTTGTACAGTCTGGATGATTATAACCAATATCGGATTAATGCTGGTTATGTACCGATTAAAATTGGGATTGGTATTAATACGGGTTCATTGATGCTAGGAACTGTTGGGGCAACTAATAGGATGGATAGTACGGTAATTGGGGATGCGGTGAATTTAGCTGCGCGGGTGGAAAGCCTGACTAAAAGCTATGGAGTGTCAATGTTAATTACTCAAAATACTTTTTTAAAGTTAATAGGTGGCCCCAATTTTGCTATCCGAAATATTGGTCGGGTTCGAGTGAAAGGAAAAGCTGATTTGGTGACTATTCATGAAGTATTTGAGGCTGATAAACCTGAAGTGAAGGAAGGGAAGTTAATGACTTTACCTAAGTTTTTAGAGGGTTTATATAACTATAGTGTTGGTAAACAGAAAGAAGCTGCACAACTATTTTCTGAGTGTCTACAACAAAATCCGCTGGATCAGGTTGCACAAAATTATGTGGATCGCTGTCAGGAAATGCAGGTAAGATTACCCCTAGGTCGATCGGAATTTGTGTAATATATTGATTCGGATTATCGGATTTGGTTAACAAGTCCAAGTTTGTAGAACTTTTCCTGCTAATTTCTTGCCAAACCAAGGTGTGTTTGCCGATCGCGACTTCAGACTTTGCCCATCAACAGTCCAACTCATTTTTGGGTCGAATAAAATCAGCTCAGCAGAGACTCCTAACGCAACCGTGGCAGGGATTTGTCCGAGACAAATGGCGGGGGAGGTACTCAAAACTCGCCACAGTTCTAGAGCAGAAAATTTCCCAGTTTCTACTAATCCCTGCCATAGTAAAGATAGAGCTAATTCTAAACCGATCGCACCTGGTGGAGCATCAGCAAAAGCCACAGTTTTATCCTCATAAGTATGAGGGCTGTGGTCGATCGCGATCGCATCAATCACCCCATCTTTCAGCCCTTGAATCAGCGCCAATTGGTCAGCCTCATTGCCCAAAGGCGGATCTAAACGCAAATTCGGATCGTAAGGAAACGACACCGTTGTGTTACCAGAAATTGCCCCAACATTTAACAACAAGTGCATCCAAGTCACACTCGCAGTCACAGGTAAACCCCGCGCTTTGGCATCTCGAATTAGTTCCACACTGCGAGCACAAGACACCCGCATAATGTGTACCGGAGTTCCCACAGTGGCGACTAATTCTAGCAAAACAGCCAAAGCCGAAGTCTCCGCAGCCGCCGGAATTCCCGGTAAACCCAACCGCAGGGAAACAGCACCCTCTCTCGCCACTCCATTTCCCGCCAAAGCGCGATCGCACGGCCACAAAGCCACCGACTTACCCAAAGGCTGAATATATTCCAACAAACGCATCGCCAGAGCCGGATTAGCCAGGGGTAAACCATCGGCAAACCCGACAATCGGACACGAGGCCAACTCCCCCAACTCAGCCATGTGTTGCCCTTGAACGCCCGCTGTCAGAGCGCCCCAGAAATACAAGCGGGGCAGAGAGGGGGATAAATTGCGGATATGTTGTTGAAAAAAAGCTAAACCAGCCAAATTATCAAGAGGTGGCGAGGTGTCTGGCAAAATCGCCACCCGTGTAAAACCCCCAGCAGCCCCAGCCTGCATCAAAGATTGCAGGGTTTCCCGATCCTCAAAACCTGGTTCCCCGCTGTGACTGTACATATCGGTCAATCCCGGCCCCAAAATCAGTCCGCCACAATCTCGCACTTCTGTGTCAGCGGGAAATTCAGCAATGTTTGCCTCAACTGCTTTGATCTCGCCTTCAGCAATCAGAACATCGGCGATGCGATCGCTCTGTGATACTGGATCTAGCACTCGTACATTTTGCAGCAGTTCAGAAGTCATTGGGAATGGGGAATGGGGAATGGGGAATTGGGAATGGGGAATTGGGAATTGGGCATCGGGCATTGGGCATTGGGCATCGGGCATTGGGCATTGCCAATACCGTCAACGGTTAACAGTTAACAGTTAACAGTTAACAGTCAACTGTCAACTGTCAACTAAACTTTTGTCCCACACTCAGGACAAAACTTATTGGTTGAAACATTCTTAGCGCCACAACTGGGACAATAAATTAACTCCGCTGATTCTAATTTACTGCGATCGGGCAAACCAACCATTTGAGCATTACTCTTACCAGGAACAACCATCGGATAACAGTTTTCGTCCCTCGTCACCTTCGCATCCATCAGCACCGGGCCGTCATGGGCTAGCATTTCGGCGATCGCATCTTTCAGTTCCCCCGGTTCCGAAACCAGCATCCCCTTAACGCCATAAGCTTGAGCCAGCATCACAAAATCCGGCATCCCTACAGTCATATTGGACGACGAATAACGCTCCCCGTAGAACGCCTGCTGCCACTGCCGCACCATGCCCTGCCAGCCATTATTCACAATTACTAGCTTGACATTAATACCGTATTGTGCTAGGGTTCCCAGCTCTTGAATATTCATTTGGATGCTAGCATCGCCAGCAATGCAAATAACTTGCTCCTGGGGTAGAGCCATTTTCGCGCCCATCGCCGCCGGTAGCCCGTAACCCATCGTTCCCAAACCAGCACTAGAAATCCAGCGCCGAGGCCCGTTGTTCAAGAATTGAGCCGACCACATTTGATGTTGACCGACATCCGTGGTGTAGTAAGCATCCGGCGCTTGAATGCCCAACTCCGAAATCACCTCTTGGGGAGACAAAATTTCCGGGTAATGAGGTACAACTAAGGGATAGTCGCGTTTCCAGGTATCAATCCTTTGTAGCCATGCCGCAGTTTGTCCTGGATTTCCCGAAACTCCTATTTCCCGACAGCGGCGCAGCAAATCAATTAAAACTTGGCGGACATCTCCGACAATCGGCACTTCCGGGCCACGATTTTTGCCGACTTCAGCGGGGTCGATATCGATGTGAATCACCTTGGCGCGGGCGGCAAATTCGTCTAATTTTCCGGTCACGCGATCGTCAAAACGAGCCCCTACAGCAATCAACAAATCGCACTCAGTAACGGCAAAATTAGCGTAAGCAGTGCCGTGCATCCCCAGCATTTTCACTGACAAAGGATGGTTCTCATCAAAGGCACCTTTGCCCATCAGCGTTGTCGTGACGGGGATTTGGAACATTTCCGCTAGTTCTTTAATTTCATCATGGGCCGCAGCCGCGATCGCGCCACCACCCACATACAATAAAGGACGCTGAGCTTCCTTGAGCAAATGAATCGCTTGATTAATTTGGCGGGGATTTCCCTTCACCGTCGGCCGATAGCCCGGAATTCTGACTGCTCCAGGTTCCACCGGTAGATAGTCAAATTCCTCCAAACCTACATCCTTGGGCACATCAACCAACACAGGCCCAGGACGTCCTGTACTGGCGATGTGGAAAGCCTCGGCGACAATTTTTGCCATATCTCTCGGATCGCGCACTACATAGGAATGCTTGACAATTGGCAGTGTGATGCCGTAGATATCTGTTTCTTGAAAGGCATCAGTGCCGATCGCCGGACGAGCCACTTGACCGGTAATAATTACCATCGGGATCGAATCCATGTGAGCCGTCGCAATCCCCGTCACCAAGTTAGTTGCGCCTGGGCCCGAAGTCGCGAAACACACCCCTACTTGTCCGGTAGCGCGGGCATATCCATCAGCAGCGTGAGCAGCACCTTGCTCGTGGCGCACCAGAATATGTTTGAGGCCGCCCTCGGCTTCAGCGCGGTAGAGTTCATCGTAAAGTGGCAGAATTGCACCGCCGGGATAACCAAAAATATGCTTGACACCATGTCGTCTCAAGCTATCAATCAGAGCAAAGGCACCAGTTGCACGCTTTACCGCTACTTTAGTTTTTAGTTGCACAAATTTCCATCCTTAAGTTAACGACAATTTAAAGTTAAAACTTTAATTTTACTACTTTTTTAACTGAATTTGAAGCAGGCAATACACCTGTTATTAGATGATGCCGCAATATAGCAGCTCTCAAA
Source organism: Tychonema litorale BBK16 (assembly GCF_021648855.1). GTDB lineage: Bacteria > Cyanobacteriota > Cyanobacteriia > Cyanobacteriales > Microcoleaceae > Microcoleus. The sequence goes on along the minus strand of NZ_JAKJHX010000052.1, from coordinate 13,568 downwards.
AAAATCATTTGATTTTAGCTTTTAGATTTTAGATTTTGGATTGATTTCAACCCATGAATCCGGTGGCTTGTACCATCAAGAAATTCTTAGTCAGCTATGGCCGATGCCCGATACCCGATGGCCGATGCCCAATGCCCCATTCCCCATTCCCAATACTTCAAACCACATCCTGTAAAACATTTCGGGTATGCCGCCAAGCTGCCAGCCCCATAACTGGGACTAAAAAACCCAAACTCAGCAACACGATCCGCAAACCGAGGTCATCGGAACCCACAGCTTTACTGACAGCATCCGTCAGCGGGCCAGTAATTGCCAAAGGTAGACTGAGGGCAATATTAATCGCATTGTTTTCAAACCCAAAGACTTTTCCTCGCATGGATTCTGGAGTTTGCTCTTGAATCAAGGCTTGCATCGGGCCGTTAATCAGGGAAGCGCCGAAACCGAACAAAGCGCTTAAACTAAATCCCAACCATAACTGTCTGGTAAAGGCAAACATTCCTAACACAAAACCCATCATTACGAAACCAATTAATGGTAAAGGTTTGTGGTGCACGCGATCGCCCCAATGTCCCAAAAACGCTGCACCAAAAACCATACCGATTCCCGCAGCAGCCAGCAAAAAGCCAAATTGAGTTTCCTTGAGACCTATTTTGCCCGAAAGTGCGATCGCCAGCACCTGAAGCGCAGCAAACACCGAATACAAAATCGTCAACTGTACCATCGCATTACTCACCAGGCGATTTCGCTTCAAATAGCGCAAACCTTCTTTGAAATCTTGCCAAGGATGGATGTTTTTTCCATTACTACCGACACGACTTTCCTTGATCCGCATAGCATAAATCAAAACAGCCGAGACCACATACAATCCCGCCAGCAAAAACTCTCGTGAACCTCCTCCATAGCTGTGTTTGATCCAACTAAACAGCGGTTCGCCGATCGTCATACCGACAATAATCCCACCCATCGTAGACGACGCAAATAGAGCATTGGCGGACATCAATCCCTCTCGCCCCACCGCCAGCGGAATGGCGGCTGCTTCTGCGGGAGCAAAAAATTGCGTTACAGTAGAAACCAAAAACGTAATTACTAGCAAAACTACAAAAGCTTTGGGCAAAAACGGCATCGCGAAAATTAATAGAGCACGAATCAGGTTACAGCCAATCAGCATTTGCTTCTTGGAAAACCGATCTACGGCGATACCTGCTACTGAACCAAAAACGATCGCAGGCACCGTGTAGGCAATCATCACCGCTGATAACATGGAATTTTGAAAATTCTGCCCTACTGTATAATCACCAGTTTTCAGGAGGATAATCAGCAATACATAAAAAATCTTATCTGCCACTTGGGCCAATAACTGGCCAGTCCACAAGGCGAGGAAGGCGCGGTTTCTGAATAGGGCATCAAGCCCGTTGCGGTCAGGGGGAGGGCTAGCTGGGTGCATAGAAATAGTTTAACTGACCGCCTAATTATAGTTTTCAAGAATATGTACAAATTTGACATAGAAAATTTTAGGCTTTAAAGCAGTAGCCGGAATATCTAGGTTTACCAAGGATTAGAAGAGCTGATTTTGTCATTCAAAGCGAAGAATCTCCAGCTTCAGGAAAAGCGTCGATAGGTCGATAGCGTCTCCAGGACTATGTTAGCAGACTGGGATGGGGGCTGTTGGCTGAAGTCTGCTGAATTCTGCTGACCGATCAATGGTGATATTATATTTTTGAGTAGTCATCGCATACAAAAAAACTCCTTGTTGGCGATGCGATGACCCTGATTAAGTGCTAAACAAAGAAGTAAGTGTCTGGAGTGAAAAAATTGAAAAAAGTAGAAGCTATTATTCGTCCGTTTAAACTTGACGAAGTGAAAATCGCGCTTGTCAACGCTGGTATTGTGGGTATGACTGTCTCAGAAGTTAGAGGTTTTGGTCGCCAGAAGGGTATGACTGAACGCTATCGCGGTTCTGAGTACACGGTTGAGTTTTTGCAAAAGCTCAAGGTCGAGGTCGTTGTCGAAAACGATCAGGTTGACATGGTGGTTGATAAAATTATCGCCGCTTCCCGCACTGGTGAGATTGGCGATGGCAAGATTTTCATCTCGCCTGTCGAACAAATCATTCGGATTCGGACTGGGGAAAAGAACCAGGAAGCAATCTAGGAAATTGGGAATGGGGAATGGGGAATGGGGAATGGGGAATGGGGCATGGGGCATGGGGCATGGGGCATGGGGCATCAGTATCCTGCTCTCTCCCCGTCTCCCCCTCTCCCTTTACTTGACAATTTTTTCCATTTGTGGTAAGAGAGACTGGAATGCTTGGCCGCGGTGGGAGTGCGATCGCTTAATTTCGGGTGTCATTTCTGCAAAAGTCTGTTGCTGTGCGGGCACGTAGAAAATGGGATCATATCCGAAACCTCCCGTACCACGGGGAGTGTGCAGGATTTCACCCCGGCAAATTCCTTCTACTTGCAGGGCAATTGTACCGTCTGGACGGGCGATCGCGATCGCACACACAAATTGTGCTTCTCGGTTTTTTTCGCCTTCCAATTCTGTCAGCATTCGAGAAATTCTGTCAGCATCGGTTTTTCCGTAGCGCGCCGAATAAATTCCCGGTTGACCATCGAGTGCATCTACCATTAAACCAGAATCATCTGCGATCGACCATTCCCCAGTTGCTTTAGCAATTTCCGAAGCCTTCAAACAAGCATTAGCAATAAAAGTCTCTCCAGTTTCCTCTATTTCCAACTCTGGCGGTTTCAGTTGCAACTCCCATCCTAAATCCTGAAGATAAACCTGCATTTCCTTAACTTTGCCGGGATTGCTGGTGGCGACAATGAGTAATTTGCGATCGGTCATAATTTCCATTAAAACTTTGTATAGACATTAACTCACATTTTGGGAAAATGGTTGCAGCAAAATTCCCAAAATCTTATCAACCTGGTTGATATAGTATTCTGTCGGATCGATAAACAGAGTAGTTCCTTCTAAAATCAAGAACTTCCAGTTAGTACCCGTTGTCACAGCACCGTAAAGGCGATCGACCTCAGTACCTTGATTTTGATTAAGGCATTCAGCAGCCACCATAGCCGCCGCGCATTGCCCCAACCCGCCAATAATATCTTCTTTTTTCGCTTCAAAGATAGTCACAACAGGAGCACTGACAAACAATTGTTCCTGAGAACCGCTAATAATATAATCGCAAAATCCTTCCAATCCCCTAGCTGGATCGACTGTAAAATCCTTACCGGAAAACAGCGAAATTCGCTTGTTTAACAACCGCCTAGCTTCTGCTAAAATCGGAGCAATTAAAAACTCCGATCGAGCCTTTTCTGTGGAAATAGCAATTGCTAAAGGCACGTAATCATTTAAAGTAGTTGTTAAAATTTCCGACGGTGCAACAGGCGTTGTAATGGCAAATAAATCGCGCGTCTCATCCAAAGTTAAACCAAAATCGTTTTTAACTCTCGCAAGGCTGAAATCGCTGTATGCCATCTTTTTGGGTCTCCAAATTAATTGCGATCGCCAGAGATGACAGTCGATCGACTGTCACAGTCAAATTATATATCTCAAGCTTAAATTATAGCATAAAAATTATTGCGATTAAAATAATTTATGCGCCTTTCTAAAATCTACCTTTTCGCTTTTTTTCTAATTGCATTTGCGTCCGTCCATAGCTGTGCAATAGGAGATGAATATGCAGCCTATGAGGTTATGGGCCCACCAGTCTGGTCCCCAGATAGCAAGCAAATTGCTTTTCTAGCAACCCACGGAAAAAATGAACAACCGTTTATGAATTGGGAAATCTATAAAGTCAACGTCAACGGTAAAGGATTGACTAGACTTACCGACGATCCAGAAATGGATATCGATCCAGCTTGGTCGCCTGACAGTCGGCGGATTGTCTTCTATTCAAGTCGCAACTTTAAGCAGCAAAAAGAAACCGAAAATTGCTGCGGTAGCCTCTACGCAATCAATTCGGAAGGTTTTAAACTCACGCAAATCACCAGAGATATTGGCTGGGCAAAAAATCCACAATGGTCGCGCAGCAGCAATCGAATTGCCTTTGAAGGAGAAGGAAAGATTTATGTAATTAACTCAGATGGTAGCAGTTTAATAAAGTTAGTTGATTTGGGAAATAACAAAGGTGAGTCAATTACTAATAACTCGCCTATTTGGTCGCCAGATGGCAAAAAGATTGCTTTTAAAAGCAATAAACTAGAATTGATTAATGTCAACGGAACAAATAGAATTCAGATTTCATCAACCAGTGAAGATTATGCACCTTCTTGGTCTCCCAACGGCAAACAAATTGTCTACACTCGCGGCATCTATACAGGCGATGCTAAACGCAGCGAAACGATTAGTCAAGTTTGGCTTGCGAAGGCTGACGGTTCAGGAAAACCTCAAAAAATAGCCGATGGGGCTAGCGCTGTGTGGTTGGCTGACGGTAAGCGAATTGCCTTTAGCTGTCCCTCAAAATCTCAGCCAGATGGTAGCGAAGAATGGTTTATTTGTGTGATAAATTCCAACGGTTCAAATTTGACTAAGTTAAAACCAAAAATTCGTTTTTTTACATGGTCGCCTGATGGTAAAAAAGTTGCATTTATTCCTGACTCATATCCCGAAGTCAGGCTTTATGTGATGAATGCAGATGGTTCGGAATTGTTACCATTAGCAGGAAAGCCTGAATCATCTAAGCATGATAAGACTGGCGATAGCTAAGTCAATTAATTTTTATATCAACCACAGAGGACATAGAGGACACAGAGAAAGAGAAGGGAGAGGTAATTCAAGTCTGGTTAAATAACCATCAATATTTGTAGGGGTGGGATTTACCAACAATCTATGTCTCAAACTAATTATCTCGTCAACCCGCCCCGATCGCAACTTAGCGCTGTTAAACTAACTCTTTCTGCTTCTTCGATCGCAGAATCTACCAAAAACTTGTAGAATTGTACAAATTGTTGAACAAAATTAATGACTAAAAAACCAGGCTCATGCTCCTGCTTTAACGTTCCCGCGTTTATAATAGTTAAGTTACCAAAGTGTCGAACCATCTTGTAATGTGTATGACCATTGATGACATATCTGTATTTTCGCCCTCGAATTAAGTTTTGGATATCTATGTTTACTTCAATGGCATACCCATAATCACCAGGAGTTAGTCGAGCCATATCATTTTCCCCAAGGCCGTGACATAAGAGTGCTAGACCATCAGGTGTTGGAAATTCAATAGTTGAAGGGAGAGAGCTTAAAAACGACTGCGAAATAACCGAAAGGGAATCTGGCTGTGTAGCCTCTTTTAGACTTCGCATTTCATTTTTTAATAACCATCGATCGTGATTTCCTAAAACGACCAGAATTTCTTCGCGTTTCAATATATTACAGCATTGATTAGCGTCACCTGAACCATCAACAAGATCCCCGACACAAAGGATATTATCAACATTTTGGGAGTTCAGAAAAGCTACGGTTTTCTCCAACAATTGTTCTTCAGCGTGGATATCGCCGATTACACCGATAATATTGAAGTTTTTGTTTGTAATCATTGTTGAACAAGGACTAAAGTTCTTACTACAAACGAGCTTTTTAGATAATTCAAATGTGGCACGGGCGTCTCGCCCGTGTCACCTGTGGTTAAATAAATTAACCTTTATGCGCCCAACTCTTTGCCCAATTCAAGTTTTGCATCACTTCTTTCAAAGTCGCTGCTTCGGAATACAACCGCAAAACTGGTTCAGTTCCGCTAAACCGAATTAACAGCCAACTTCCGTCAGCCAAACGGAATTTGTATCCGTCAACTTTGTTGCAATCTACAACTGCTTTGCCGGCGATTTCTGTTAAAGGTTGATTTTCCAACAGCTTCAGCAAGCGGGAACGTTCGTCCATATTTGCTAAGTGCAAGTCGATTCTGTCGTAAGCTGAAGTAAAGTTAGTTTCTGTTTGCAGTCGGCTATAGATGTCGCTCAAATCTTCGCCGGATTTGACAACGGCTTCTAACAAATACAGCGCCGACAGCAAAGCATCTCTTTCGGGAATGTGCGTACCGTAGCCGATTCCGCCCGATTCTTCGCCGCCGACTAAGACTTGGGTGGTTAACATTCGATCGGCAATATACTTGTAACCGATCGGCGTTTCAAATAAAGGCAAGTCATACAACTTGGCAATTTTGGGCATAATGTCAGAACCGCTGACGGTTTTAATCACTTCCCCGGTAAACCCGCGCCGTTTTGCTAAATGTTCAATTAAGATAGGAACTAGGATTTGTGAACTAAGGAAATTGCCTTGGGAGTCAACCGCTGCAATGCGATCGCTATCTCCGTCAAACACAAACCCGATCGACAAACCAGAGCTTTTTCGCTGGTGAGTTCGCATTACCCGAAACAACTGCGACAGGTAGCGCGGCAAAGGTTCGGGTGCACCGCCACCAAACAACGGATCGCGATCGCTATTGACTTCGTGCACCGGAACTTCTAAAATTTGTGCCAATCCTCCGGCGGCCGCACCGTGCATTACATCTACAAATACGGTAATTTTCTTAGAGGCGATCGCATTTTTAATCGCATCAATATCCACCATTGCCCGCAGCGTTTTACAATAAGCAGGCCAAGGATTGAAACTCTCCAATTTGCCAGGAATTGCTGAAATTGGTGCTGGATTTTCGAGTTTTGCCTCTATCTGTTGAGTAACTTCTGGCGAAACTGAACCTCCAAATCCGCCCTTGACTTTTAACCCTAAATATGCACCCGGATTGTGGCTGGCAGTCAGGACGATCGCACCCAAAGCATTTAACTGTTTCGCAGCTAAACTAAAAGCTGGAGTTGGAGCGTAAGAATCGCTCAGTAACACGTCAAATCCGGCGCTCTGGACTGCCTTAGCTGCTGCGAGGGCAAATTCTTCAGCCAGAAATCGGCGATCGTAACCGACGATTACAGTGCCGCTAGTTGCATTATTACCACCAGTTTGTCCGAGAACTTGTGCTGCTAGGGGAGCTACTAACGCCACGCGATCGAATGTAAAATCGTCAGCAATAATGCCGCGCCAGCCATCTGTACCGAATTTAATAGGATTCATTAGTCACAAGCCATAAGTCACCCGTCCATTTTAAGGGCTGAACGGGCGATCGTCATCCGATTTTAGATTTTAGATCGGGACTTACGCCGACCCAGAAACCGGGTTTTTACGAGATACTTCGTTACGCACCGTAAAAAACCCGGTTTCTGGGCCCCATGCGATCGTCACTAGCCACAAGCCAAAAAGTGATTGGCTAATGACTAATGACTAATGACTAATGACTAATGACTAATGACTAATGACTAAAAGAATGCCGGTTGATGGCGGATCAAATTCAGGAATTCCTCGCGAGTTTTTTGTTCCTCTTGAAACACTCCCAACATCGCACTTGTCACCGTCCAAGAACCTGGTTTTTGCACGCCCCGCATCGTCATACACATATGACTAGCTTCCATTACCACAGCAACTCCCCTCGGTTCCAATATTGTCTGAACTGCTTCAGCAACTTGCCGAGTCAAACGTTCCTGCACCTGCAACCGTCGGCTGTACATCTCGACAATTCGGGCTAATTTACTCAGTCCCACTACTTTTTGATTGGGGATGTAAGCGACATGAATTCGTCCCATAAATGGCAGCATATGGTGTTCGCACATACTGAATACGCTGATGTCTCGCACCAACACCATCTCGTTATGACCTTCGTCAAAGATAGCGCCGTTAAGGAGTTCTTCTAGAGATTGACTGTAGCCGCTGGTGAGGAATCGCATTGCTTCTGCTACCCGCTTCGGGGTTTTGAGCAATCCTTCGCGTTCCGGGTTTTCTCCGATTCCTAGCAGCATCGTCCGCACTGCTTCCATCATTTCCTCGTGACCTACTTCTGTGGTTATGGGCACGTTAGATTCATGACCGTTCGAGGAATTGCGGTCTGGTCTGGTGGTGATGGATGGTAGGTTTTTGTCTGCGGTTTCTAAAAGTTTCATGCTGTCCGTCGAGAGAGAGTTCGAGCCTGTGGAACCGTTGTTTGATGCAATTGTCATAAGAAATTGGTGTGAAGATTAATTGATTTTAGATTTTAGATTTTGGATTGGGGGATGGAGTTTCAAAGATTGTTGAAGTCTGAGAAAAACCCAGCATTCTCAAATCTCAAGTTCACAAAACTCCAGCGTTGGACATGAGGGTAATTTCTTCAATTACTGCACTTGCTGGCAACTGAACTGCGTGCAGAATTGATTCGGCGACGATTTCTGGGGTTAACATGGCAGTGCGATCGAAGTCGGCTTGGACGGTTTCTGTGTCCCACATGGGAGTGTTGACAGAACCTGGACAGATGGCTGTTACGCGAATTCCGCGAGCCCGTTCTTCTGTCGCTACAGCCTTAGACAAAGCCATGAGACCGAATTTGCTGACGCAGTAGAGTCCCCAATTTAGGAAGACTTGGCTACCTGCGATGGAGGAAACGTTGATGATGATTCCAGATTTGCGATCGCGCATTCCCGGCAAAATTCCTTCAATACACTGCCAGACGCTAGTCAGATTTAGGTCTAAAACTCTCTGCCAGTCGGCTAGAGGGGTTTCCGTCAAAGGGCCAGTGTAGCCCATCCCTGCACTATTGACGAGGATATCTATTGGGCCAAATTGAGCTGCGATCGCGCTGATGCCACTTTGCACTTCCTCAATTTTCGACAAGTCTAACGGATAAGCTTCGGCTTTTACCCCGACCGCTCTAGCTGCGGCGGCAACGGCTGTTAAGTTTTCCGACTCTCGACTCACTAAAGCCAGGTTTATACCGGCTTTTGCAAATGCTAGAGCCGTCGCTTTCCCAATACCGCTGCTCGCTCCGGTAATCAGAGCCTGCTTTGTTGTCGGATAGTTCATAAAAAAAACTCGGTATGGGGGAAACTCAGTTTTTGAAAGAGCCCATGAGAACAGTTATTTCTGAGATAAACATTAAGAACTGTTAAGCAGGTGTCACCTGAAAAATTATAACACTGCTGACTGCTTCGCAGAATTATCAGTTGGAATTGGTAACTCTGAATCGATCGCCTCAAGCCGAAATTTCTGTGAATACACCAATGTCGCGAAACTTTTGATACCGCATTTGGCGGCGCTGCTGGCTGGTGAGCGCACTCAGTTCTGCTAAATTTTCCAACAAAGCTTTTTTGAGCATGGACGCAGCCTTGAGGGGGTTGGAGTGAGCGCCACCAACTGGTTCTGGTACTATTTGATCCAGAACGCCCAGGTTTTTCAAATCCCAAGAAGTAATTTTCAGAGCTTCTGCGGCTAAGTTAGCTTTCCCAGCGTCTTTCCAGAGGATAGCGGCGCAAGCTTCGGGGGTAGCAACGGTGTAGACAGAATGCTCCAGCATCAACAATCGTTCGCCTACACCAATGCCCAAAGCGCCACCAGAACCGCCTTCGCCGATGACGGTACAAATCACGGGAACATCGAGGCGAAACATTTCTCGGAGGTTGCAGGCGATCGCCTCTCCTTGTCCAAACTGCTCTGCTTCTAAGCCCGCCCAAGCCCCCGGAGTGTCGATAAACGTGAAAATTGGCATTCCGAAGCGATCGGCGTGTTCCATCAAACGTAGAGCCTTACGGTAGCCACCTGGAGCGGCCATTCCGAAGTTGCGGGCAATATTATCCTTAGTGTCGCGGCCTTTTTGATGACCAATAATCACTGTAGGACGCCCGTCTATGCGGGCAATTCCACCAACGAGGGCCGGATCGTCAGTGCCACGCCGATCGCCGTGAAGCTCGATCCACTCATCGCTAATTGCCTGAACATAATCTAGTGTACTGGGGCGGCGCGGGTGACGGGCCAGTTGCAGCCTCTGCATGGGCGAGAGGCTGCCAAAAATTTCTTGTCGCAGTTGGGCTGAACGTGCTTCGAGTTTACGAATTTCGTCAGAAACATCAACACCGTTCTCTTCGGCAAGTTGGCGAATCTGATGAATTCGCCCTTCGAGTTCTGCGAGGGGCTTTTCAAAATCTAAGAGTAGTGGTTTGCGATCGGGGTTTGGCACGCTGAAAATTTCTATAAGGTTTTGTCAGGTTTTGTCGATCCTACCAAAAGAATGGGATCAGAGTTTTCAATACAGCCAACAGTCAACAGTCAACAGTCAACAGTTAACTGTCAACAGTCAACCGTTAACTATCACGATCAGAATGACATCAAAGGTCGAAAACCGTGTTTAACGGAAATCTCACCAATTTGCTCCATCTTTTCCACCGTAATTTGATTCCGTCCCCAAGAAAAATTGGTATACAACTTTTCAAATTCCAGCAGCATTGACTCAGCAAAACAAGCAAACAACTGTCTACCCGGTACATCCATATTGACAATCTTCATGATTTTCCACTCAATATCGAGGGAATGTTCCACAATGCCACCATTGAGCACGTAGATTTCGGGATGCTGAACCTGAGTTGCCAGATTTTTCGGATAGCCACCATCAATCAGCAAACAAGGTTGCTTCAATGTAGATGGGTCAATTTCTACCCCCTTTGGCATACTCGCTACCCAGACGACAATATCAGCTTGGGGCAGAGCCTCTTCCAAGCCCATAATTTTGCCTCGCCCCAGTTCAGTTTGCAAATCTTGCAAACGTTCCTTATCACGGGCAATTAGCAACAATTCTGCTACATTAGTTTTGGCATTAAGCCAGCGACACACAGCACTGCCGATATCGCCAGTAGCACCACAAACAGCTACAGTAGCCTTTGACAATTCAATCCCCAATTTGGGGGCAGCTTGTTCTACTTGGCGACAGAGGATGTAAGCCGTATGAGTATTGCCAGTAGTGAATCGCTCAAACTCCAACTTGAGATTGCGAATTTGCTTAATTTGCTGCAAGTTGAAAGTCTCAAAAATGATCGAAGAAAAGCCACCCAAAGCTGTGATATTAATCCCATGCTTTTGAGCGTGCGCCATCGCATTAATAATTTTGCGAGTGGCTGCTTTAATCCGGCGAGTAGCTAGCATTTCTGGCAGAAAACAGGACTCGACATAGCGGCCTTCTATTTTTTGCCCAGTGATGCTTGTTACCGTAATGTGATCGACTATTTGGGGCGGTGCGCTGCACCAAAAATCGAGACCTTGATCGGCATATTCTGGATAGCCCAGCTCGTTAGCTACCGATTGGGCGTGCTCTAAGCTGGTTAAGTGACCGATTAAACCAAACATTAAGTTGTCAAATAAAGGAAGAAGAAAGAAGAAAGAAGTCAGTTGACAGTTGTCAGTTGTCAACTGTCAGTTGTCAGTTGTCAGAAGTTAGAAGGGAAAATTAAAATTTTTTAATTGAGTTCCCGTTCTTTATTTCCAACTTGATTGGGGTGCGAGACCTTGTAAGGAAGAAGGAAGAAGGAAGAAGAAGGGAAAATTTAAAAAAATTAATTTTAAAATTTTATCCCATTCCTGATTTCCCAATTAATTAGGCTGCGAGGCCTTGTGCTGACATCCGCATGATGTCACGGTTGCTAAAACCAATGTTGCCTAGGGCTTCACCGTAGGCAATCATAAAGTCTTCAATTAAAGCCTCTTTTTCCATCCCCAAAACGTTAGCATCATCTGCGACAGAGTTTAGCAGTCTCCAGATGATAGGCAAGTTTTGGCGGTTGGCGACTTCGAGTTCAGCTTTGGATTCTTCAAAGTGAGCATTCAGCCAGACTTCACCAAAATTCAGGTGCATATATTCTTCTTTGACTACGCCTTCAGTGATTTTGCGGGCAAAGTCGTCGGCGACGGGGATGTAAATGTTGTAGGCTGCGATCGCAAAACACTCAATAATCAGCGATTGAATCAGCAAGCAAGTTACAACCTTACCTTCGGCAGATGCCTTTTGGAAATTCTCATGCAGTTCAGAAAAGAACTCCTTGGCAAATACCATGTCCGGCGTGACTTTGAGATTACGACCACAAGCTTGGAAGCCCTTCATGTGGCGGTTCTCCATCTTGGACAAACCGATTAACTCTTCCTTCTTGTCAGCCAACATTTGGGCCAGCGTCAGGTAATTGTCATGAGCTTCTTGTTCGCCTTCAATCACAATGGCATTGATTCGGCTGTAAGCATCTTTGTAAGTTTCGGTTTGAAAGTCAATTGCTTGGATAGCCTCAAGTTGTGGCATATGATGTGTATTCTCCTCAATAACCTTGTTAGGATGTTTGGACAGCCCTTTAAAATTGGGGTCAGTGACAGTACACTTTACCTATTTTCGACTAAAAATTCACGGTTGTGTGCGAATCTGGGAGGAGATCGGGTTTGAGAGCCTCACTAAGGTTATTATTTTAGATTAATTCACAAGTTTATGGGCAAATCTTTTGATAGGTCTAGGGCGCTGGAACTGTTGAGTTTTATTTTCTTGCTGGTGGGGGCAGTCCTGGTACTGCTACCATTGGCTACTGTATTTTTGGTTTCCTTATCGCCAGATAGCGTCGGTGCCAAGGGCACAGGGTTGACACTTGCGAACTATCAGGAGGCTTGGCAGAGGGGCAATTTTTTGTTGGCATTTCTTAATTCTACTCTAGTGGCGATCGCAGTAACTGGTTTTCAGGTCATAACTTCCGCTTTAGCCGGCTATGCCTTAGCCCGGCTGAAGTTTCGAGGGCGGCAAGCCCTAATACTCGGAGTTTTGGCAACACTGGTAATTCCGTTTCAGCTTTTGGTAATTCCCATTTTCTTAGTTTTGAAGTGGGGTCATTTGCTCAATACTTACGGGGCACTAATCTTGCCAACGGCTGCGAACGGTTTTGGGATTTTTCTACTGCGTCAATATTTCATGACAATTCCGATCGAGTTAGAAGAGGCTGCAATGCTAGATGGGGCTAACCGCTGGCAGGTTTTGTGGCAGGTGATGTTGCCTTTGGCGCGCCCTGCTTTGGTGACACTATTTTTGTTTACGTTTATCGGCGAGTGGAACGATTTGTTTAAGCCACTGGTGTTTACGACAAGGCCTGAGTTACGGACGGTACAGTTAGCTTTGGCTGAGTTTCAGGAGCAGTTTACTAGCAGTTGGCCATTGTTGATGGCCGCCGTGGTAATTGGAACTCTCCCGGTAGTGTTGCTGTTTTTGGCAGGTCAACGACAGTTTATTCGAGGTATTGCAGCAACGGGGATTAAGAATTGAGTTTGATATTAAGTTTGAGATGCGAGCATAATCTGAAGCTATGCAGAAAATAGGTTTATTTTTATTTGTTGTCTCTTTTTTACCTTGGGTGGCAATTTTGTTGATTGTGCCATTTTTGCCGATCGCCATTTCCCAAAAAACAGCAATAGATATAATTTTAGCTATTATAGCCGAAGTTTGTTTTTGGCTGAGTGTGATTTTATTGGGCAAAGAAGTAGTTACAAAATATCGGCGTTATTTGAATCCGCGCTATCTTTGGCAAAAAATCAGGAGTTTGAACCGCAGATGAACGGGGTTCGGTATGTCAACATAATTAAATGTAAAATGCTTTGCTGTTCCTTATCTGATTTTAACAAATCTACCTGATTCACCTTGTGCAAGCGGAATATCAATTCCGGCTGCACCGGAATGATATAAAGGAGACGGCAGTGCCGTTTCC